>NZ_JARWPM010000181.1 GCF_029869215.1 Nocardia carnea
GGTCAATGCCGCGCTGTCGTTGCTGGAGAGCGCGCTCGCGCCGGGTGGGGTCGGCGAGCGGACGGTCGCGTTGAATTCGTCACGGACCAGCCAGTCCCTGCTCGACCTGATGTTGCAGTTGCTCGGGGTGGTGGGGCCCGCCCCCGCCCCGGCCGGGGGGCGGGCCGGCGGGCCCGGCGCCGCACGGTCGCCACCCCAACATCCGGCCGATAGGACCACGCGGTCTGGCCTCCGGACTCAGCTCCGCGCGGGGGTCGTTCAGGATGCGGGAAATCCGGCGGGCGAGGGCCTCCTGGCCAGCGGCGGTCATCCCCCGGAAATACTGAGCGAGCACATCCGTGGCACTACCGTCCCCGGTCGGCTGGGGCACCTGCCAGCCGCCCCGCCCGTCCGGCACCACGGACAGGCCCAGGAAGCCGCCACGGAAGTACACGGGCTGCGGCCGGGCCGCCATGTGCGTATAGCTGCTGAACTCCGAGTTCGTGATTGCGAACTGCCGGGTGTACATGCGCTGGACCAGCGCCGCCGGATGTGGCTCGGTTACCGGCGTTTCCGCATCCACGAAGCGCTGGTAGACCTCGGTCACGAAGTCCGGGCGCAGCTCGCCGACGGCTCCGGGCCGCCGGTGGTTCTTCTGGTACTCCTTCGTGACCCGTGCCTCCGGGCCCAATTGCGCCAGCCACTCGTCGAATCCGAGGCGGACCCGGCCCTCCTGCCGGTAGCGGAGGTAATGATCGAGCAGCAGAATAGTGGCCTCTTGCCGGTTGGGCAGGCGGTCGACGCCCTCGGCGTCCGCGTGGCGCACCCAGCTCAGGTAGGGGTCGCCGTCGGGCCCGATCTTCGGTTCGAGGTACTCGAGGCCATGGCTGCCGTCCCAGAGGACGTTCGTAAAGGCCGGGTCGGTGAGCGCCAGTTCACGCAGGGCATCCATATGTTCACCGCGTGGTGCGGCAATCGACAGCCCCGGCTGCCACCTGTTCTTCGCGCTCGCCGGGTACCGCACAATCCGGTCGGTGAGTCGTTCCGGCACTCCGCGCTCGTCCGCCGCGGCCCTCTTCGCTATCTCGGCATCGAGCAACCGCCGGGGCAGATCGGGGTCGGTGAGATCCGGCCGGTTACTCGTATCCCGGCTCAGCTCGGGCATGGGATTGCCCCACTTCGGGTCGTGCACTTCGTCGGCGGCCCGGACGGCATCCATCAGGATCTCGGTCCGCTCGGCTCCCCGGCGCTCCAGGAAGCGGTGCACGGCCTCCCGACCGGCCTGCCGGGCGACCGCCTGCGGATCCTCCGCGCCGGGATCGCGCTGCCGGGCCCGCTCGGCGCGGTGCAGCGCCCGCTCGTGGGCGGTGTTGTACGCCTCCTCTACCGGGCCCACCGGCACTATCTGCCGGCCGGTCTCCCGTACCTGCCGGAACCCTTCGATCTCCAGCGCCAGCCAGCGCGCCCGCTCAGCGAGTGCGGCGGGACCTTCGAGGGTGCGGCCACGGCGTGGATCCGCGATATGGGCACCGTCACCCGTCAGCCCTTGTCCCCGGTCCCAGGATGCCGCGAAGCGCGCCGCGAGGCCGCCGGGGCCGGTCACGGGACCCAGCGTGTCGAGTTGTGCCCGCACCGCCCGGAATGCCGCCCGATGCGCCGCATTCTGCGTATGCACCTCGGCATGCCCGGAAAAGGCTTTGCGCACAATCTTGTACGCATCGGTGAAGGCATCGGTATAGGCCCGGGCCAGCGGATCACCGGAGCGGTGTTCCACGTAGCCCATCCCGTTGACCATCGTCCGGAACGACAGGGCGTAGGCATCGGCCGCCCGGTCCAGCATCAGCGACAAGTACTGGTCGTGGGTCAGGGTGGTGCGCTCCAGCAGGGGGTCGCCGGCAGCCGTCAGCTCGGCCATGCGGGCGGCGAAGACGAGGTCGCGCGCGTGCTGGGCCGCGTCGTCGGCGCTGTCGAGGATCACCGTCCGGGTGGCCGGGTCGTAGCCCAGGGCATCACCCAGCCGGGTCCGGTTACCCGCGCTGTGCTGCGCTGTGGCGTCGGGCTCGGAGCTGAAGCGCACCTCGACCCGGTGCCGCTCCAAGGTCTGCCGGGTCCACTCGGCGCGGTTGCTATCGATGCTGCGGAGAGCCTTCTCGGCCTCGGTGCGGAGCGTGCGGGCACGGGTGGGCAGATCCACCGGCGGCCCGTCGGCATCGGTAGCGACCCGCGACGTATCGGACGCGAGGGTGGATCGGGTGCCCGATGGTTCGTTGCCGGCCGGTGGTGCCTCGCCGGCGGGTCGTGCCGGATGATCTTCCGCGGCGCGCGGGAAGACGAAGAGCCGGCCGGTGCCGTCATCATGCACTCGCAGACCGGCAGCCGTGCCGGATTCGCCCGGCCGGGCGCGGTTGACCAGTTCCGCGAGCTCGTCGATGACCCGGTTACGGGCTTCCTCCAGTTGCTGCTGCCGCGTGGTGAGTTCGGCGAGCAGACGAATATCGTCCTGGGCCCGGGTGTCCTGGAGGTGCCGGGCCCGTTCGGTGAGCAGATCGCTGATCTCCTGGCGGGTACCGCCGGGCTCGGTGAATTCGACCCCGTGTACGCGCCGGTGTTCCGCGAAATGGCCTTGGATCCGCTGGAAAACCCGTTGCCGATCGGAATCCGTCCGAACCAGCTCGCGCCGGCCGGCCGCCGCCCGCCGCAGCAACCGCTCCACCTCGCGCGCTTGCGCCGGGGAGCGCGGAATGTACTCGGTCATCCCGTCGGGCGGCCGGATATCGTGCTGGGCAACCCAATCCGCGGCGGCCGTTTCGCGGCCCGGGGCGCCGAAGTGCGGGTGGCCCAGCAGCGCGGTGACCCCCGCGGCCCGCGCCAACCGGTGCAGCTCCGCGGCATCGGCCCGCGGATCGAGTGCCCCCGCCCGCGATTTCTCGCCGGCCACGGTCCGCAGCTCGGATTCGGCGCGCGCGAGTTCGTGCCGCATACCGAACACCGCCTCGGCGGACTCGCGTAGCGCCGCCACCCGGTCGGAGTAGGCGCTCAGTTCGCCCACCCGCATCGTCCGGTTCAACAGCCGCTCGACCGCACGCTCCAGCGCTGCCGGATCATCCACCTCGGCGGTGCTCACCGGCAACGTGTCCATCAGAGCGTCACGGCGGGCCACGGCATCGGCGAGCGCGGCGGCCGCTTCGTCGCGCCGGGCGGTCGCCCGGTCCACCTCGGCCGCCCGGATATCCGGCGCCTCGGTGGGCAGTACGCGGCCCGATTCGCCGTCGGTGGCAGCCCGGACGGCCGCATCGTAGGCATCCAGATACGCCGATTCCAGCGTTTGCTGCCGGACCACGTCCACTGCATCGGCATGCGGACCGCCGAACGGCGCTAAACCGGTATCCCGCAGATCCCGGTGGAATTCGGCCTGCCGGGCCAGCGCCTCGGCCTCGGCCCGGTTCCACGCGGCCACATGGGCATCCCGATCCAGTGCACGCACCCGGGACGGTGTCACCTCGACCTGTCCGCCGACCACGGATTCGATCAGCGCCGCGGCCCGCACCACGGCCGCCGCCTGCGCGATCTGGTCGCGCTCCGCGGACCGGATGTAGACATCCATCGTCCGCGGGTCGAAAGAATCGCCGGTTTCCTCCCCACCGGGCGGTTCGAACCGGACCGAGGCGCCCGCATCCCGCAACACCGCCAGTGCGTGCCGGCCGGCCGCACTGCGGGCCAGTATTTCCCGTATTTCCGAGCTCGCCGGATCGGCGGGGGCATAGCGCCAGCCATCGACCGGGTCGGTCTCACCCCGGATCGAATCCAACGCATCCGCGGGCGAATCCGGCACGCTCGTGCCGGCGCCCGCCTCGGACTCTTCGTCACCGGGGAGCGCATCTGCCGGCGTGGTGCCGCTGTCCGCGTCCTGCGGTATACCCGGCCCCGGCGTATCCCGTCCACCGAGCCCCGGCCCGATCCCCAGATCGGCCGGCCGCGTCAGCCCGGCGCCGGTATCGAAGGTGTCGTAGTAGTTGTCGATCGCCTCGCGCAACAACGCGCTGTACACGACGCGTGCCGGTTCGGACGCATTTCTGCCGTTGAGTACGACATCGAGGACCGCATCGGCCAGCACCTCGGTGGTGTTCAGATCGCCGCGACCGGTGAAGCTGTAACCGCTGAGCTGATTCAGCCACACGCTGAAGTGATCGGGATCGAAACCACCGGTCGACTCGGTGTAGTACTCGATCAGCAGCTCTTCGACTGCCCCGCGGGCCCGCATACTGCCCGCGAAGTCCAGCCCGTGTCCCAGTTCGTGGATCGTGGTCGCAAATGCCGGGCGGGCCGCCGAGTTACGGGGCGAGAACTCGGTATCTTCGCTGCGTCGCCGCGATTCGTAGAACTCGGCCGGATTGCGTAGCAGCCGCTCGTTGAGCGTGACCCTGTCGGTGAAGTAGCGGCCGATATCGTCCGGGTCGAAATCGTAGAAGGCCAGACCACGTACGTGATCGCGTTCGGTGATCGGCCCGATCTGCAGCTGCCGGATATCGAGCATCGGGAACTGCGACATCATCAGATCGATCGCCCGGGCGACCTCGCGCACCAGCGGCAGATCCAATGGCGGAACATCCGGATCGTCCGGGTCGGTGAAACCGGTGATCTCCCGGAACGAATACCGCTCCCGCAAGGTGGCCACGATCTCGTCGAGCCCCATCGTGGACCATTCGCCGTCCACCGGATCACTATCCGGTTCCGCCCGGTCCTCCGCCGGTGCCGCGTGGTCCGGCCGCTGTCCGTCGCCCGGTTCGTCCAGGCCCGCCCGCGGGTTCGCCACGCCGGGTTCGCCGGGGAATTCGGGACTGTCGTCCCGGCCCGGCGGATCCACTGCCGCGGGTTCGGGTCGCAGGAAGCGCACCACTACGTCGTCGTAGTCGCCGCGCGAGCCGACCAGATCGGCCGGATCGACCACCACCTGGGTGAACCCGTGCTCGCGGGCCATCTTGCCGGTAAAGGTACGGGCCGCTGCCTCCTCGTGGGACATCTCCGGGTTCTCGGCGAGCAGCCGGTTGAACGTATCCAGGTTGGAGCGCAATTCACCCGACCCGTACCATTCGCCGCGCACTTCGGTCACCAGATGGCCGAGGCGGCGCATGGCCTCCTGGAACATGCCCCGGCCGTTGAGTGTTCCTTCCCCCGCCTTGACCTGGAGTCGCAGCGCGCCCTCGGTATCGACCGTCGCATGGACACCGTTGAGCCGGTCCGCGCCCCCGTACCGGTTGGTGTACCGGTCGACGACCTGGTATTCGTCCTCTCCGGGCCGCTGTTCCGGCTCCCCCTCACCCCGTACCGGCGGTAACGCGTGCTCGCGCAGTTCACCCAGCCGCCGCATCGCCAGATCGTGCCAGTCCCCACGGCCCGCGTCGACGAACTGCTGCCGCACCCGGGCGAATCGTTCGATATACGCATCGACGGCGGACCGGGTCATCCCGTTGTCCCGGTATTCGATGCTCCCGTCCGGGGCACGCTGCAACAGGTGGCCGGAGAACGGACCGATATCGCCGGGTACTACATCGTCATCGGTGAATGCTGTCCGATTCCTGAATCCGACCGGTTGCCGGTTCGGCGTGGACAACCAATCCACCGCGCCACGAGCAGAATTGCCGGCCACCACGTCGAGCAGACCCAGCGCCCGCCCGGCCGGGGTGCCGGCGTAGCCGAAACTCTCCGGGGCGCCCCGGCTGGGCGCGTACTTGCGTCCGGCCGGGGTACCCTCCCGGACCTCCTGATAGATCACCCCCGGCTCACCCGGCACGGTGCGGGCCACCGGCGCGCCGAGTGCGGCACCGGCCACCGCGGCGAGATACTCGCGGACCGCCGCATCGGGGTCGCCGCCGGTGAAGTCCTTGCGGATCAGCTCTCGCCCGTCCTCATACCGGATACGTTCGACCCGGGTGGTGCCGGAGGTCGGAATTTCCGTGCGGCCCACCTCTCCACTGGCCTGGGCGGCCCGCACGATATCGGCAAAGGACGGGATGCCCCATTGGGCATCCCAGACCGCAGCGTGGTATTCGGCATAGGACTGGCCGGGGCTGACCGGATGGTCGCCGATCAGCGGGCGCAGAGCGTCGAGACCGGCGATATTGGCGAGCGCGTCACGGTCCTCGGGGGCACGCCCGGCCGTGCGCTCGTGCTCCGCCCGGAAGGCATCGACGTAGACCCGTTCCAGTGCCAGTTCGGGAATATCGTGTCCCGCGGCGCGCAACTGGAGAACGGCGATGATCTCCAGCGCGTGCGCCCGGGCCTCTACATCGAGGATGTGGTCGAGGTAGTCCTGCTGCGAATTGTGTATCGCGCGCTGCAGGCCCGGATCGCCGGCGCGATAGTTCTCGGTTTCGACGTGGATCGCCGCGTGCACGATGGCCGCGATCTGGACGCCGTCGGACAACTCCGGATCCGGGTCGAGCACGAGCGTCCGGCGGGCCGGATCGTAGCCGGGTGCCCGGTCCCGGTCGTAATCGATCCGGATATCGTTGGCCCGCAGCGTTTGATCGGCCCACAGTCCCGCCGGTGCGGCCGCCAGCGTTTCCCGGATCTGGTCGGTCCGCTCGGCGGCGGCGGTGTACGGGCCCTCCGAACCTCGTGGCCGTTCCGGCTCCCCCAGGACCTCGGCGGCACCCGGCGCCACGGGCGGCTCCGACCCCGGATGATCCGGACGCGGGCCACCCGCGGGGTCGGGTCCGTCGCCGGGCGGCGGGCCCGGCGGCCGGCCACCAGCGGCGTCCCACCACATATCGGCGTTGGCCCGATGCTGGCCCGCATTCCACTCGGCCTGAGTGGCGCGATCGCGGTAGGACGCGGCCGCATCCGGCGAGCCGCCGGCCTCGAGATCATCGGCCAGCCCACGCAGGTAGTCGGCCCGGTTCTGCTCCAGATCGGCGCGGGTATCGGAAAGCTGCGCCCGCAGTCGAGCGGTGGACTCACCCGGGCCCGGCGCATCGGGTTCGCCCACAGCGTGCGGTGGCGCGGCGGGCGGCTCGTCTCCGGGGCCGCCCGGAACCACGCCGCCTGCGGCCTCGGGGCCGTCACCGTCGTCGTCGCCGTGGTCCGGTTCGCCCCGCACCACCTGCTGAATCCGGTCGAGAGTTTCGTCCATCCGGTCGAAAGCCGCATCGGTATCCCGCTGGGGCTGCGCGCTTTCGACCGGGTCGTCCGCTTCGTCCGGCGTGCGGCCGGGCGGCACGCCATCCGCCTCCGCATCGCTGGGTGCCGGATCCCCGGCCACCGGCTCGCCCGGCGCCGCGGGGTGTGCCGGCACCTCGGTCCCGGGCGCCGGGGCGGTGCCACCGCGCGACGACACGGAACCCTCCGAACGTGGTGGCAGAACCTGGTCGCGGGCCGGCGGCGCATAGGGCACCCCGGCGCGCGGACCGGTCAGGGGCGGCCGGTGGTCGTCCCAGTGCGGCCCATCCATTCGGGAGACCAGCGCCACGACGTCTTCCCAGGTGGCCTGGTATCCGGTCTGCTCGTTCAGGTGGTTCAGCATCCGGTGCCACGACCACGCATCGCGGATGAGCAGCAGATCCTCGGGGAGCGGCGTACCGTCGATCAGCCGCTGCCAGGCTTCGGCGATATGCGGTAGTTGCGGCAGCCCGCGCCGGATCTCGGCACCGGATACCGGATCGTCCATCAGCACGTCGGCGCGGCGCATCAGGAGGTCCTTGACGGCGCTCACATCATCCGGTGTCAGTTCCGGTACCGCGGCGCCCACCAGATCCGTGAACGGGACCGATACTTCGGAGTCGTCTCCGGCCGGTCGATCCGGCGGGGGCAGGAGCAGCGTCGAGTTCAGTATGTCGTCGGCGTCGCGTCCGGCGCTCAGCTGGTCGAGCAGTTGTTCGAGCGCGATGCGCCGGATCTCGGGGTCGGCGGGGACGAGACGATAACCCAGATCCTGCTGAAGCCGGTCGATCGCGACTCCCAGGTCGACGAGCTGCGCATCGATATCACCACGCGGGTCGACCGCCGTGCGCGGCAGTACTTCGCGCCGGATCCGCTCGACGATCTCGCGGGCATTGTCGTGGATTTCCTGTTCCCGGCGGCTGCTCAGCAGGTCCGCGATCCGCGCGATATCGGAGTCGTCGCCGCGGAACCGGTCGTACTGGTCGTCGGCCCAGCTCTGCACCTGTGCCCACGCCTCGCGGCGCTGCCGGTCCCGGTCCGCCACATGCTCCGGAGCTCTATCGGACGCTCGGAGCGGCTCGGCCGACGGAACCAGCGGCTGCACCTCCGGAGGTGTCGAACGGAACCACGGATGCCCCTTGAACCGCGGGCGTAGCCGAGTCGGATTATCCGGATCGCCGTACCAGGTCCAGCCGGAAAGGGCGGCGATCTCGAGGAACACCCGCATGAGATTGCTCGCCGCATCCGCGAACGGAAGTTCGTAGGTGGGTATGGAATTACCGGTAGCCGGTTTGCCGCCACCGACGATATGCGGCAGCAGATCGGCGTTCACGCCGTCGGGGTGCGGGCCCCCCGGCTTGGCCGGTGCCGGATCCGCGAAGGTGTCGACGACGGCCGCCTGCACCCGGTCCACCGCCCAAGCGCTGATACCTTCGGGCAGATCCCGTTCTTTGAAGCCGCCCTCGTCCGTAGGCGTGCCCTGGTGTTTGTATTTCCAGTCGGGCCGCTGCGGATCGACCGTCCGCCATATCCCGTCCCGGTCGCGCCAGCGCACCGTATCCCGCGACGCGGCCGGGTCGTCCGCGGGCAGTACGGGCGCACGCCGGTCCACCTGCGGCCCGTCCGGTCCCGGCTCGATCCGCCAGTCGCCGACCCGGCCGGAATGCACGGTGCGGTATTCGATGGTGGCGTTCGGATTCATCATCGCCCGCACCACCTCGGCCGAGGTATGCAGGGCGTGGTCGAGTGCGGCGTCGTAATGGTCCGCCCCGGAACGGGGCAGATACCCCAGCGGCTCCCGCGGACCGTAGACGATGATCCGCGGCGCCTCCCCGTCGATCACCCCGACCCGGTCGGTCGCCATCCGTCCGCCCGCGGCCTCGATATCGCGGAGTCCGGCACCGGCCAGATGCGCCATGGTGTCCTGGATCCGGCCGATCCGGTTGTGTGCCTCGTTCACTGCCCGGGCCGCGGCGGCGAGCGCGTCGATATCGCCGCTTCGCTCCGGGAACGCCTCGCGCAGCCCGTCGATCGTTTCGCTCAGGCGCTGCGGGGTCAGGACGGACTCGTCGACGGTTCCGTCCGCGACCACCCCGAGTTGCTCGGCCAGGTCGTTGCGGATGTGCCGATGCGGTTTGACCCGGACCAGCTCGCCCGCCCGCTGTGCGGCGAGCCGATCCTGCAGCGGGCCGATCTCTTGCAGCGGCCGCCGTTCGACCGCACCGCTGCTCTCCAGAACCTCGATTTCCCGGTCGGTGCGGGCCAGCGCATCCCGATAGGCCAGGGCCTGGCGGGCCGCCGCTTCGAGCCGGCTCAGCTCGTTCAACCGGCGGTCGCGTTCGTTCGGCGGCAGTTGTTCGCTGTGCCGCCGGAATCCGTCGCCGTCGCCGCTCGGGGCGATATCAGTGGTCCGGCTGGTCGCCCGGTGCTGCAGTTCCGCCAGCGTGCGCGACAGCGACTCCCGGGTGCCGAAAACCTCTTCCGGTCTGCTGATACCCATCCAGCCGTGCACCCGGCCGTCGCGCTTACCACGCCAGAACTCGGCCTCGCGTGCCTGGTTGTTCCGTTGCTCGATCAACCTGTCGTATTCGGCGTTCGCCCAAGCGGTTCCGGCGTCCACCGGGTCCGGGTCGGCCGGTGTGCCCGGCTCGGCGGCGTCGTCACGGCCGGCGTCCGAACCACTGGGATCGGGCAGGCCGATGACGCGGGTGGCCGCGCCGGGATTGCCCAGCTCCGGAATGCCGAACCAGCCGAATTCGGACGGTGCGCTCTCGTCGACTGTTCGCATGAGCAGGTCGTGGATGAGGCCGATAGGCCCCGCGGGGTCCGGCGGCGCAGTTCCCTCGGTATCGAACCGGCTCATCGTCACGGCGAGGAAAGCCTCGGCGACGGCCTCGGCGGGGTTCAGATGCAAGCCACCGCGGTGGAAGCTGTAGCCGCTCAGCGTCTCGTGCAGCCAATCGAAATATTCGTCGAGGCTCGTGGCGTCCGGATTCCGCTGGAAGAACTCCCGCAGCAGATGACCGCTGACTTCGCGCCGCGCCGCGTGGTCGGTGGCCGCGTCGAGCACATGGCCGAATTCGTGGACGGCCCGCGCGTAGGCGGGACGGTGCCGCACAGCATCCGGGAACCATCCGGTCCGTGCGTTGTGGTCGGCATGGCTACGGACAGCAGCGGGATCCCCGGCCATGAAGGCGTTGAACTCGATCGCATCGCCCTGCCGGACACCGTCGACGAGCTTCCACCGGGTATGGCCGAAAACACCGGCCTTCATCCCGTCGCGGAAACCCACCGAATTCAACCTCGCCGAGGGATGTTCCCGGAACATATCGACCAGGGCCCGGGCGTATTCGCGGGCCATCTCCGGATGCAGTTCCGGCCGGTCGAACCCGAAAACCTCGAAACGCTGGTTACCGGTGATCGCCCGCACTTCGTCGCGCAACCGTCTGCCGGCTTCCTCCGCGGACAGGCCCGACCACCCGTCGTCGTCCGGCGCGCCCAGCAGGTCGGTAGCCGAGGGCCGATGACCCCCGTCGATGACCGGCAACTCCTGGGTGTCCGCGGTGGACAGCGCGGGACCCGGCTCATCGGTTCCCGGCACCGGCTGTAGATCCCCGGCCACCGGGATCGGCTGAGTATCGTCGACCCTCCTGATCGGCTGGGTATCCCCCGCGAGGGGCACGGCGCGGGTCTCGCCGGCACCCGCGGCCGGCCATCGGACACGGTCGGCTCCGGCCGGCCGGCTATTCCCCGCACCCGGCAAGCGTCCCCGGTCGCGTCCGCCTTCGTCACCGGAGTTCCGGTCGATACCGCCGATGACGTCGAACCGCACCGGCCGCCCCGGGAGGTCTAGATCGAAGCGCCGCACGGTGGTATCGCCCTCGGCGGTGGTACGTACCTCGACGTACTCGACCTGCAGCGTCCCGTCCCGATGCGCGGTGAGCAGCTCCTCCCGGGCGCGGAGCAGCGCGCGGCCGGTATCGCTGTCGGGGTCGATACCGCGGGCACGCAGCTGCGCGGGCGTCTCGGTGAGGAGCCTGGCGAGGTTGTGGTCGATCGCCAAAGTGCGCCGGAGGTACTCGGGGGAACCCTGTTGCGCGTCCGCGGTGCGCGAACCGCCGAGCGGTGAACGGCCACCCTTCGCTTCGACCACGAGCAGCTTCGGCGGCGTCGTCCCGGAACCCGGGACGAAGGCCGCGACATCCACAACGTTGCTTGCGGTGCTGTCCCCCTCGAGTGGGGTGAGCTGCACGACTCCGGGATGCAGATCCGGATCGACCGCGTAGGCGAGGCCGCCCAGTTCGCCGAGATGCTGAGAGGTGGCGACTTCCCGCAGCCGCAGCGCGTGGAATTGCCGGGCATGTTCGCCCAGCGCGTCGAGTACCGCCAACTGCTCCGAGCGCAGGCTCTCACTCAGGCCGGGGTTGTCGCGCACCAGTCGCTGCTGCTTCGCGATCTCCTCGCCCACGGCCCGCGGACTGCGATGGCGGATCTCGGTGAGGTCTTCGCGGGTGAACCGCCCCAGCTCCGCCCGCAGCCGCGCGCGGTCGGCATCGAGGCGGGCATGTTCGGCGCGCTGCTCGGCCCGCTGGGCCACCGCCTCGGCCATCCGCTCGGCGAGGACCCGGTCGGCCGTCCGGTACGGCTGCTCCGGCCCGGGTTGTGCGTGATGCCGGTAGTCCGCGGCGCGGGAGCGGCCGGGATCGTCACCGAACCACCCTTCGGCACGGGAGTTGCCGACACCGCCGATCGTATCGATCGGAACCGGCTCGCCGTCGCGGGTGAGATCGAACCGGCGCACCGTGACATCGCCGTGCGCACCGGTCCGCACCTCGTGGTACTCGACCTGCAGAGTGCCGTCCCGATGAGCGTCCAGCAGTTGGTCCCGGGCGCGGCTGAGCGCACGCCCCTGGTCGCTGTCCGGATCGATCCCACGGGCTCGCATCTGTTCGGGACTCTCGGTGAGCACGGTAGCGAGGTTCTTGTCCATGGCGAGCGTCCGGCGCAGATACTCCGGCGACCCCTGTTGCGCCGCCGAGAGCCGGGAACCGCCGAGCGTCGAGCCCACTCCCTTGGCTTCGACCACCAGCAGTTTCGGCGGCGCACCATCGGTTCCGGGTACCAGGACCGCGATATCGACGACGTTCTTCGCGCTGCTCGCGCCCTCGAACGGCGACAGCTGGACCGCACCGGGATGCAGGTCCGGATCCAGGGCGTAGGCCAGCCCACCCAGTTCGCCGAGCCGCTGCGATGCGGCGACCTCCTGCCGGACCAGCAACCGGTATTCCTCGGCATGGAAACGCAGATCGTCCAGGATCGCGAGCTGTTCCTGGCGATCCTCCTCGCTCAGACTGTCGTCGTCGAGAATCCGCTGCCCGTCGCGAGCGATCTCCCCTTCGATCTTGTTCGGGGTGAGGTAGCGCAGGTCGGTGAGATCGGCCCGACCGACCAGCCCCGCTTCCACAGCGAGGGCTTCGAGGTTGGCGGCGAGCAGGTTACGCTGCTCCTGCTGCTCGAGACGCGTCGCCGAAGCCTCCGCCAGCAGCCCGGCCAGGACGGGGTCGGTGGGGAGATACGGTGTGGCGTCGCCCAACTGCGCGCGGTGCCGGTAGCCGCTGCCGCTGAGCGGGTCGGGCACCCATCCATGCTCGTCGCGGAGACGAAAGTCCTTGTCGCGATAGGTGTTCGGGGGGTCGTTGCGGTGATGCAGCCGGCCCTCGGAGTCCCGGTAGACCGCATCGTCCCCGCCGACGTCGCGTGGTGCCGCACCCGGTTCCTCCCGCCGCCCGGAAGTAGCGTCGTCCGCAGGCCGATTCCGGCCCTCATCGACGCCCGACTCCGGTGGCCGGCGAACCCCCACGCCCCGCTCCTCCGCACGCTCCGGGGACTCGTCGCCCTCCAGGCGGGGAGGTACCTCGTCCTCATCACGAGCGGCCGGACGGTCCGCATCCCGGACGGCGGACTCGTTCTCGTCACGACCGGCCGGCTCGGCCTCATCACGAACCGCCGGCGCATCCCCATCGTGAACCGCCGGCGCATCCCCATCGCGAACTGCCGGCTCGTTCTCATCACGCGACGAGGGCTGATCATCGTCGCGGCTCGACGGCTGGTCATCACGACTCGAAGACCGATCCTCATCACGACCCGAAGGTTCATCCGAGTTCCGGACCGACTCCTCCTCGTCGCGGCTCGCGGGTTCGTTCTCATCGCGATTCGACGGCTCGTCCTCGTCGCGACCCGCGGGCTCGTCCTCGTCGCGACCCGCGGGCTCATCCTCATCGCGCCCCGCGGACTCATCCTCATCGCGCGAGTTCTGCTCGTCGTCCGACGGTGTCTGCTCATCGTCGCGCGGCCAGTCGGAAGTCCGCGTTTTCGGGGTGCGGCGCGCCTCGTCCCAGCGGTCGTCGGCGGTGGCGCGATGCTGTTCGGCGGTACGGTCGGCCTCGTCGGCGCGGTCGCGCAGCAGATCGCCGAGTCCGGCCGGGCCGTTCTCGTCGAAACCGTCCGCCACCAGCCGCAGCACCTGGGCGCGCCGGCGTTGCAGCAGCGATTGCAGATCGGCGTTCTCCGCATCCCGCCGCGCCGTGTACTGCGCCTCGGATTCCCGGCGGCCCTGCCGGTTCGACCGGTAGTCGTCCTGGTTGTGCCGCAGATACTCCTCGACCGACGGCCGGACGCGCGCATCGTGCCCGGAGGGCGGCACCACCCGGCCCGCCCCGTCCAGGATCGTCGCCGAAACCTTGCGCACCTCCGCCGGTGCGTCCGGCGGGTAGCCGCGGGTGGGCGGGGCCCCGGTGGGATCGGAGACCTCGATCTTGTACTCGCCGGTGAGCGGATCGGCCACCACCCGCATCGAGTAGGCGTGTGAGCCCACCCCGTGCTCGTCGACCGGACCGGCGTAACTGTCGATCACGAAGGCGCGCGGGCCCCGTCCGGCGAGCACCAGTTCGGGTGGCAGCTGGGCAGCCTGCCGCAGCAGTTCGTCGGCGACCGCCTTGTGCCGCGCCTCGGGCTCCCGGCCCGGCGTCTGATCCGGGGCCGGATAGTCGTACAGCTTGCCGCCGAGCGCGTCCTCGATATCGGAGCGGTCCATACCGCGCGGCCCGACCGGGTCTTCCGGCGGCCTGATGCGTGTGCTTCCGGTCTCCTCTTGCAACTGGGCCAAGGTGAGGCGCGCGCATTCACCGCGATCCCGCGGTTCAGTGGTCCCTTCGGGCTCGTCGGGATTCCGGGTCCGGGTCTCGTCGGGATCGTCCGGCGAGGGGTCGAGGTTGTCGGGATCGTCCGGGTCGGGGTTGTCGTCGGCGTTCTCGGGTGTGCGGTCCGGGTTGCCGGCGGGATCGGTATCCGACCGGGTGTCGCGCCGTGGGCCGCGGGACTCCGGATCGCGTGCCGGGCTGCGTGACCCGCCCTCGCGCGTGGTCGAGGTGTCCGCAGGATCGGCACCGGGTACCACCAGCGGGAGCACATCCTCCGGCCCGATGCGGCCGTCCCCGACATCGCCGGGGACGCGGGTTCCGGGTTCCTGTCCGGTGTCCGCCCGCGGAGCCTCGTTCGAATCCGCAACGGGGACACCGGTGCGGCCCGCGCGAATACCCTCCGTACCCGGATAGGGTCGCCGATCACCCGCTCCGGCTCGATCAGCGGCACCCGCCCGATCAGCGGCCCCCGCCCGATCGCCCGCACCGGCACGGTCACCGGGCCGCGACCGCGCGGCTCCCTCGCCGGAGCCCGGCGCGGAACGTCCATCGCCCGGCGCACCGGGCTGCGCCCGCGAATCACTGCTGCTGCCCGGTGCGGGCGACGAGCCGGGCGCCGCGGGACTGGAACCACCCGGGGTGGCTCCGGGCGCGGCCGGTGCGGAACCCAAGGCGGGCGCGGCCCCGGGAACACCCGGTGGGGCGGCGGTCGCAGGCGGTGTGGGAGCGCCGGCGACCGGACCCGCGACCGGAGCGCCGGCAATCGCGCCCGGGACACCGCCGGTACGGTCGCCGGTCGAGGGATCCGTGGTCGCGGTGGCACCGTCAGCGGGCGTACGACCCCCGCTCTGCCCATCGGCCCGGTCGCTATCCGTCTGCCCTGCAACAGAATCAGTGCTGTCGGACCGATCACGCGACGAATCCGGGGTAGCATCCGCGACCGGCCCGGCGGGTTCCTCGTTTTCGGTCCGGTCGGCGATACCGGCACCGGATTCGGAGCGATCGGCACCGTGGGTCGAATCCCCGGCCTGGCCCGAATCCGTGGAATCGTCACCGCGGGAAACTTGGCCGCCGTCATTCGCCGGCGCGTCCGAGGTGGTCGAGCCGGGCTCGGAATCTCCGCGACCCGCACCGTCGCCGGCACTCGACGAATCACCGGTGGTGGCGGCCGGGGAACTGCCGCGGTCGCCGTTGTCCGTGCCCGAGTTACTGTCGCTTGTCGAGCCACTATCGGCCGGCGAACTGCCGTTCGTCGAAGAACTGCTGTGGGTCGGGCGGCTACTGTCCGTCGACGAGCCACTGCCCGTCGAGGAACCACCGTCGGCCGACGAGCCACCCTCCCCGGTGAATCCGTTTACTTCGGGTCCGCCCGGTGTCCGCGCCGGGCTGCTGGTCTGCGAACCATCCGAACCCGCGCCGGCACCGTCCGTACCACCGGGCAATCCGGCACCGGGCGAGAAGCCGGTCCGCGAGTCGGTGCCGCCTATCACCGCGTTCATCCGGTCCGTGAAGGTCCGGTCGCCCCAGGTGTCGCGGTAGTTCTGGCTGTGCACCCCCCACCCGTTCTTGGCGGCCAGCGCGTTCATACCCCCCTTGGCACCGCCGGTGAACGCCCCGTTGGTCGCACCGGAAACCAGTGCCAGCGGCCCGAACTGCTGCGGCAGCGACGACATCGTCTGGTCCATCGCCGTATCGAAATCACCGGTCTGTGCCCAGATCACGGCGAATTGGGTCGGGATGGCGGCGACGGTGCCGGCCAGCCCGCCGACCAACCCGGCACCGGCGCCGGTGACGACTCCGTTGAACGTCTGGCGCAGCGCGCCGGCGCCTTCGCGGGCCAGCCTGTTTCCGATCACATCACCCAGCGGCCCGGCGGCGGCGCCACCGGCGGCGGACGCCACCGTGGTTACCACGATCTGCCCCAGATCGAAATCCGGTCGATGCCCCTGCTCGATCTGCCAGCCCTGGATACCGACTTCCTGCAGAGTGCCGAGGATCGTATCGATGGCCATATGACGCAGCATGAATCTGACGAATTTATTGCTCGCGATGCGCATGATCGTCTGCAGGACGCGCTGCAACAGCAGGCGCACCGCGAACCGCGTGGCCGCGATGGCCGCGGCCTGAACCGCCGGCGCGGTGGGCGGGAAGATCAATGCCGCCGCGAGTTCCGCCGCCAGCAGCCCCAGCGACGACAGATACATCAGTTTCGTGTATTCGATTTCGGTGCCGGTGCCGTATGCCGAATCACCGAGCTGGCGGAAGTAGTCGGC
>NZ_JARWPM010000182.1 GCF_029869215.1 Nocardia carnea
CGCCGACGCGGGAACGGCCCGGCACGATGCCGGAAAGCTCGCCGCCGCACTGGATCAACTGATCCGCGATCCCCGGCCGGCGGTGCCGGGGTTTCGAGTCGAGGGACGGCACATGGGTCAGGATGTGCGGTCCGGGTTGGGCCCCCCCCCCGGGGGGGCCTGTGGGGGTCCCTACGGCCCCCCCGCGTGCGTCCGGATCGGCTTCAGCTGTTGCGGGGACGCCCCGCGCAATCGATCGCGGCCTCCGCCGCCGGATCCAGGGCGGCGAGCACATACTGCGCGACCACAGGATCGGACGCGGCGGTGAAATGCTCGAACAGCGCGTCCGGACAGTGGTCCTGCACCACGATATTGGTGATGTTCGCGGCCGCGGGGCCCATTCCGCTGGTGTAGGGAACGACCAGTTCGTCGTAACGGGTCATGAGGAAGGTGTAGGCCACGTTCTCCGGGAAACCTGCGGACGCAAGCTCGCCCATCAGGTCCGAACCGCGCAACAGGTCGTTTCCGCCCGGCGTGGAGCCGAGGGTCAGCGCGGCTCGCTCGACCAGGTCGGCGACGCCCAGCTGCTCGGCGATATCGGTCATGGTGGCCGCGCCCAGCACATCGGTTCCCTGGTTCAGCGGGGCGATGTTCACCGACCGCGCGACCCGGGCCGCGCCGCCGAGCACCGCGGTGTAGTAACGCGCGACCACGGTACCCATCGAATGGCCCACCAGCTGCACCCGTTCGGCGCCCGTGGCCTCGAGCACCCGCTCCACGAAGGGCGCCACATCCCGTCGCGCGGAGACCCGGACCTCCGTGCCGCCCGGTGTTCCAGGGTCCGCCGCCGCGCCGAGCCCGTAGGTAAGGGAGAACACGCAGTACCCGTTGTTCACGAGTAAGGGCGCGAGGGTCTGCCAGTTACCTGCCTGGCTCGCGGTGTACCCGTGTAGCAGGACAACAGGTTCCGGGCGGTGGGCCCGGGGCCGGCAATTCCAGTCGTTCGCGCCGGGCGGGGCGGAAACCAGATCGCTGTAGTGCGTGACGGCCGCGCGGGTGGCCTCCGCACCGAACGGTACCGGCAGCACCGGATCCGCCTGGGCGGCACCGGGTACGGCGAGTAGGCCGGCGAACGCGCACGCGGCGGCCGACCGGCCGATACGTGCGAGCCGGGATGAGTGACGAGAGCGGATGCCGACGATCACGGTGCTCTTCTCCTGGTGGGCCGAACGAAAGCACCTGTCTAGCACGCACCCGCAGGGCATCGGGCGCCGTTCGTCAAATTTGGTACAGAGAGCACAAATGCACCAAATACCCCTTGTCGGATACGGCCACATCCTGTGTGAACCGGCTCGCGCCGCGGTACCGACAAGCGCGATAGAGCCGTCTCCCAAGGGCTTCCGGCAGCCGGCCGCATGCACCGGCAACTCGCGCCCGAGCACTCACGAACGCGAGCCGGCCCGGCAGTTCCGTCGGAAGCTACCGGGCCGGGCAACGGCGGCTCGGCCGGGCGAGTGGATCACCGGACCGGCAGAAGCCCGCCGATCAGGAGAGCTTCAGGCTGCGCCCGATGATTTCCTTCATGATCTCGGTGGTGCCGCCGTAGATCGTCTGCACCCGCGCGTCCAGATACGCCTGGGCGATCGGGTATTCGCGCATATAGCCGTAGCCGCCGTGCAACTGCAGGCAGCGGTCGATCAGTTCGACCTGTTCCTCGGTGCTCCACCATTTGGCCATGGCCGCGTCCTCGACCGTCAGAGTGCCCGCGTTCAGTTCCGTGATGCAGCGGTCGACCAGCACCCGTACCGCGGTGGTTTTGGTGGCCAGTTCGGCGAGCACGAAACGGGTGTTCTGCAGCGCGCCGATCGGCTTACCGAACGCCTTGCGATCCCGCACGTACTGGCAGGTCATATCCAGGCAGGCTTCCATCGCCGCGGCCGCCATAACGGCGATCGACAGCCGCTCCTGCGGCAGGTTCTGCATCAGGTGGATGAAGCCCATCCCCTCCTGGCCGAGCAGGTTGGCGGCGGGCACCCGGACATCGGTGAAGCTGAGTTCGGCGGTGTCCTGCGCCTTCAGGCCGAGCTTGTCGAGGTTGCGGCCGCGTTCGAAGCCGGGCATACCGCGCTCGACCACCAGCAGGCTGAAGCCCATCGCGCCCTTGTCGGGGTCGGTCTGGGCGACCACGATGACGATATCGGAGTTGATGCCGTTGGTGATGAAGGTTTTGGCGCCGTTGAGCACCCAGTCGTCACCGTCGCGCACCGCGCGGGTCTTGATGCCCTGCAGGTCCGAGCCCGTACCCGGTTCGGTCATGGCGATGGCGGTGATGAGTTCGCCGGAACAGAATTTCGGCAGCCAGCGTTTCTTCTGCTCCTCGTTGGCCAGCTCCAGCAGATAGGGCGCGATGACATCGTTGTGCAGCGAGAAGCCGAGACCGGAGTACTGCCCGCGCACCGTCTCCTCGGTGATGATCGAGTTGTAGCGGAAGTCCTTCACGCCACCGCCGCCGTATTCCTCCGGCATCGCCATGCCGAGGAAACCCTGTTTACCGGCCTCGAGCCAGACCGAACGGTCGACGACACCCTGTTCCGCCCACTGGTCGTGGAACGGCGCCACATGCGTCTCGAGAAACTTGCGGTACGACTCCCGGAACAGGTCGTGCTCGGGTTCGAACAGTGTGCGCTCCACACCTACCTCCTAGTGAACACTCCGACGGGGCCGCACCGGCCCGTCGCTGTGATCCACCGTACCCGGAGTGTGAACCGTTGTTTACTTCACTCCCTGAATTCGCTGGTGCACCTGTTCCGCGTCCGATCACCACACCGCCGGGCCATTCACAGGGCGGCGGGGTGAGAGCGTCGGCTCAGACCGGGAGCAGCTCGCGCAACCGGCCGGTGAGGGTCCGGCCGCGGTCGCGGTCGCGTTCGGCGAGCAGGAAGGTCAGTTCCTCACGGACCGCCTTCTGCACCACGAGGGAGAGTTGCTCCGCGGCCTCGTCCAGATCGTGTGCCTCGCGCCACGGCTCCGGATCGATCGGGGTGCCGACGGAGAAATAGAACCGCTCGGGCCGTGGGATCGCGGTGAGCCCGACCCCGCGCACCAGCGGCGGGGTGAGCTCGGTATGGATACCGAACGCCTCGACCAGCCGGCGCAACGGGCGCAGCAGCAGATCGTCCTTGTCGGCGATGATGTCGTAGGCATCGTCGATACCGATCATCGCCACCGGCAGGATCGGCGCCCCGCATTCGATCGCCATCCGCGCGAAACCGGTGCGACCCTCCCAGCGCAGCGCGTACTTCTCGCCCTTACGGCGGATGGCCTCACGCCCGCCGCCGGGGAACACGATCACCGTCTCCCCCTGTTCGAGCAGGGTCCGGCAGTTCTCCCGGGTGCCGCGCACCGACCCGTAGTGGTGCAGCACATGCCGCACACCCGGAACCCGGATGAGCACGTTCTCGGCCAGCCCGCGGATCAGCCGGCCGCGGCGGCGCAGCACCTCCGGGAGCAGCAGCGGTGCGTCGATGATGCCGAGCAGGTTGTGGTTGGAGACCAGCAACGCCGGCCCGGACTCGGGGATATTCGACAAACCGAAGAACTGCGGGTCGCTCCACATCCGCAGCGGCGACAGCAGCGCCTCCAGCACCCGGAGATCGGCGGCGCTCAACTCGACCGACAGCGGCGCACCGTCACTCAGCCGCGGTGCTACCGAATCGTCGCGGTGCCGGCCCCCGGCGGCGGGGCCGGCCCCCCGGGTTACCCAGAAAACCCCCACCGACAGCGCCGCACCGACACTCCGCCGGGGTGCTACCGAAGCGGCGGGGTGCGGGCCCCGGGGGGGGGGCGGCCCGCCCGTGTATCCCATGAATCCCTCCTGAAGTCGATTGATATTGATTGTGAATCGACATCAGCGGAAATCACACCCGGATATGCGAAGTCCCACACTTTCACCGCGGGCGCCGGTGGCGCCGATGCCCGCGGGTACCCGTCACGCCTCGACGGCTCCCGCGTGGGCATAGCCGGACAGCGCGGCGGCCAGCGCCCGCGGCACCTTCGCCTGCACCCGGGTGCCCTGCTCGGTGTGCTCGGACTGCACGATCCGGCCGTCGGCATGGATGCGGGCCAGCAGATCGCCGCGGTTGTACGGCAGCAGCACACTCACTTCCACATCCAGGCCGCCGAGTACCTCGCCGAGCCGGACACGCAACCGGTCGATACCGAGATCCTTGTGCACGGAGACGAATTCGGCCTGGGGCAGCATCGCGCGCAACCGGGTCAGCTCCACCGGATCGATCTCGTCGATCTTGTTCACCACGAGTAGTTCCGGCGGCGCCGGATGCCCGGACTCCCGCACCACCTCGGTGACGACCTCACGCACCGCCTTGATCTGCTCCATCGGCAGTGCGTCGGCACCGTCCACCACATGCAGCAGTAGATCAGCGCCGGTGACCTCCTCCAGGGTGGACCGGAACGCCTCCACCAACTGGGTGGGCAGATGCCGGACGAACCCGACGGTATCGGTGAACACCACCTCGCGGCCGTCCTCGAGCTGCGCCCGGCGGGTGGTCGGATCGAGGGTGGCGAACAGTGCGTCCTGCACCAGCACACCGGACCCGGTCAGCGCGTTCATCAGACTCGATTTACCGGCGTTGGTATAGCCCACGATCGCGACCGCCGGCACCCCGCTGGAGGTGCGGCGCGCGCGTTTGGTGTCGCGGGCCGTTTTCATCTCGCGGATCTCGCGGCGCAGTTTTGCCATCCGTTCGCGGATCCGGCGACGATCGGTTTCGATCTTGGTCTCACCGGGGCCGCGCAGACCCACGCCGCCGTTGCTGCCGGCCCGGCCGCCCGCCTGCCGTGACATGGATTCGCCCCAGCCGCGCAGCCGGGGCAGCATGTACTCCATCTGGGCCAGCGCGACCTGCGCCTTACCCTCGCGCGAGGTGGCGTGCTGGGCGAAGATATCGAGGATCAACGCGGTCCGGTCGACCACCTTGACCTTCACGACCTTCTCCAGGGCGGTGAGCTGCGCGGGTGTGAGTTCACCGTCGCAGATCACGGTATCCGCGCCACTCGACAACACCACCGCGCGCAGTTCGTCGGCCTTACCCGAGCCGATGTAGGTGGCCGGGTCCGGCCGGTCGCGACGCTGGATGAGTGCTTCGAGGACCTCGGAACCCGCGGTTTCGGCGAGCCGGGCCAGTTCGGCCATACTCGCTTCCGCGCTCGTGGCGCTGCCCTCGGTCCAGACACCGACCAGCACCACGCGTTCCAGGCGTAGCTGCCGGTACTCGACCTCGGTGATATCGGTGAGCTCGGTGGACAGACCCGCGACCCGCCGCAGGGCGCTGCGTTCGTCGAGCTGGAGTTCACCGGTGGTGGGGTCGGCCGTCCAGGCGCCCCGGCGACCGGGCACGACGGCATCGTCGCCGCGTTCCGCGCCGCTGATATCGGTAGCGTCGGCGCTCTCGCCTCGATCGTCGTGATCGAAGGAGTCCGCGTCGAACGCTTCAGGGGACCATCCGCTGGTCCCGGACGTGTCATTTCTTCTCATACACCATCCATGCTGCCACTGATGCGCTGGTCGGCGCATATGAATTTCCGGCCCGCGGCTTGTTCACCGGGCAGGGGTACCGTCCCGGCGCCCCGTTACGCGTGCCACCACTGCGCGGCCAGCTCACCGGTGGCAACCAATTCCGAGGGGCCGCGCAGCCAGGCCGCGCCCGCGACCAGCCCGACCCGGACCTGTCCGCCGGGCACCCGGACGGTGACTTCACCGGTCCCGCCGGCCAGGTCGAAACCGTCGGCGGCCAGTGCCGCGGCGGCCGCGGCCACCGTGCCGGTACCGCAGGAACGGGTCTCCCCGACGCCGCGTTCGTAGACCCGCATATCGACTCCGCCCCCGGCGTCGAGGCCGGTCAGGATCTCGATATTGACCCCGCGCGGGAACATGTCCGGGTCGTATCCCGGCGGCACCGTCAGATCCAGCTTCGCCAGGGATTCGGCGGTCAAGGTGTTGTCGGCGCACGCCAGATGCGGATTGCCGACATCGATACCCAGCCCGGTGTAACCCCAGCCCGCCAGCGTCGCCGCCGACTCCCCCAGCACCTGCACCGGGCCCATATCGACCGTCACCTCGCCGTGCACCGGCCCGGCGGAATGCACCACGACCGGGCGCGCCCCGGCCCGGCTGCCCACCACGAAACGCTCGTCCGCGGCCAGCCCGCGCGACACCAGGTAGTGAGCGAAAACCCGGACCCCGTTACCGCACATCTCGGCGACCGAACCGTCGGCATTGCGGTAGTCCATGAACCAATCGTCCGGTCCGACTCCCGCGGGCAGCTCCGTCAGCACGCCGGCCTGCCGCAGCGCACCCGCGCGCGCGACCCGCAGCACCCCATCGGCGCCGAGCCCGCGCCGCCGGTCACACAGCGCCGCGACCCGCTCGGGGGTCAGGTCCAACCGCACACCGGGATCCGGGAGGACCACGAAATCGTTCTGCGTGCCGTGGCCCTTGGTGAATTCCACGGCCGCCGCATCGCTGGTGGTCACGTCGTCGCCCTTGTGCACGTCGGTCGCTTCTCCTCGTCCTGAACTCTCACCTGGCAAACGTCCGGCGCTGCCGGGAAATTTCGTACAGTGCCACCGCCGCGGCCGACGGCGCACCCAGCGAGCTGGCGCTGCCGCCCATCGGAATGGACACCGTATCGTCGCAGGCCGCCGACCATGCGGCACTCATCCCGCTGGTCTCGTTGCCCAGGACCAGGATCGTGGCGTCCCGCAGGTCGTGATCGAACACCGCGCGGGCACCGCGCTCGTCGGTGCCGACGATACGAGTCGGAATACCCCGACCGGCCTGGCGGTCCCGGAAATCGAGTACCTCCGCGGGCCCGGCCACCCGGAACACCGGCATCGAGAACAGCGAACCCGTCGACGCCCGGACGCACCGGGGGTCGTACTGGTCGGCTCCGTGCCCGCTCACCACCACCGCGGAAACACCGAAGGCATCGGCGGATCGGATGAGGGTACCGAGATTGCCCGGCGAGTTGGGCCGGTCGAACACCACGACCACCGGTGCGTCCCCGGGGTCCCCGGCCTCGTAGGCGCCCAGGTCGGCCGGGATCTGCTCGGCGACCGCGACCAGTTCGGGCGCACCCCCGCTCTTCTCCCCCAGCTCGGCCATCAACTCCGGGGCCAGCCCGACGGCGGGCACCCGGCACCGATCCAGCGTCTCGCGCGCCCAGGTGGACAGGGCCGGATCGTCGCCGAGCCGGTACAGCACGGTCTCCAGCGGCCAGTCGTGGGCCAGCGCCTGGGTGATCGGCCGGACACCGTGCACGAGGAACCGGCCGTCGCGCGTGCGTTTGGTGCGATTGTCGAGGTAGGCGGTCCACACCTGGACAGCGGCATTGCGGCTGTGGATCTGCCGGGTCACGAGTGGGTGGGCTCCTTCGCTGCGGAATCGGGTATGCCGGACGATGCCGTCGGATCGAGTACCGCAGAGTCTGCCAGCAGTGACAGTGCCAGCTCGGTGGCGGCCGGGTTCGCGGCGTCCACCCAGTGCACCCGGTGGTCTCGGCGGAACCAGGAACGCTGGCGGCGCACGTAGCGGCGGGTGCCGATGAAGGTGCGCTCCCGTGCTTCCGCGAGATCGTATTCCCCGTCCAGGAACGCCAGCACCTGGGCGTATCCGATGGCGCGGCGCGCGGTCTGCCCCTCCCGCAGGCCGCGCTCCACCAGCCCGCGCACCTCGTCGACCAGCCCGGTCTCGAACATCGAGTCGGTGCGCTGCGCGATCCGCGCGTCGAGTTCGGCGGTATCGCGGTCCACGCCGAGGATCCGGGTGCCCCACCGGGGCTCACCCACCGCGGGTGCGGATGCCGCGAACGGCCGCCCCGTGAGCTCCACGACCTCCAGTGCCCGCACCATCCGGCGTCCGTCGGTCGGCAGGATCGTGGCCGCGGCGGCCGGGTCGGCGTGGCGCAACGCCTCGTGCACCGCCGCCACGCCTTGCTCGGCCAGCAGGGCTTCCCATTTGGCCCGCACTTGTGGATCGGTCGCGGGGAACTCCCACTGGTCCAGCAAGGCCTGGACATACATCATCGATCCGCCCACGATGACCGGGAGCCGCCTGCGCGCCATGATCGCCTCGACATCGGCGGCCGCCGCGGCCTGGTACGCGGCCACCGTCGCGGTCTCGGTGACGTCGAGAACGTCGAGTTGGTGGTGGGGGATCCCGCGCCGCTGCTCCGGCGGCAGTTTCGCGGTCCCGATATCCATACCCCGGTACAGCTGCATGGCGTCGATATTGACGATCTCGCCGTCCAGCCGGGTGGACAGCTCGAGTGCCAGATCGGATTTCCCGGTGGCGGTCGGACCGACCACCGCGACCGGGCGGCGGGCCCCGCTCACCGGCCCTGCCCGCCCGGCCGCCACGATCCGGCGTAGTACCCGACTCCGAACGGCGCGTCCCGGTACCGTTCGACGACCACCGGCGGCACCGGGTCGGCGGCGAAGAGACCGGCCAGCGCTTGATACGCGACCCGGCCGGACACCATCAATTCGGCGCACACCCCGGCGTCCATTTCCAGCAGGGCGGCCCGGTCACCCGCGGACAGCGCCCGATCCAGCTCGTCCTGCACGCCCCGCGCGCGGGGATCGAGGTAGCCCGGTGCGGCCGTCGACAACGTCGCGGCACCGTCGGCGACGACCAGCACCCCCTGCGGCTCGTCCACGGCATCCAGTTCGGCCCGCAATTTCGCCCCCGCCTCGGCACAGCGCGCCGCGGAGCTGCCGGTGGCCAGGATCTGTGCCCGGACCGTCACCGACGGCGCCACCGCGCCGCGCAACCAGCCCGCGATGAGCACCGCCAGCGGTAGGTCAGGATCGGGGCCCCCGGCCGCCGCGGGCACCCCGCCGAGCGAAACCGTCACCTCCGGCCCGAAACCGCGGAAGGTACCCACGGTGCCGGTGTCGTACTGCCCCTCGGCGGCAGCCACGCCGAGCACGGTCCACTGCGACGCCGCCTCGGCCAGCGCCGCCCCGGTCTCCAGGACAGCGGTCCGCAGCGCCGCCACCGCCGATTCGGACCGGTCGGCCGCACCGGATGGGGCGGCCGTAGCGGTCTCCGCACCGGCCGGCACCGCGCCGCCGCACAATTCGGGAACCAGCACGGGCGGCGAAGGGATCAGGGCCGCGAGACAGAACACGACGTCAACCGTAACCCGGCCGCTCATCGCGGGGCGCAGATCGGTCCCGCACAGCACGATCCCCGCACTGTGTACTAGTACAGACCGCCACGCCGTGCGGCGACCGACGCCATACGGGGTGCCGAGCGCA
>NZ_JARWPM010000183.1 GCF_029869215.1 Nocardia carnea
CCCCCCCCCCCCGCGCGCGCGCCCCCCCCGGGGGGGGCCGCCGGGCCGGGGTAACGCGGCGGCGGGCGGACAGGCGCGGCTAGCTGTGGTGCATCTTCCGGTCGAGCCAGCCGAGCAGTTCGGCCATCCCCGCGCGGAAGCCCCGGGTGCCCGGCCGGTTGAGGAATCCGTGGCGAGTACGGGCGACGATGCGATGATCGGCCTCGACCCCGGCCTCGGTGAGTTCCCCGGCGAAGGCGGTACTCGACGCGCTCAGCGTGTCGTGCGCGGCATCGAGCAACAGGACCGGCGGCAGTCCGGCGAGTTTGCCGCCCCCGGGAAATACCTCCGGATCCTCGAGGAGCTGCTGGGAGCCCACATAGTTGAGGTTCATCCGGCGGATCACCTGCGGCGTGAAGGTGCCGATCCGATGGCGGCCCCGCACCCGGGCGCGCACCGAATCCGGTAGCGGCGGTAGTTCGGCGTGCAGGGTGGCGTAGGCGAGCAGCAGACCGGCCGGTACCTGCGCGGTCCGGTCGCGCAACCGGAGCGCGGCCGAGGCGGCGAGGCAGGCCCCGGCGCTGGCGCCGCCCACGACGATCCGCGGCTGCTCCGCCATGAGGTCGGTGGCCGCGGCCAGGACATCGTCCAGCGGTGCCGGGTAGCGGTTGTCGGAGGGGCGCAACTGCGGCGGGCCCCACACCCGGAACCTGGGGACAAGGGCGTAGTCGACGGTGCGGACCCGGCGGCCGGTCGCCGCCACCCGCAGCGCCACCATATGGGATTCGGGCTGGTCCAGGCCGCCGGAAACGAACGCACCACCGTGGATCCACAGCAGCGGCTGCGCCGCCGGATCGGGAACCGCGGGCAGATACTCCCGGATCGGTACCGGACCGCGGGCTCCGTCGACAGTCCGATCGTGGACCTGTGCGGCGTTCATCAGCACTCCTTGTCTGCGGCGTTCCTGTTCGTTCCAGGCGACGCTTCGCCCGTCCGGCAACCCGGCTGTGCGTGCTCGGGCGGAGGCAGCCGGCGCCGCCCCCGCCCGGGTACCCGGGCCCTTCGCCCCGAACCGATCCAGGTCGTCGTTGTCCGGTCATCCGTCGTCGGCGTGTTCAGCAGTTCGTGAGGGCGTGGTCGACCGGACGGCGGTCCCGCGATCGTATCGCCTGGTCACCTGTCGGCCGGCCCCCGCCAGACGTGTGGACTCCCGGGTCCGGATCAACCGAGATCCGATCCGGCTCGCCGGTGCGCAGCAGACCCACCCGGTGAGCGAGGTGCGCGCCGGTGTGCGAACTCACAGCCGGGAACGGAACCACGGGCCGCCGTCACCTGTTGCACGGGGGCGTGACTTCTACCGCCACCGCCACCGCCACCGCCACCGGCACGGCTACGAGCCCGGCCCCTGCCCGTACCAGCTGGCATATCCCGGCGATGCTCGCGCTGGCGCTGGGCGGGTTCGGCATCGGGACCACGGAGTTCGTCACGATGGGGCTGCTGCCCGATATCGCCGGCGCGTTCACGGTATCCGAGCCCACCGCCGGGCACGCCGTCTCCGCCTACGCCCTCGGGGTGGTGGTCGGTGCGCCGGTGATCGCGGCGGCGTGCGCCTCGGTCGCGCGGAAACGCCTGCTGATCGTGCTCATGGTCGCGTTCACCGCCGGCAATCTGGCCTCGGCGTTCGCACCGAACTTCGTCACGCTGGTGGGGGCACGATTCGTGGCCGGCCTGCCGCACGGTGCCTACTTCGGTGTCGCCTCGCTGGCCGCCGCGACACTGGCGCCGCCGCGGCAGCGGGCCAAGGCGGTGGCGGCCGTGATGCTCGGGCTCAGTATCGCCAATGTTCTCGGTGTTCCGGCCGCGACCTGGCTCGGCCAGCACCTCGGCTGGCGCAGCGCCTTCGTCCTGGTCGGGGTGATCGGCGCGGTGACGGTCGCGGCCCTGTGGCGATTCGTACCGCCGCTCACCGGGATCGCCCTCACCAATCCGCTCACCGAACTGGGCGCCCTGCGCCGTCCGCAGGTACTGCTCACCCTGGCGGTGGGAGCGATCGGGTTCGGCGGCATGTTCGCGGTCTACACCTATGTGAGCACCACACTCACCGATGTGGCCGGACTGCGGGCCGGGCTGGTGCCGGTGGTTCTGATGCTCTTCGGTGTCGGCATGGTGCTGGGCAATATCGTCGGCGGTATCCTCGCCGACCGCGGTGTGGACCGGTCGGTGTTCCTCGCCATGGGCGCCATGATGGTGATCCTGACCGTTTTCGTGGCCGCCGCCCATCACCCGGTCACCGCCGGTATCGGCGCCCTGCTGGTCGGCGCGTCCGGGGCGGCCCTCGCTCCCGGGTTGCAGACCCGTCTCATGGATGTGGCCGCCGATGCACAGACCCTGGCCGCGGCGCTCAACCACGCCGCCCTCAATATCGCCAACGCGGCGGGCGCCTGGCTCGGCGGACTGGTGATCGCCGCCGGCTACGGCTACACGGCGCCGGCGGTGGTCGGCGCCGGCCTCGCCCTGCTCGGCGTGCTGCTCTTCACCGTGACGGTCTGGGCCGCCCGGCGCGCCCCGGCGGCCTGACTCTCGACCCGGCAGGCGATCTCCCAGCCGGCGAAGCCGTGTCCGTCGCCCGTTCCTGATTGCCGGCCCCGGCCCCCCCCCAAACCAAAGCCCCCCCCCCGGGGGGCTACGTTTAATAGAGGGGCGCGGGCGTGTAGTGGAAAAATTGGTGCTTGGGGGTAAGTCCCCGCCCCGGCCCCCGAC
>NZ_JARWPM010000184.1 GCF_029869215.1 Nocardia carnea
GCGGATGACGGAGCCGATCCAGTCCCCAGCGCCGTTGCGGCGGCGGGCACCCCCGGCCCCGGTCCGCCCCGGGCCGGGCGGGCCCGCCGGGGCCCCGGGGGGGCCCCCGCCCCCCCCCGCCGGGGGGGGGGTCGGGCGTTCCTTCCTCCCGGCGGCGCGGCGCGGGGGCGCCCCGGCCCCCGGAAGCAGTCGAAAACCGTGCCGCAGCGGAGCCGCTGCGCGCATCGGCTCCGACTGCGGGATCATCCGGGCCGGCCGCGGCGGCCACCGAAACCGGCTCGCCGGGCCCTTCGGTAGCGGATGCGGGGCAGGCCGCACACGGTCCCACTACCGCGCCGGGTGCCGGGGCGGTCTCCGGCGGATCTGCCCCCGCCGCGCCGGGGCGAGATCAGCCGAATCCGTGGAACCGGCCGGCCGCACAGGCCGCCGGGACGGCGCCGAGCGGTGCGGGGCCGGGGGCGAAAACGTCCGGTGTCGGAGCCGCACGGCCGGTCCGTGCGGGTAATCCGCCTCAGCGAAGCCTCCGAGGTCGGCCGGCGACCGAACAGGTCGCCACGCCGACCCCGTGGTCCAAGCCGAGCGCGCCTGCGGCCCAGCCGGTGCCGGACCGGAACGCGGTTGTCTCGGCGCGGGATACCGCACCGCCGCCGTGGGTGCGGTCCGAATCGCCAGCGAAGTCCGCGCGCTCCGAGGGAGAATCCGCCGCCGGTGCTGGGGAGTCTGTGGCCGGTGCGGGGGATTCGGTGGCCGGTGCGGGGGACTCCGGTTCGCGGCGAGCCGGAGTCGAGCAGGTGGCAATGGTCTCGGCGCCGGCACCGCGGGACGAAGGGCCGCCGCCGCCCGGCCGATAGTCGGGTGCGGCGGCCGATGGCTCGCTGTTTCCACCGGCCGCCGCGGGTAGGTCATCAGGGATGAGGGAACCGATGACCTGACCGCGACTATATCTCCAACTAATGTGCCGTTGAACAACGGCTCTATTGTTATTGGTGGGAATAGGGGCGTCGTCGTGACGCCGGCGCATGCGGGGCGCGGTGTGGGCATCGCACACTTCCCAGTGGGGGGAAATGGCACGGGAATGGGTGAGCGATCGTGACATACCCTGCCACCAGGCGAGGGTCGGCGGAAGGGAAGTCCGAGTTGTCAGCGGCCGAAGACGCGTTCTACACGGGCGTGCAGAGTTTGGGATTGGTCGCCGGTGGGGTGCGCAACGAGGAGCATGCGCGCGCCGCGTTCACGGCGGCAACGGATCTCGATCCGGATATGTGCGATGCCTGGCTCGGCCGGGCGATGGCCGGGGAGATCACCTCGGAGGTCATCTACGGCGCCTACCGCTCTTCGCACAATCTGTACCGCGACCAGCAGCGCGCCGGGCTGGCCGACCGGGCGCTGTGGTGTCAGGTGGAGATCGGCGTCTTCGGTCTGCGGGTGGCCATGGCCGATCGTGACCAGATAGCCATCGCACAGGCCTGTGCGTACGCCGACGGTGGCGAATGGCAAGAGGCGGCATCCATTCTGGAGGATCTCCGGGGCGACGATGTGGCCGATTTCGCCCGGATCTCGCTGTTCTATCGCACCGGTCGCTGGCCCGATGTGCTCGCCGCGCGGGCGGAGAAATCGGTACTCGAGGACGGGTTGCTCGATATCGCCGCCGAACTGATGTCCGCCAGCGCCCTGGCGCATCTCGGCCGGTTCGGGGAGGCGCTGCCCCGGGCTCAGCGGATCGTCGAGGACAGCCAATCCGGCAACCTCTCCTACATCTGGGCCGACGCGCACTACCTGCTGGGCATGATCCAGCGGCACAGCGGTGACCACGACGCGGCAGACCGGCTGCTCAAGGGGCTGCAGGGGTCCGGACTGTGGCCGAACCGCCCGCAGTGGCAGCAGGCCGTACGCGATAAGAACTTCCGGCTCGAGGTGACCACGCCCGCGGTGATCGCCTCGCGTACCGATATCTGGGATCCGAAATCGGGCGACGATCCCGCCGAGGTGGCGGCGAGCGCGGCCAAGGCCGAGCGCGACGCACTCCTGGAAGAGGCGTCGAACCTGCTGCAGTCGCAGATCGGCATGGATTCGGTCAAGGAGCAGGTCGACCGGCTCAAATCCGGTGTGCTGATGGATCAGGTGCGTGCCAAACGTGGGCTGGCAGTGGACTCGCGGTCGAACCATCTGATCTTCTCCGGCCCACCCGGAACCGGGAAGACCACCATCGCCCGGGTGATCGCGAAAATCTTCGCTGGTCTGGGGGTGGTCGAGAACGCCGAGGTAATCGAGGCTTCGCGCAACGATATGGTCGGTACCCACCTCGGACACACCGCGCCCAAGACGAACGCGCTGATCGATTCGGCGCTCGGTGGCGTGCTGTTCATCGACGAGGCCTACACCCTGATTCAGGAGGGCCTCTCCGGTGGCGACGCATTCGGTAAGGAGGCCGTCGATACGCTGCTGGCGCGGATGGAGAACGACCGCGACAAACTGGTGGTGATCATCGCCGGTTACGAGGCGGAGATCGACCGGTTCCTGCAGTCCAACGAGGGTCTGTCCTCGCGGTTCACCAAGCGGATCCGCTTCCCCAGTTACGATCCGGACGAGCTGGTGCAGATCGCCGATCATATTGCCGGTAAGAAGGATTCCATCCTGTCCGACCAGGCGCGTGAGGTACTGCGTGACCGGTGCACCGAGATGTCGGAGCAGAGCCGCAACGGCCGGCGACTGATCGATCTGGCGGGCAACGGCCGGTTCGTGCGCAATGTGGTGGAGGCCGCCGAGGCCGAGCGCGATTTCCGGTTCACTCGCGAGAACGTCGATATCGCTTCGCTCACCGATGAGGAGCTGATGACCGTCGACGCCTTCGATATCACCGCGGCCTTGCAGGGGCTGGCGCCCGTCGGCAAATAGCGCCGCCCCTTCACTCGTAACCGCATTCCCAGCGTTGGGAATTAGCCCGCGCTGGGATGCGCGTTAGGTTGTGGCCGAGGTCGGCGGAAGGAACAAATACCGGTGGCACGCTTCCGGGTGGTGACCAAACACCAGGTTTCGGGTTGGCGGTTTCTGCTACATCGGATCGAGCACGCTCTGGTACGCCGGGACGCCTCGATGATCGACGACCCGTCCCGGGGCCGGTCCACGGCCCTCGCCATCGGAGTCGCGCTGGCGTGCGTGGGTATCGCCGCTGCGGCGGTGCTCGCCTTTTTCAAACCCGCCAAACCGGTGGGGAACTCGCCGATTCTCGCCGAGAAAGACACCGGTGCGCTGTATGTGAAGCTCGGCGAGCGCTTACATCCGGCCCTCAACCTGACCTCGGCGCGGCTGATCGTCGGCCAGGCCGCCAATCCCGTCGAAGTCTCCCGGAGCGAGCTGGAGAAGTATCCGCGCGGGGCGTGGGTGGGGATTCCGGGCGCGCCGGGACAGATCAACGATGTCGCGGAGAAGGATTCGGAGTGGACCGTTTGTGATACCGCCCGCACCGGGGCGGCGGCGCCGGTGGACCCGAAAACCGGATTGCCCATCCTGTCGCGGTCGGCGGTACTCACCACGGCGATAGCCGGTCCGCTGAGCGTGGACGAGGATACGATCCACGAGATGCGTGCCCCGCAGGCGCGGCTGCTGCGCGGTGAGGACGCGACCTGGCTGGTCTACCACGATCCGGAACAGGGCGTGGTGCGGGCCGAGATCAATATGGCAGAATCGCCCGTACTGTTGGCCCTCGGAATCGATACGACGGCTTCGGTGGCCGCCGCATCGCCCGGCCTGCTCGGCGCCATTCCCGAAGTTCCGCCGATTCGCGTGCCCGAAGTACCGGGTGCCGGTGCCCCGGTGACGCTGAAGCCCGCGCTGGACGCGGTCGTGGGCTCGATCGTCACCGTCTCCACTCCGAACCAGCCGGCCGTCTACTATCTGGTCTCCAATTCCGGGCTGGTGCGGGTGAGCCCGGTACTGGCCGCCATCGTCCGCAACGCGAACTCGCACGGGGTGGTGACCACCGGAACTATCAGCCCCGATGTGGCCGCGGCCAATCTGCGCCCGGGCGACTGGCCCGGTACGGCCACCTATCCGGCGCAACCGGTCGAGATCCTGGACCCCATCCGTGACCTGATCACCTGCTACCACTGGGCGCGGACCGGTACGGATCCGAACGCGCACACCAGGCTGCTGTTCGGTCGTGAACTACCGCTCGCCAAGCCGGAGCGAGGCCGGACGGTGCAATTGGTGACAGCGCCCTGGTCCGGCGGCGCGACCGCGGACTACGCCTATCTGCCGCGGGACACCGGTAAGTTCGTCCAGGTCACCGGCGCGGAACCCGGCTCACCCCTGCGCGAATCACTGTTCTGGGTCACCGACAGCGGTGTCCGGCACGGGATCGACGTCAATGTGCAAGGCGGCGCCAGAGATCCGTCGTTGTCCGCATTGGGCCTCCAGGAACCGGTGCCCGCCCCGTGGAGCATCGTCTCGCTGTTCGCGGTGGGGCCGACGATATCGGTGGCCGACGCAATGATTCAGCACGACGGGATACCGACGAATATGACGGGTGTGCAGATGCAGGGCAAGAAATGACAGCGACTCGCCGCTTCGTCCGCCCCGCCCGCATGGTGCGGGGTCCGAAGGCTCCCGCGGTCACCGAATTGCGTTTGCAGCCACCGACCGAGTTGCCCCGGCCGGTGCCTATGTCGCGGCTGAAGATGATCATGCCCGTGATCATGGTGGTGGCCATGGTCGGGATGATGGCGATGATGTTCTCCGGCGGACGCACCATGTCCCCGATGATGATGATGTTCCCGATGATGATGATCGTGTCGATGTTCGGCATGCTCGGCGGGACGTTGGGCGGTAGCGGGGGAGCGAACAGCACGGCAGCCGGATTGAACGAGGAACGCAAGGATTATCTGCGGTCGATCACCGACAACCGCAAGACCGTCCACGAGGCCGAAACCGAGCTGTACGAGTACCTTTCCTATACCCATCCCGGTCCGCTGGGGCTGGGCCGGCTGGTCGGGGGCAACCGGATGTGGGAGGTGCAGGTCGCCAATCCGCAATTCCTGCGCGTGCGGATGGGACGCGGCCGGATCGCGAATCAGGTGCGGGTCATCGTGCCGGAAGCGGCACCGACCTCCGACCTCGATCCGGTCGGGGTGGTCGAGCTGACCCGGTTCGCCAAGGCGTATTCGACAGTCGGCGGCATGCCGGTGGCGATCAATCTGCTGTCGGCCCCGCTGGTCGGCCTGGACGGCGACGCCGCCGCGGTGGCCGGACTGGCTCGGGCGATGCTCGCCGAGATCACTGTCCTGCACGGGCCCGATCAGGTCGCGGTGGCCGCGGTACTCAACGATCCGGACAGTCCGGAATGGGCCTGGCTGAAATGGCTGCCGCATACCCAGCACCCCTCCGATACGGACGCCATCGGGTCGAGCCGGATGGTGTACCGCACCGTGGCCGAATTGCGGACGAAAGTGCTGGCCGGGCTCAACCGTGGCCCGTTCTCCGCGAACAACGAGCCCACGATGGACAAATCGCATTTCGTACTGCTCGTCGAATCCGGTGGTGCGAATACCGATCGGGATATCTCCGGTATCGACGGCTGCACCTGGTTGCGGTTGGGTGAGTCGGAACAGTCGTTGCCACGGTCGCTGCGGTTCACCGTCGACGCGGATCACACGCTCGAGGAGATAACGCCACGCGGTTCCCGCCTCGTCGGCACGGCGGATACCATGTCGGTTCCTCAGGTGACGGCTGTGGCCCGCCGGCTTTCTCCCTATCGGTTGTCCACGGTGGTCGAAGCCGTGGCCGCGGAACAGGCCAGCGGGTCCACATCCTGGGAAGACCTGGTCGGCATCGTCGATCCGGGAAATATCCGGGTGGACCGGCAGTGGCCGGCCCGCCGCGACGCCGACCGCAATCGCCTCAACATCCCGTTCGGTTACGACCCCACCGGACAGCCGGTCTACCTGGATATCAAGGAGTCCGCCGAGGAAGGTATGGGCCCGCACGGTATGTGCATCGGCGCGACGGGTTCGGGCAAGTCCGAATTCCTGCGCACCTTGGTGCTTTCCGCGGTAGCTCAGCATTCCCCGGACGTGCTCAACCTGCTGCTGGTCGACTTCAAAGGCGGTGCGACGTTCCTGGGGTTCGACCGGCTCTCCCATGTGACCGCGGTGGTCACGAACATGGAGGAGGAAGCCGACCTCGTCACTCGTATGGAAGACGTGATCAACGGCGAGATGGCGCGCCGGCAGCGCATCCTGCGGGACGCGGGTAACTTCGCCAGTGTCGCCGACTACGAGAAGGCGCGCGAACAGGGTGCCCGGTTCGAGCCGCTGCCCACCCTGCTCATCATCCTCGACGAATTCGCCGAACTGCTGGAACAGCATCCGAGCTTTTCGAAACTCTTCGTAGCCATCGGCCGCCTGGGCCGTTCACTGCGAATCCACCTGCTGCTGTCCTCGCAGAAGGTACCGGCCAACCGGATGGGCGAGCTCGAGGCGCATTTGTCCTATCGGATCGCCTTGCGCACCAACCAGACCAGCGACTCGCGCGACGCCATCGGCACCGCCGACGCCTACCACCTGCCGAAGAAACCGGGTTCGGGCTATCTGCGGGTGGGCGCCGGTGATCTCCAGCGGTTCCAGGCCGCGTATGTGGGCGCGCCGTATACGCCGCCCGCCCAGACCACCGCGTCCAGCGCCCAGCGGGCCCGGCGTCCCGGAGGCGGGTACAAACCGCCGCAGCGGTTCACTGCCGCGCGCATTGTGGAGTCGCGCCCGGTTCCGGTCGTCGAGCAGATTGTGGTACCCGAGCCGGAGGACAACGACAGCGAACCGGTCACCGTGATGGAAACGGTGTTGCAGCAGTTCGCCCGGCACGGCCGCCCGGCCCACAAGATGTGGCTTCCGCCGCTCGGTGTGCCACCGACGCTGGACCGGTTCGTCCAGGCGGTCGAACCCGGCACACTCCGATTGCCGTGGGCGCTCATCGACAAACCACGTCAGCAGCGGCAGGACGTCTGGTCGGTGGATCTGTCCGGCGCGGGCGGTCATGTGGCGGTCGTGGGCGGACCGCAATCGGGTAAATCCACGGCGCTGCAAACACTGATTCTCTCGGCCGCCCTCACCCACACTCCCGAGCAGGTGCAGTTCTACTGCTTCGATTTCTCCGGTGGTCTCTCCGCCCTGCGCGCACTGCCGCATGTGGGTGCGGTGGCCTCGGCGCGCGATGTGGACCGGATCCGCCGCACCTTCGCGCTGCTCCGCAATCTGCTCGCCTCCCGGCAGGCGCTGTTCGACCATCTCGGAATCGACTCGATGCGGGAATTCCGGCGCCGCCGCAGCACCCCGGAAGGTTCCGCCGAACTGTCGTCCTACGGTGATGAGCACGGCGATGTCTTCGTGATCGTGGACGGCTGGGATATCGGATTCGCGGTCAGCGGACCGTACTACGACGAGTACATGCCGATCATGGAGTCTATCGCGCTGCAGGGGCTGAACTACGGCCTGCACCTGGTGGCCGGTAGCTCCCGGTGGGCAGCCATCCGGCCGAATATCAAGGATCTCATCCAGACCCGGCTGGAAATGCGGCTCGGTGACCTCACCGATACAGTCTTCGGCGCTCATCGCGCCGTCGTCGCCGCCGTGCCGCCCAACCGGCCGGGCCGGTGTATTTCCGGCGAGGGTCTGCATATGATCACGGCCCTGCCGCGGACCGACGGCACTGGCGATGCGGACAGCGCCGCGGCCGGGCTCGCCGCAGCGATCACCCAGGTGAGTCAGACGTACTCCGGGCGCCGCGCGCCCGAGGTGCGACTGCTGCCGAACCAGGTCACCATGCCCGAAATCCTGGCCCGTATCCCACCGCCGACTACGCTGGCCGAACGCTTGCGCGTGCCGTTCGGCATCCGCGAATCCGATCTGGCTCCTGCCGTTGTCGACTTCGGTGTCTCCAACCATTTCATGGTGCTCGGATCATCGGGGAGCGGGAAGTCGACTGTCCTGGGGGCGCTGCTGGAGTCGATCCGGAACCGCTTCACCCCGGACCAGGCTCGGGTGCTGCTGATCGACTACCGACGGCGGCATATGGAGGCGGTGCCCGAAGAGATGTCGATCGGATATCTGACCAGTAGCCGCGAACTGACGCACGATCTGCCGTTCGTCGCGCAGAAGCTACGGGCCCGGCGGCCTCCGGACGGGGTGACATCCCAGCAGCTCAAAGAACGGTCTTGGTGGAGCGGACCGGAGATCTTCGTGGTGGTCGACGACTATCACATGGTCGTCCAGCGGGGGCAGATGAATCCGCTCGACGCGCTCAAGGAACTCATCGTCGACGGCCGCGACACCGGTTTCCATCTGATCATCGCCCGCAGTATCGCGCAGGCCGATTCGGCCCTGTACGACACGGTGCTCGGCCAGGTGAAGAACCTGAACTCGTCGGGTTTGGTGATGGATGGGACGAAGCTCGACGGCATGCTCATCGGCGATGTGAAAGCGACGAAACAGCCGGTGGGCCGCGGGATCCTGGTCGAGCCGCTGACGTCGACCAAGGACCTGGTCCAGTCGGCGTGGATTCCGGAGTGACCGGGCACCCGTGGCCGTTCACCGGGACTCCCCAAGAATGGGAATGGCCTAGCGTTCATGAAGTACTGCTCTATTGCGTCGACAGGCAATGGGCACGGACGCTTATCGATCGGAGTTATCGATGATCCCCTTCGAAGTCAACCCTGGAGAGCTTCCGGCCATCGGCGCCGCGGTCAGCGCGCAGGGGTCCAGCCTGGCCGCATTTCTGGCCTCGGTGTCTCCTCACGCGGTGCCGGCGCCCTCCGTGGCGTGGGCACCGGGCTTCTATATGACAGCCGGTTTTGCTGTGGTCAATGCCGTACTGTCCACACATCTCACGGCCAGTATCGCCGAGTGTGAAACTGCCGGAATCGCCTTCGAGCCCATTTCCGCGACCTTTGCGAGTACCGATGCGGCGGGGAGTGTCGGTGTGTCGGCCGTCGGTAACTCTGTTGCCGCCTGCGTGGCCGGCAGCTGACCGGTAACCAGCTCACAGCAGGGATACTATGCCCTTCTTCGAATACTTCGCCCTGGAGCCGCTCCAGAATCGAGCCCTGCTCGATTCCGGAGCAGGTGCGGCACCGTTGACCAATGCGTCCACGGCGTACAAGGCGATCGACAACGCGCTCGACGCATCAGCGGCCAATACCGACGGTCTGATCAAATCCATGGCTGTCGCATGGCCCCACGGTGTGAGTTCACAGCGTGCGCAGTCGGCATTCCGTGAGCACAACGACTGGGTACGTGAACAATCCGGAAACGCTGGGAAGATCGGTCAGCTGGCAGATCAGGGGGCGCAACTGCACAACAACGCCCTCGCTACCATGCCGTCGCGGTTCGAGATCGAGGCTGCCATAGCTCAGCTGGCGGCCTCGGCTGCACTGATGGCTACATCCGGAGCCGTCGCTTCCGGAGGAGGGCCGGTCGCTCCCGCCGCCCTCGTGGTCTTCGGGGCCGCGAGTGCATGGCACGCCATGGCGGAGTTCCAATACAACCGCCTGAAGGTGCAGGCAGCCACGACAATGATGGGCTACGAAATAGGATCCCTGAAGCTGCTCGGCGATCTGATAGGGGTGGCCGGTTCACTCACGCCACCTCCCCCGATCGTCATACCGGGTCCGGGCTCGGCCCCCGCGCCCGCGCTCGACCCGGTGGGTCCGTTGCAGAGTTTGATCACCAAGGGGCCCGACAGCCCTTACTACCCTGGGAACGACACGGCGACGAACGTCCAGCAGCACACCGGAAACGGCACGGATTCCGGGGGTGATCCGGGTTCCGGTGGCTCGGACTCCGGTCCCGGCGGGGACGGACCGGACCCAGGTCCCTCGGGCCCGGAACAGCCACCACTGACCGATTCGCAGCAACCACTGGCACCGGAGTCCGGATACGGTTCCGGGGTCGACGGTTACGGCGGCGATTCCGCGGGCTCCGGTCCGCTGCTGGGCGTATCGCCGGAGTCGACCACGCTGGCCGCGCTCAACGGTGGTGCCGGTGCGTTGACCGGGTTCGGATTGGTCCGGGGCGGGATCGGTGCGATGCCGGGTGCGGCGACCGGTTTCCGGTTGCCCACGGGGTGGAGCCCAGGTTCGGGTACCGCTTTCGGTGCTCCGAATGCGGTATCGGCTCCGGCTGCGCCGGCGCGCAATGCCGCGAGGCGGGTATCGGCGCCGACCGCCCGGATGCGGCGGCGCCGGCAGGACGAGGAAACGAGGAATGGAAAGGTTTTTGCCCCGGGCGAGCAATTCGAGGTTCCGGAACTGGAACGCCCGCCGGCGATCGGTGTGATCGAATACCAGGACGAGGAACTGGAAATCGACCTGGCTGCGGACTCCTCACTCGTGGGAGTACTGGATCGACTCGACGAACCGGTCGAGTCGGAGAATGGATTCAGCGCCCGGTGAATCGGCCGGGGTTCACTGGAGTATCGAAAGGGATGACACGATGGCCAACTTGACAGAGGTTCAAGAAGGAGTCCTGGAATCATTCGCGAATGGAATGAACGGGCCGTTGCAGACGCTGGAATCCAACCTCCGGACGCTCGGTCAGTCGCAGAACGCCCTCATGACCGCATTCGTCGGCCAGGCCGGTACCGCGGTCGAGAACGCTTTCGGCAACGTACTCGATACCGGCAAGCAGGTGGCGGTGAAAATCGAGGAGATCATGGGAATGATCAATAAATCTGCCGCGGAGTTCACCCACCGGGATGGGGAAGCATTGCAGGCTGTGCTCAGCGGGATGGGAGAGGCCTACCAGGACCAGCAGGTCACCGGCGGTACGGGCGGCTGGAACGACGGCCAGGTCGATCAGAACTGGAGAATCAAAGACGATTGGATGTAATCGAGTTCTGGTGAAATCGACGCACGATTGTTTGTATATACACCGTAGGAAGGGTTTCTGATGGCTGGTGGCGTTGGGAAAATCTATACCGACAGAGATGCGATCTTGCAGGCTGTGGGCCAGGTAAAGGGCGTTATCCAAGAAATGCGAGACAACATCACCGTACTGGACAAAATGAGGGATGATCTGCTCACCCAGTTCAAGGGTGACGCGTCCAGTGGTTACAGCGACGTGGCTATTGATCTGGATCGGCGGCTCAGGGCCTACGAGCAGAGCATCGCCAATCTCAACACGTCTACGGACAAGGCCGCCACAATGATCGGTACCGCAGACGAGGATGTCGCCCGGATGTTCCGGAATCTGCTCTGAGGCGGGTGGTTTGACCGAACACACGTCGGCGGGAATCGCCTCTGGAACAGAGGAATCCGGAGACCCGGTGTCGGTGGATCTGAATGTCGATGCCGCCCTTGTCCTGAAGGATATGGTCGGCATCGACAACTATCCCTTGGTCCTCGCGATCATGCCGAACATCGTCCGGATCTCCGACCGCGACCGGGTCCGGTCCGTCGTCGTGGAGCAGCTCACTACGGACGGGATCGTCTCCGGTGGCGAGGTGGATCCGGTGGTGGCCGGCTGGCTGCGGTGCCTGGAACGCCCGGATGCCGAGCTCGCCGTCCGGGTACTCGACAACGGCCGCAGCGGGCACACCCCCACCATGTTGCGTCTCTCGCTGGTTCGCCGCGGGGAGCAGCACGTCCTCGCCGTGCGCTGTGACGACGAGGTCGTCATCCAGTCGGTGTTCCACAAGGGATCGCAACTGGATACGCTCACCGCGGTTCTGGAATCGGTACTCGGTGACTACCCGATACTGGATTTCGATCCCTTCACGGCCGATACCGAATCGGGCGAACCTCCACAGGATGTGGACGGCGTACGGGCCGGTCTCCGGGAACTGGGCGCCACACCTCGGACCGCGAATGTGCTCACCCGTGCCCTCGGCGAAATCGTCCGCCACGCCGAGGTGCTCATGATCGAACATCGGGACGGCGGTCCCGAAACACCTGACTTCACAACGTGTATGAACGTGCTGGACACGTTCCCCGGGCGGTTCGTGATCACCCCCAGCGTGACGCTGGACGGCCGGATCCGCAGGACGTTCCGGCCGGGTGACCACGCAGCCCTGCACAGTGGTATCAACACCCTGGCCGAGCTCCTACCGGGGAACAGCTGGTTCCATACCGCGCGCACCGGTTGACGTTCGGAGTGCTGGATGAGAGGACGGTGAGATGAACCGGGCACCGACAACCAACGGCGATGCCTCCGCGGCGCTCGCAAAGGGTGGATACGACGCGTATTTCGCACAGCTCGAGGACCGCCCAGCGGAGGGTTCCGATCCGTTGCCCGCGCGTCCGTCCGGCGCCGTGGTGAGCGACGGTTCTCCGGTATCCGAGCCACGCCCCCCGGACCATGGAGCGGCAGCGGGCACCGCGGCCGACCCCGTCCTCCCCTCGGCACAGAATGTCGCGGCGCCGCCAGCGAGCGCCGGGCCCTCGGCGGTCTCCGCGCCGTCGCCGCAACCGCCCGCCGCGGCCCCTGCCGATTCGGCCGGGGTATCCGACGGCGAGCTGGCCGAATTGCGCCGGCGGGCGGCCGATGCGCATCAGCAAGCGGCCGAGGCGGAACGGCAGGCGATAGCGCAACGTCAGGAGCAGGGCATAACGGAAACCGGCGCGGCGCCGGCGGCTGCCGCCACCCGGCCGGAACAGGCTGCCGCAGCTGGGATCGGGCCCGGCCAGGCGCAACCCGGTACGGGTAGCGCACCGCCCGCGTCCACTCCATCCGGGAACTACTCGGCACAGGCCCACCAGGCCGCGCCACCCGGTGGGTACACCGGGTACGGGACTTATCCGGGTGCGGCACCGGCCCACTACGCGGCGGACCCCTCGCGCGTCCCCGACCGCATCAACCAGCAGGCTTACCAAACCTCCGGCCGGATCGAGGTGTTGCCGCCCGCGCTGGCATCCCCTGAACTGCTCGCCGAGATCGCGGCGGTCCGGCAGGCACATCTGCGTTCCAGCAAAGGTGTGCGCGGGGCGCTCAACAAGGTCGGGTTCAATCTCGGGCTCTCGCCGGCCGAACAGCGCGCCGAGAGCCGCCGTACCCGGATCCGCCGGCAGCTCACCGCGCCGTACCAGGTGGCGGTGGTGAGTGTGAAGGGCGGCGTCGGACGTACCACGACCGCTGCCGGTCTCGGGTCGACGTTCGCCAAACTGCGGCCCGATCGGGTGGTCGCCGTCGACGCCAACCCGGATTTCGGTGATCTGTCCAGCCGTACCGCCCGGCATCAGTTCGGGCTCACCCTGCGCGATCTCGCCGCGGCGGGCGAGCGGTTGGACTCCTTCTCGGCTGTCCACTCGTTCACCGCCGTCAACACCGCGGATCTGGCTGTTATCGCCTCGCCGTGGAACACCGATGCGGGTGAGCCGTTGACGGGTGAAGAGTACCGGCGCGGAGTACAGATACTGCGCCGCCACTACAATCTGCTCGTGGTCGACTGTGGAACCGGTGTGCTCGATTCGTCGACCAACAGTGTCCTGCACACCAGTGACGCGGTGGTCGTGGTAACTCCCGCGACCGTGGGCGGGGTGACCGGCGCGGTCGCCACACTGAACTGGCTCAACTCGCACGGGTTCGATCATCTGATCGCGAATTCGGTGGTCGCCATCGTGCGGCAGCATCCGGTGAAGCCCACCGTGGATGTCGAAGCCATCGAGAAACTGTTCGCTTCGGCCCAGCGGCCGACCGTGCAAATCCCCTTCGATCCGCATCTCGCCGAGGGCGGCGAAATCGATCTGCGCATGTTGCAGAAGGAAACCGCGCTGGCGTTCGAGGACCTGGCGGCCGGTTTGGCCGATGATTTCCCCGGCTATGTGGCCGAGCCGTCCGGTGGTGAGCCCGGAGCCATGCGGTGACCGCTGTGCAGACGGCGCCGCCCTCCCCGGCCGGCGGCGCCGCCCCGGCCGAGGTCGCGCGCGCCCGGATCGCTGTGTTGGTCGCCAGCTATCAGGTCGACGTGGTGGTACCGACCAAGTTCACCGTGGAAACCTTCATCGACGATCTGGTGGCGGTCCTCGCGGACGCGATCGGCGATCCGGAAGTGGATTTCAATCCGCCACAGGGGCAATGGAGTCTGGCCCGGCCGGGGGAGCCGCCGATCCCGCGCTGGCGCAGCCTCGGTGATCACGACATCGTCGACGGTACGGTGCTGATGCTGGCCCCGGTCGAATCGGCCGAGGTGTTCACGCCCGTGGTCGAGGACATCACCGATGCACTGGCCCTCATCAACGAACGCGAGTTCGCCGAATTCGACGCTGATACCGCGGCGGTTGTGGGGCTGGTGGTCTTCGGCATCGGCGCGGTGGGAATCGCCACCATGCTGTCCTGGACGTGGACCCGGACGGCATCGCTGCTGTGGTGCGGTCTACCGGCGTTGCTCCTCGGCGTGTTGTGCTGGGCGGCAGCCGTCGCGATCCGGGGCAGCGGGGCCAAACGGCGGATCTCACTCGGGGCCGCACTCGCCGCGCTTCCGTTGTTGTTCGCCGGCAGTGCGATGCTGATTCCGCCGCCCTACGGTGAACCGGGACCGTTCGCACCGGCCAATATCGCGGCGGGGGCGGTGGTCACAGCGGTGGCGGCGATGGCGATGATGCGGTTGACGGGTTCGGGTATCGCGACTCTGATGAGCGTCTCCGTCCTCGGTATCACGGTTACCGCGGCGGTGCTCCCGTTGACCTACTTCGACCTGGTCACCCGGCAAGTGGCCGGCGGCGCGGTGTTCACCGGTTTGGTGCTGCTCACCGTGGCGCCCCGGATCGCGGTGGTGATCGCCAAGATCCGCCCGCCGGATCTGCCCGACCCGGGCAACGAGGTGAACCCGGCGACGCTCACCGATATCTTCGATGCCGAAACCCATCGCGATGTGGAACAGGATGCCGAGGATGCCGCGGCGGCGGAACAAACGCGCCGCAACAATGAGGTGGGTATCGAGAGCCGGGCGCGGCTGGCGGTGACCAGTCTGCGCGGGCTAGTGGTGGCGATTTCGGGGCTGTTGTCCGTTTCGACGGTGATCTGCGCCGCGGTGAGTCCCGGTGGTATCCGCGAGATCGTCATGGGCGCGGCAGTGGCAGGGATACTGGCCATGCGTTCACGGTGGTACCCCGACCGCGTACAGGCCATCGCGCTCGTCGCCGGTTCGTCGGTGACGGTGCTCGGTGTGGGAGCGGTCCTGGTCGGTGCCTACGAAACTCCGCTCGCGCGCCTGTCCGTCGTCCTCGTGGTGACGGTGATCACCGCCGCCGCGCTGACCGCGGCGCTGCGCCTGCCCGGTAAGCGGCTCACCCCGGTGACCCGGCGGATCATCGACCTGATCGAGTACGGGCTGATTCTCGTCGTCCCCGTGATCGCGTTCTGGATCATGGGCATCTACACCGCTATGCGAGGAATCTGATGGGACCGGGCAGGGCCCTGGCCGCTGCGCTGACCGTACTCGTCCTGGGTGTCGGCGCCGGGCCGGCAGCCGCGATGGTGCCGCCCCAAGTCGTGGTCGGCCCACCACCGCCGGACGGTCCGCCGGGACCGGAGCAGCCGACCGTACAGGAGCAAGGCTGTCTCGCCACCGGTGTTCTGGACGACACCGATATCTCGCGGACACCGCCCCCGGAATTGGCGTTGAACCTTGCCGATGCCCGGACCCTGAGCCGTGGGGCCGGTGTCACGGTGGCCGTCGTCGACACCGGGGTATCACCTCATCCGCGTTTGCCGACCCTGACGCCGGGCGGCGACTACGTGGCCGCGGGTGGCGACGGGCTCCAGGATTGTGACGCCCACGGCACGCTCATCGCCGGGATCATCGCGGGCGCCGCCGATCCGGCGGACGGATTCACCGGGGTCGCACCCGAGGCGCGGGTACTGTCCATCCGCTATCGGTCCGCCGCGTTCCGGCCGGAACGGTACGCGGGGGAAGATCGTGACCGGCTGGCCCAGGAACTACGCACGCTGTCGCGTGCCATCGTGCACGCCGCAAATCTGGGTGCCGGAGTCATCGTGGTACCACTACCGGTGTGCGTGGAAACCGATTCCGGTACCGACCTGGGTGTGGTCGCGGAAGCCGTCGGGTACGCCGTGCATTCCCGCGGATCGCTGATCGTGGCCGGCGCGGGCAACACCAACGGTAAGGGATGCAACAACCAGAACCCTGGTTACGATCCGGCGCGGCCGGGTGATCCGCGGAACTGGCGTGATGTCAAAACCGCCTCGATTCCGGGTGTTTTCAGCGAATCGGTGCTTTCGGTGGGAATGACCACCGCCCACGGCGCAGTGGTGGGCGAATCTCTGCTGGGCCCGTGGGTCACCGTGGCCGCGCCCGGGACCAGCATCGAGTCGCTGGGGCCCGGGAGCCCCGGGCTGATCAACGGCGTCGGCAACCCCGGAAAACTCGGACCGGTCGGCGGGACCTCCTATGCCGCCGCGTACACGGCGGGTGTGGCAGCGCTGATCAGGTCCCGGTACCCGAACGAGACACCTGCCGAGATCACCGCGCGTCTCGCCGCCTCGGCGCATGCGCCGGCCCGCGGTATCGACAACGTGGTGGGCGCCGGGCTCATCGATCCGGTGGCGGCGCTGAGCTATCGCACACCGCCCGAACCTCCCGAAGGATTGTTCGTCGCCTCGGGATTCGAGCTGCCCCCCGCACCGCGCCCGGCGGATGCCAGACCAGGTATCACCGCCGCGATCGTGATCGTTGCGGCCGTCCTGATCGGCGCCGCTACCACCTACGGAGTGAGTGCGCGGCGGAGGCAACGGTGACGGTGACGGCGGAACGTGTGGTCCGTGCCCCGGACCGCCGGGTCGCCGGCGTGGAACGCGGCCCCTTCGCGGTCATGGCGATCGGAGGCAGTGTGGTGGTGGCCGGATTATCCGCATATCTGCCGCTGTGGGCTGCGGCCTTGATCGTCGCCGGGCTACTGCTGACCGCGGTGATCCGGATCCACGGACGAACGCCGATCCGCTGGTGGCTGGACCGGCTCGAATTCCGGACCGGCCGGGCGCGGCGGGCGGCGCGGCTCGCCGAACCGCTTCCGGTGCGCGATATCGAGGTGCCGGCCGGGCTGTGCGGTATCGCCGAGGACGGCAACGTCCTGATCGCAATGATCCAGCTCGCACCCAACCTCGATCTGCCGACGGTGATCGCCGAACAGACCATTTACACCGAGGACACGGTGACGGTCGAGAGCCTGCTGCCCATGCTCGACCACTACGGGATCGGCATCGATATCGATATCGTCACCACCGGGCAGCGGGTGCGGGCGGCGGGTAGTTACAGCATGCTCTACGACCAGTTGATCGGTTCGCATCCGGTCGTCGGTAACCGGCAGACCTGGCTGGTTCTCCGGCTGGATCAGGACCGCAACCTGAAAATGCTGGCGCGCCGGGGGCCGTGCGCGGTGGTCGGACCGAAAACCTTGGCCACGGCCGCACAGCGGATCGCGGGCCGGTTGCGCGAGCGGGGTATGGCCGCGCATCCGCTGCCCGCGACAGCTTTCGTGGAGGCGACGCGCCTACTCCACGTCGGTGCCGAATTAGCGGAGTTGTCCGAGCGGTGGGACTGCCTCAGAACTCCGGTTCCCGGCCGCTTCGTCACCAGTTTCGGCATCGACTGGTCGGAACTGGACGAATCGGGGCTCGACGATTGCTGGACGTGGAACAGCGGTCGTACCACGCTGGTGGTGAGCCTGAGCGAGGTGGACGGTCCCCGGGCGGCCGTCCGCTATGTGGGGCCGGCGATGACGGAGGCACTGCCGGATTATCTGCGCCGGTTACCGGGCCGTCAGTCGCTCGCCCTGCGTGCCACGCTGCCGACCGGCGCCTCGCTGCGCGATCTCACGCGGGACGAGCGGACGGTCGAGGAGGCACCGCCGGAAACGGCCGCCGGTCTCGCGGTGGCGATCGGTCCCAACGGCCAGATCCTCGGGGCCATCAGCGGGCAACCGCGCCATCGGCTGGCCTTGCCTCTGTTCGACCCGGCCCGGTACAACCCGCGGCGACGGGCGGTGGACGTGCAGGCGATGCTTCCGGTGGCCCAGCAGTTGGTGCTACGCGCCACCGTGGTGGGTGCCGATATCGAGGTGCATACCAGCCGGCCGCAGCGCTGGCAGCATCTGGTCAGCGCGGTCGGCGACACCCGGTCGCTGCGGTTGGCCGATGCCGAGAGTGCGGTCGGCGAAACGGACGCCACCATCGCGGTGTTCGATCAGCTGCCACCTCAGGTTTCCGCGGCGCCGACCACGATGTCCATCAGCGATCCGGGCAGCCCGCGGCGCAGTTCGGTGGATCTGGCGATCGAACAGGTGGGTGAGGCACAGTTGGATGTGCGGATTCCCATGCGGACGGTGCGGGTGAACCTGGTGGAGCCGCGGGGCGAAACCCGCTATCTCGACAACAACGATCGGCCCCCGCCGGGTGTGGTGCCGATGCACAGCTCCGAACGGACGGTTCCGGTCACCCGGCCCCATGGATATCCCACCCGTTGACAAGGGCAGAAAAGGTAGTCTCGATGACTGTGGTAGCGGATACCGAAGCGGGTAGCGGACGATTCGACAACTCGGAGGGCGCGCAGGAGCAGTCTCCACGACAAGCCGCGGCGGCGATTTTCTCCAGCAGGCTGTCGGAGCTGATCGCCGAGTCGGTGGTTTCCACCGAGGACGGGTCGACCCGCGGGCTGACCCTGTATTCGCTGGCGCAGCATCTGGAGCTCGCCTACCCTGATGTGCCGGTTTCCCAGTCCGGGCTGTACCGGCTCATCCATGGTGATGCCATTCCCCGGCTCGATCTGATCATTGCCCTGGCACGGGTATTCGATGTGCCGCCGGAGTATTTCGTCACCGCCGAGAAACAGCGCTGACACCTCGACCGAGGTATTCCCATTTTTGGGAATGATGACGGGGATGGTGATCGGTGAACCGATACCATTTCGCCTATGCCCGATGCCGATTCCGGAGATGTTTTTCTCCGCAATCGAGGCGCCATTCTGGATGCCCTGCTGGCGGATCCGGCTTTCGGGCTCACCGATCAGCCGGCGGCCCGAGTCCAGGAGCCGGTGGTCGTCGGCGCTCCTCCTGTCACTGCGAGTTTCGACGAATCGCTACACGGCCAGGCCCCGGCTGCCGATTCCGGACCGGCAGCCTACAGCCCCGCGGCGAGCCGTCCGGCTCCCGAACCCGTTGCCGATGAATCGGATTCCGAACCGGTACCGGCACCGGTGCCGCCGCGACGGTCGAGCGCCGGGCCTTCGGCCAGTGAGCGGATCAATGCCCTGCTCAGCGGTCAACCGCTGGACACGGGTACCGCCTCGTCGCTGGCCACCGAGAACGCTGAACGAGTCGCCGATCGCCTGAACGCCACCGCCGCACCGGAGGCCGAACCGCAACGGCCCGACGACACCGGGCCGACCCGGCCCACCAGGCCGTCACCGCAGGAGATGGCCCGGGAAGTGGCCGAGCAGCTCCGCAAGCCGCGGGTGGCGCTGGCCGTGGCCGCGGTGGTCGCCTTGCTCATTGTGACCTTGCTGGTGGTGACCGGCGGAAAAGAAGAGTCCGGCAGCACGCCGCTGGCCGTCACCGCGGCCCCCACCCAGGCTCCGCCGCTCACCGAACCCTCCGGTAGCGGCACCATTATGCCCGAGGCCGCCGAATCGAGTTGTCCTGCGGGCGGTACCGAGGGTATGGATGCCTTTTCCGGTGAGCCGGACAAGGCATGGTCCTGTCCGCGGGCCTACAAACTCGACGGCCAGGTCCTGCGGATCGATCTGGGGCAGGAGTACGAGGTCGATTCGATCGGTATCGTTCCCGGCTGGGACCATGTCGGCACCGACGGTGCCGACCAGTGGACCAAATTCCGGACGGTCAGCCGTGTTTCCTATCAGTTCGAGGACCCGGACAGGACCACGTACACCCAGGAGACGCTGGATCAGCGCTCGCTGGTGGTGACCCGGATCGAACCACCGCTGAAAACGTCGGAGATCGTGCTGACGGTGCTGCGGAGTGCCGGTCCGCGGTCTGCCAACTCCGTCGCCATTTCTTCGATCATCATCACGGGACAGTGAGCCGGTCATGAGCTACGGAGTGCGGTGATGACACCGGTGCGCTGCCAATACTGCGGGCATACGGCCGGGCCGGGCGCTTCGGCGTGCGCCAACTGTGGTGCACCCCTGCCGGATTCGCATCCGGTGGAGTCGCCGGCCGGCACCGGTCCGGCCGCGCACGGGGGACTGGGGGCCCATCTCGCCGAAATGAGCGGCCTGCCCGGCGCGCCGCTGTCGTGGCCGGGTGCATCGGCCGGTCGTCACCACGGAGCCCCGGGGCATCACCATCACCACCACGATTCGCCGGCCGGTTCTGCTCCGGAACGCGCACCCGGTACCGCGCACCACCATCGGCACGGTGGTGTTCTGGGGTCTCTGCGTTCCCGGATCGCCGGTGAGGCGCACGCCGTTGTCGACGTTCATCATCCGAAATGGCAGTGGCGGGCGGCGGGCGGTATCGCCGTGGCGGTACTGCTGGTGCTGGGTTTTCTGATGGTCAAATCCTGTGCGCTCACCGCCCCGCCGTTGAGCGCTCCGCCGGGCCTGGGGGGTTTGTCCGCGCCGGGCGATCCGCTCGCCGTGCTGCCGGGCCCGTTGCGGGAAGCGACCTGCCGGCCACCCGACCGGACCGGCGGCGTGCACAGTTGTGTGCTCGCCGCCGACAGTCCGTTGCTGGCCGGTGGGATCACCGGCGGCCGGGCATTGTCGTTCCAGGTGCACAGCGCCCAGCCGGCCGTATTGGCCCAGGCGATCGCACAATGGCGCACCGCCAGTAGTGAAGTGGTCGCCGACGACGAGGTGTTCGCGGCGATCAGCGCCTCCTCGGCGGTCTGGTTCGCCGATCCGGATTCCGGGCTGCGTCTGGACACGGGAGCCTTCGCCGGTTTCACCGCGGCACGGACCTTCCTCGCGCGCTCGGGGCTGCTCGAGTCCTGAGCCTCCTGCCCGGCGTGCCGGTTGCGGTCTGTTCGCCGGAAACGCCACAGCTGCAGTCCCTGCTGCCGTGGGCTGAGCGCGTAATAGTTTGCACACTCGTAACGTACCGCTATACAACGGCACATTAAACGCGTAGAGTGCCTGGTATCGAGGATCGAATAGAAGCGGAAAGGCGCGGATCACGGTGACGACAATGCAGGAAACAGTTACGCCGATGCGATTCCGGATTGATCCGAACGAGTTGGGTACCGCGCGTTTCCGGACCGCGCTGTACCGGACGGCGGAAGCTCCGCCGGGGGAGTGGCGGTTCACGCTCTACGCCGCCGGTGAGGGTGTCTCGCTGAGCCGCGTCCTGCCCGTGCTGCACAGCCTCGGTGTGGAGGTCGTCGATGAACGGCCCTACCAGCTCGAATCCTCCGGCGACCGTTCCGACTGGATCTACGATTTCCGGTTACGGGTGGTCTCGGCCGTCCTACGCACCCAGCTGGATCCCGAACTCGAGGCCGATCTGGATCGCCCGGACGGGTCCGCGAGCCAAGGTATCGCGCAACGGTTCACCGCCGCCTTCGAAGCGATGTGGTCCGGGGCGGCGGAAACCGATCCGCTCAACGAATTGATCCTGCGGGCGGGTCTGCACTGGCGGCAGGTCGTCGTGCTGCGGGCTTACGCCAAATACCTGAAACAGGCCGGTTTCTCCTACGGCGCGGCCGGTATCACCCGGGTGTTGCTCGCCAACCCGGAGATGTCGCGCGGGTTCGTCCGGCTCTTCGAGGCCTATTTCGATCCGGACGGCAGCAGTGAACCCGCGACCGCCATCGCGGAATGGCTGGAAACCGAGATCGAGGCCGTGGTCAGCCTGGACACCGACCGCGTTCTGCGGGCGGTGCTGGGAGTGGTGCGGGCGACCCTGCGCACCAACTACTTCCGGCGCGACGCCGAGGGCGAACCCCCCGCTCACCTCTCGCTCAAATTCGACCCCCAGGCGATCGCCGAGTTGCCGCAGCCGCGGCCGAAGTACGAGATTTTCGTGTATTCGCCGCGGGTGGAGGGTGTGCATTTGCGGTTCGGTGCGGTGGCGCGGGGTGGTTTGCGGTGGTCGGATCGGTTGGAGGATTTCCGG
>NZ_JARWPM010000185.1 GCF_029869215.1 Nocardia carnea
TCCGTGGGGGCCCCCCCCCGCGGTCGTGTTGTTCGGCTGTCGGGTCAGGCGACGGGGGTGGGTTCCGGGGTCGCCGGCTCCTTCGGTTCGTCTTCCTTGCGGTTGCGGCGGATGCTGGAGAGGACCGCGGCGCCGATGAACGCGACACCGATGAGGCCGGTGATGAGTTCGTGGACGTGGATATCGCCGACGGTGATGAGCAGGATCAGCGCCAGGGCGCCGATGGCCCAGTGGGCGCCGTGCTCGAGGAACACGTACTGGTTCAGCGTGCCCTGGCGGACCAGGTAGACGGTGATCGACCGGACGAACATGGCGCCGATCAGGCCGAGGCCCAGGGCGATGATGATCGGGTCGGCGGTGATGGCGAACGCGCCGATGACTCCGTCGAAGGAGAACGAGGCGTCGAGGACTTCGAGGTAGAGGAACAGGAAGAACCCGGCCTTACCGGTGGCCTTGGCCAGCTCCGAGGGGCCGCCGGCGGCGTTTTCGGCCTGTTCCTCGACGTGGAACATCGAGCCGAGGCCGTCGACGGCGATGTAGAGGATCATGCCGAGCAGGCCCGCGAGCAGCACGGTGGAGCGGGTGTCTTCGTGGGCGAGGAACTCTGCCGAGAGCACCAGGCCGGTGCCGGCCACGACGACCGACATCATGTCGAGTTTGCCGGCCTTGGCCAGGGGGCGTTCGATCCAGGACAGCCATTTGATTTCCCGGTCTTCGAAGATGAAGTTCAGGAACAGCATGGCCAGGAACATGCCGCCGAATGCCGCGATCTGCGGGTGGGCGGCGGTGAGCAGCGTTTCGTAGCTGGGTGAGCCGTCGGGGAAGTGTGAGGCATCGCCCGGCGGTGGATTGAGTGCGAGATCGAACGCCTCGACCGGGTTCAGGCCCGCGGTGACCCACACGATGGCCAGCGGGAAGATCAGCCGCATACCGAAGACGGCGATCAGGATGCCGATGGTGAGGAAGATCTTCTGCCAGAATTCACTCATCTTTTCCAAGACGGTGGCGTTGATCACGGCGTTGTCGAAGGAGAGGGAGACTTCGAGGATGCCGAGGATGAGGCAGAGGGCCAGGGCGGTGGGGCCGCCGTAGAGGAACGCCACCACCAGCGACAGCACTGTGACGACTATGGAGAAACCGAATATTCGCAGGACCACGCTGGGACCTTTCGTGTGCGGTGGCCGGACTGCGGTCGGTATCCCGGCCGTTAACGAGAAACCTGGTCGGCGGCATCCGGAAACCTCTGGTCACCAGCGTTACCGCTCTTGTCACCAGCGTTACCGTAGACCGCCGTTTTGTCCAATTTGTCCCCTCCGCCTCGTTGGGGAGGCGTGAATGAGGGGGCCCGTTGCCGGACCCCCTCACGCTACCCGGAGGTGCGGATCGTCAGACGTTGACACCGTAGTCGCGGGCGATACCGGCCAGGCCGGACGCATAGCCCTGGCCGATGGCGCGGAACTTCCACTCGGCGCCGTTGCGGTACAGCTCACCGAACACCATGGCGGTTTCGGTGGAGGCGTCCTCGGAGAGGTCGTAGCGGGCCAGCTCTTCGCCGTTCGCCCGGTTCACCACGCGGATGTAGGCGTTGCGCACCTGGCCGAAGGACTGCGACCGGCTCTCGGCCTCGTAGATCGAGACCGGGAAGAAGATGCTCTCGATGGTCGGCGGGGTGTTCGCCAGGTCGACGTTGATGACCTCGTCGTCGCCCTCGCCCTCACCGGTGGTGTTGTCGCCGATGTGCTCGATGCTGCCCTCGGGCGACTTCAGGTTGTTGAAGAACACGAAGTGCTGGTCGGACACGACCTTCTTGTCGGCTCCGGTGGCGATCGCGCTGGCGTCGAGGTCGAAGTCGGTGCCCGTGGTGGTGCGCACATCCCAGCCGAGGCCGACGGCGACCGCGGTGAGCCCCGGAGCCGCTTTGCTCAGCGAGACGTTGCCGCCCTTGGACAAACTGACACCCATGCGGGATTCCCTTTCGTAGTTGTCTGCGATTCCCAGCATGTCCGAAATCGCCGGGTACGGAAACGACAGTAGTGGTTTTCGGTGGAGTTGCGTAGCGTCATGCGCCCATTCGAAGCCGGAAGCCCACTTGCACCGGCGATATCGAGCGGCGGGAACGGCCGGGCCCGCAATCTCATACCATCGGGTCTGTGGCAGGCCGCAGGCGTGGATGGTTCCGGTCGGGCGAGGATCCGTGGTTCGAACAGGCACGGTCGGCGCTGACTACGGCGTTCCTGGATCTGGACCGGCGGCAATCGGCCGCCGACGCGGCCACCGTCGCCGCCGAGGAGATTTTTCCCGAACGGGAGCTGGGCCGGGCGTGGGCGCCGGTGCGGGACCGGTGCTATGCCGCCGGTGAGGCATATCTCGCGCTGACCGCGGAAATCGAGCGGGCCGAGCAATCCGGGGAGCGCATGCCGGGGCGGCAGGAGCGGGTGGATGCCGTGGTACGGCAGCTCGGGGCGGCCGCGCAGGAGGTGGACCGGTTCTACCACGGGGAGCGCGCCCGGCTCGACGAGGCGGTCGCGGTGCACCGGGCGGTGCCGGATCTGGTCGTGCGGGTCACCGCCGAGGCAGCACGGGTGCGCGGGCAGGCCGCCGAATCCGAGTACGCGGCGTATCCCTCGGTGCGGGCCGCGGCCGCCCGGGTGGATGAGGCAATCGTCACACTGGAAGCGGTGCCGGCCGCGGAACGGGGCCGGGTACGGGCCACGGCCAACCAGTTGGACGCGGCGACCACCGAACTGTCGGAAGCGTTGGCGCAAGCCCCTTCTCGGGAAGGCGCGGCGCGTAACGCCATCGCCTCGGTGACCACCCGCATCGAAGCGGTACGCACCCGCGCCGAACGGCTGGGGCCCGCGTACTCTGCCCTGTTGCGCGAGTTCAATGCTGCGAGTTCGGCCGATCTGGCCGAGAATGAGCGCGCAAGCCAGCGTCATATCACCGCCGCGGAAGCCGCCCTCGCCGGAGCTCGTGCCGCCGCGGCCGAGCACAACCCGGAGCCGGCCCTTGACCTGACCACGACTGCGCGCGGCCACCTCGCCGACGCCGAACAACTCGTCGATGCCGTCACCAAACGGCTGACCGAGTTGCGAGCGGTGCGCGACGATCCGCGTGAACGCGCCGAGGCCGTACGGTTCCGGCTCCGGGACGCGCAGATGCTCGCTGTTTCCCGGGGGTTGGTTGCCGAATGGGGTTCGGTACTGGACGCTCAGGTCGAGCGGCTCGACCGGGTCACCGCATCGCTCATGGGGCGGCACCCCGACTATTGGGCCTATGTGAACGAACTCGACACCATCACCGAATTCATTGCCGGTGTGGTGGAACGAATGCGCAGACAACCGGGACAACGAGGATGAGACGGGGGTTCGATGACCGCAGGCATGGCCATCCGGCAGGAAGTTTCCCTGCACAAACGGGTACCACGCCGTCATTTCCGGCAGCTACAGGGTCCGGATGCCCGGGCCCTGTTCCATCGGCTGCCCGAATCGATAGACGACGATGCCGATCGTGAGCTGCTGGCGTTGGCGCTGGGCGCCACCCTGTACGTTCCGGCGACCCGGGATGACCTGACCGCGACGATCGTGCGGCGCGCGGAACGCGGCGTGTGTTCGATGGTGATCGACCTGGAGGATGCGGTCGCCGATCACGAGGTCGCCGCCGCCAAACAGCAGGCTGTGCGAACCCTCGAGGAGCTGGCGCGGCGCCCCGATCCGAGCCCGCTGCTGTTCGTCCGGGTACGCGACGCCGATACCGTGCCCGAACTGCTCGACCAACTGGGTGCGGGCGCCGACGTGCTCACCGGTTTCGTCTTTCCCAAGTTCGACAGCGCATCGGCACCGAAATACCTTGCCGCGCTGGCCGCGGCGGTCGCCGCGCGACCCGACCGGCCGCTCTACGGCATGCCGGTGCTGGAATCGCCGGCGCTGGTGCACCGGCAGACCAGGGATTCCGAACTCACCCAGATCGCGGCGCTGCTCGCCGAGCATCGGGAACGCATTCTGGCGGTCCGGATCGGCGCGACCGATATGTGTGCCACCTTCGGTATCCGCCGCGACCGCGACCTCACGATCTACGACGTGCGGGTGATCGCCGATGTCATTGCCGATATCGTGAACTACCTGGGCCGCGCCGACGGAACGGGTTTCGTGATCACCGGACCGGTCTGGGAGTACTTCGCCGACCACGAGCGCATGTTCCGCCCGCTGTTGCGCACGGCGCCGTTCGAGGAATCCGATGCGGTGCCGTTCCGCAGTTATCTGGTGAGCCGCGACCTCGACGGCCTGCTGCGTGAGATAACCCTGGACCGCGCCAACGGTATCCAGGGCAAAACGGTGATCCACCCGTCCCATGTGGCGGCGGTGCACGCGCTGTCGGTGGTGACGCACGAGGAGTACACCGATGCCCTGGACATTCTGCAGGTGGAGGTCGGCGGGGTCGCCGCTTCGGGCTACCGCAACAAGATGAACGAGATGCGGCCCCACCGCAGCTGGGCCGTGCACACCCTCGCACGTGCCCGCGTATTCGGGGTCGCGAAGAAAGGGGTGTCCTTCGTGGACCTACTATCAGCGCTGGTCACCGTATGAGCGAGTCAGGCCCGGAGGCGGTAGCGGAGCGTGACCACGTAGGGCCCTCGCTCATACGCGACGAGCAGAGCATGAGCGAGTCGGGCCCGGAGGCGGTAGCGGAGCGTGACCACGCAGGGCCCTCGCTCATACGCGATGAGCAGAGCATGAGCGAGTCAGGCCCGGAAGGGCACTGGGCTACTCGGGTGCTGGGGATCGAGTTGCGGCACCGTGAATGCTTCCGGCACGGCACGGTTCCCGACGCATTGCCCGCGCGGCCGGTGATCACCGATCTGCTCCAACCCGGGTTGCGGAAGAATCCGCGGCGCGCGCATCTGCTGGTTTCCACCGTGCTCGGTAAACATCTGCCCACCGATCCACTGGTGGTGCGCGATGCCGGTGACCGGCTCGGTGATCTGGTGCGCGCCGCGCTCGGCGAGTCGGACGCCGTCGTCCTCGGGTTCGCCGAAACCGCGACCGGTCTCGGGCACTGCGTCGCGACCCGGATCGACGCCGCCTGCTATCTGCACTCGACCCGCCGAGTCGTCCCGGGTGCGCAGACGCTGACCGGGTTCGAGGAGGGGCATTCCCACGCGACCTCGCATCTGCTGCAGCCGATGCCCGGTGATGTTTTCACCGCCGGGTTGCCGCTGGTGCTGGTCGACGATGAGATTTCGACCGGTGCCACCGCGCTGGACGCGATCGCGGCGTTGCACGAATTCGCACCGCGGACGCGCTATGTGCTGGCCGCGCTGGTCGATATGCGCACCGATGCCGACCGGGCCCGGTTCGCCGAGGTTGCTGCCGAGCTGGGTGCGCGGATCGAGACCGTCTGCCTGGCCACGGGCAGTACGCTGCTGCCGGACGGCCTGGTCGGAACGGTGCTGGATCTGCCGGAGGCCGAGCTCAATCCGGTCGCCGGGACCCGCGGTGGTACGGCGCGGATCGAACTGCCCTGGCCGGTGGATGTGCCCGAAGGTGGCCGGCACGGTTTCCTGCGCAGCGACCGGGCGGGTTTCGAACAGGCCGGCGCCGGTATCGCGAAAATCCTGCGCGACCAGCTCACCACCGAGTACGCCGGGCGCCCGGTGATCGTGCTCGGCCACGAGGAGCTGATGTATCTGCCGCTGTGCCTGGCGGTATCGCTGGCGGAATCGGGAATCGCCGTGCGGTACCAGACCACCACCCGCTCACCGGCTTACGTCCTGGACGAGCCGGGTTATCCGCTGCGGCGCGGCTTCCGGTTCCAGGCCCCCGAACCCGGGGAGGAGCAGCCGCGCTTCCTGTACAACGCCTGCTGGCCCGGCGACGATACCGCCGATCCGGTCCTGGTTTTCGTGGTCGACACACCGGGCGACACCGCGCTGCTCCACGCACCAGGCGGACTGGTGGAAGTACTGACCGCCGCGGGTTCGGATGTGCTGGTGGCTGTCCTTCCCAGCGCCGACCCGGGCGTTCTCGAGTCGACCCGGACCGGGGCAGGTAACCAGTCGGCGTCGCCCACCACGGCGGACCCCGAACCGGCGCCGGCACGGCCCGCGGCGGCTGTGGCCGAGCTGATCAAAACGGCTGTGGCCGATGCCGAGCCGGCCCGAGCGGCAGCCGCCGTGCTGACCGGTGCGGCAGCGGCTGAGCTGGATGGTGCGGCAGCGGCCGTGCCGACCTGTGCGGCAGCGGCCGAGTCGAACGGTGCGGCTGTGGCCGGGCCGGCCGGGAATACTGTAGTTGCGCTGCCCGGCCCGGCCGGTGGACCGCGGCCGCTGTACGGTCCCGACTTCGGTTCCTACGCGCCGGAGGATGTGGCGTGGCTGCTGAAGGATCTGTCGGACGCCGAGCTGGAGGCCGATCTCGCCTATCGTGAGCAGCGGATCCAGGCGGGGGTCGCGCACTATGCCGAATCGCTGCCGATCGAGTACCAGCCCGACGCCGCCTATCGTGAACTGTTCGACCGGGTGCTCGCCGACAGCGCGCGGCGGCTGGCCCTCGCGGTGGGCACGGTCGCTGAACTGGTGGTCGCCGAACGCGGTACCGGGATCGTGCTGGCGTCGCTGGCCCGGGCGGGTACACCGATCGGCATCCTGATCCGCCGCTGGCTCGCCGGCGGGTACGGCTCACGGCCGGGGCTGGACATCCCGCACTACGCGGTCTCGATCGTGCGCGACCGCGGTATCGATGCCGTGGCCCTGGACTATCTGGCCCGGCAGCACGACCCCGCCGCGGTGGTGTTCGTCGATGGCTGGACCGGTAAAGGCGCCATCGCCAAGGAACTCACCGCGGCGCTGGATGCCTATCACGCCGCCGGCGGCGCCCGTTTCGACGACGACCTCGCCGTCCTCGCCGATCCCGGCCACTGTGTGCGCACCTACGGCACCCGCGACGATTTCCTGATCGCCTCCGCCTGCCTGAATTCCACCGTCTCCGGGCTGGTGTCGCGCACCGTGCTGAACCGCGATCTGATCGGCCCGCAGGATTTCCACGGCGCCAAGTTCTATGCCGACCTCGCCGCCGACGACGTGTCCGGCCGGCTCATCGATACCGTCACCGCGGCGTTCGATTCGGTCCGCGATGAGGTGTCCGAGCAGGTCGCGCGGTTGTGCGCCGCCGACCGTACCCCGACCTGGGCGGGGTGGGCATCGGTGGAGCGGGTGCGCGCCGAATACAACATCGACAGTGTGAACTTCGTGAAACCGGGGGTCGGGGAGACCACCCGCGTTCTGCTGCGGCGGGTGCCGTGGCGGGTGCTGGTGCGCGCGGCCGATGCCCCGGAGCACGCGCATATCCGGCTGCTGGCGCAGGCCCGCGGTGTGCCGGTGGAGGTCGTGCCGGACCTGGCCTATTCGTGTATGGGTTTGATCAAGGATGTGCGGCACTGATGGCGACCCCGAAACCGGTATTGATCGCGACCGATCTGGATCGCACGATGATCTACTCCCGCAATGCCTTCGAGGCCGCCGCGCCCGAGACCGTCTGCGTGGAATATCTCGACGGCGCCCCACTGTCGTATATGACCGTGGCCGCCGCGGCCGCGATGGCCGAACTCGCGACGGCGGCTGCCGTACTGCCCACCACCACCCGCACCATCGCGCAATTCGACCGGATCCGTTTCCCCGGTGCACCGTGGCCGTTCGCGGTGACCAGTAACGGCGGAAACATCCTGGTGGACGGCGTACCCGACGGGCGGTGGCGCCGAACGGTCGATACCGCCGTCCGGGCCGGCGGCGCCACACTCGCCGAAGTCGGCGCCGCGCTACGCGACCGGATCGACGATTCCTGGGTGCTGAAATACCGCGAGGCCGACGACCTGTTCTGCTACCTGGTGGTGGATCTGGCTGCCACCCCGCCCGATTTCCTGACGGAATGGGACAGCTGGTGCCGGCCGCGCGGCTGGTCGGCGTCGCGGCAGGGTCGCAAGATTTACACCATGCCGGTGGCGGTGTGCAAGAGCCGGGCGGTGGCGGAGGTCCGGGCGCGGCTGATCGCGAGCGGTCGCCTCGATCCGGCGGCCGTGACCCTCGCCGCCGGCGACGGCGCGCTGGACGCGGAGATGCTGCGGGCCGCGGACCGGGGGATCCGGCCGCGCCACGGTGAACTCGAAGAACTCGGCTGGACTCATCCGGGTATCGAGATCACCTCCGCCACGGGAATCCTGGCGGGGGAGGAGATCGTCGACTGGTTCACCGCCGCGGTACCGGGCCGCGTCGCCGAACCCACCGGTTAGACCCGGCTCAGAGCATGCGGCGGCGTGCCCGCTCCACGGTTCGCGCCCGGCGCAACGAGATCCGGGACCAGACGAAGTTCTGCAGGGCCAGCGTCGCCCAGCCGGCCAGCGCCATGCCGGCCAGATTCACGACCAGCTGCAGGACGCTACCCCAGACCGCGGACCCGATGCCGAAGGCCAGACCCAGCGCGATGTTCCCGGCCGCGGGCACGGTGGTGACCGATATGAATACGCCCACCAGCGCACCCGCTTTGGCCGAGGTCAGCGAGAGCACCCCGGCGGCCGCGGCGATCAACGCGACCACGAACGACCACTTGTCCGGCGTGTAGATGAATGCCGTCTCCGGGCGGTCACCGGTGACCACGTCGACCGTGATCCAGCCGAGCGCGCGCGCACCCAGGGCGGCGATGAACGCGAGGAAGATGGCCACCGCGAAGCCCGAGAGCAAAGTGGCGATCGCCCGGCCGAGCAGGGCACCCCGCCGGCGGACCAGCGCCACCCCGAGCGCGGCGATCGCGCCGAACTCCGGACCCAGCACCATGGCCCCGATCACCAGGACCTGCGAATCGACGACGATCGCGATACCGGCGAGCACCGTCGCCAGCGTCATGAAACTCAGGTAGGTCCAGTTGAGTTCGGTTTCCTCGTAGGACTTCTGGGTGACGTCCGCCCAGACCACCGAGTCGGCGCTGTAACCCGGGGTCCGGATCTCGGCGAGATACCCCGACAACGATATCCAGGTGCGCACCGGCTCCAGTTCGATACTGCCGTGGTGGTGCAGGCCCGTCGCCCGGAGCTTCTCGACGATATCGTTGGCGGCCTCGCGCGCCAGGTCGGCCAGGATCAGGTCGCCGGGGGGCCGTAGGGCGCTACCGCGCACGCAGGCCAGACCACTGACGGCGTCGTCGGATTCGAGAATGGTCAGCACGTCGTCGGTGAATTCGGCCGGCGACATCACCCGCAGATGCAGCATGCGCCAAGTCTGCCCGGGGAGCTGGGCTTTTCCTACACGGACGAACCGGACACGGCGGGCGGGTTTCCGATCGGGGTCCTTGCCTGCCTGCCGGGTGGAACTCCGCTGGCCTTCCGCGGTGACCTGCCGCTCAGTACCCCTGCTGGCCCTGCAGTTGCTGCGCGATAACACCCTGCAACCGCTGCAGGCCGGGAACGGTGATCCCGCTCTGCAACTGGCCTTCGATCGTGCGGATCAGGGCGTGGTCGCTGAGCACCTTCTCACTCGACTGGATCAGCACAGTTCCCGCACCGGTGAAATCGAACTGCCGCTCCTCCCCGGAATTCACGCCGAACGCCGCCGCGCCGGCCGCCAGGAAGCCGGACACCCAGCGCTGGTCGTAATGGTGGCTCGGCGACGGGCAATCGGCCCAGCCCACCAGGGATTCCGGGTCCACCCGCAACGGCGGCTCGGCGAAGATCACCGGACCGTTCGAGGAGGCCAGGAACTTCCCGGTACCGATCAGGGTGAGGAAACCGGGCACGATCGACTGGTTCAACGACAGTCCCGGCTCGAACGCCAGCAGGTTCGCCGCCCGGATGGTCAGGTTGCCGTCGTCGAGATCGTAGGAGTTGATGTCGTAGCCGCGATCGCCGATCAGCAGTTTGCCCTGCCCCTCGGCGACCACATAGTCGCCGGTGAACAGCGGGGCGGAGAACTGATTCGCCACCATATGCAGCAACTGGCCCTGCAGGCCGTGGGTGAGCATCTGGAAACGCATCTGGCCGTAGTAGGCGATCATCGCGCCCTTGCGCATGAACCACGGTTTCACCAGGTCGATGCAGTAGGCGTAGCTGTTGCCGGGGATATTGTCACTCTCGCCCAGGGTCATCGGGCTGAGGATCTCGCTCACAGTTTCTCCTCCGAGGCCTGGACGTAGACGATGCCTTGGCCGGCGCATTGCAGCTGCATTGCCTCGCCGGATCCGCGCCCGACCGCGTCGCGCCAGCTCATCGCCGTCTTCAACTCGGTCTGTACGTTGCCGTAGGAGGCGATGAACGCCTGCGGGTCGACCACCACCGGATTCGGCCCGCCGACCTGCAATTCGAGGTAGCCGCCGTGGGCGAGCAGGACCGCACTACCGTGCCCGGAGAGTTGCGTGGTGAACATGCCCTGACCGGTGAGCGCGCCGGAGGCGGCGCCGCGCAACGCCCCCATGAGACCACCACCGCCGCCGCCCCCACCGGAGCTCATCACCGAGACCACCGAAGTCTGCAGTCCGGCGGTGTAGGCCAGCAGACGAGAGGCTTCCACCTGCAGTACCGCCCCCGGCTGCACCGGTACCACCTGGACTTCCAGTCCGGCGAACCCGTAGTGGACCTGCCCGGTGCCCTGGGCCAGCATGGTGCGCTGGTGTTCCCCGGCCATCATCCGGCCCGCCATCCGCACCAGCCCGCCGCCACCGCCCATCCCGGCGCCGCCGGGTATCTCGTGCGGTGCGAAGGACACGTCGCCGGTGTAGAAGAGCATGCCGCCGGCCCGGGCGACCACACCGCCCGCCGCGCCGATATCGACCTTGACGACCTTGGAGTTGATTTTCTCGAACATGTCCTACCGTTCCGCCGGCTGGATCGAGACCACGCCCTGACCGTCCCACCGCAGCGAGAAGGCTTCGCCGCCGTCCTGTCCCATGACCGACCGCCAGGAGACATCGGTGACGAACGACTGGTTGAGATTCCCCCGCGCCGCGACGAACGCGTCCGGGTCCACCACCAGCGGGAACTGCGGGGAAACCTCGAGATGGATGAGCGGCCCGCCCGCCGAGAGCAAGGCGACCTGTCCCTGGCCGCTCACCGTCGTGGTGAAAAGGCCCTGCCCGCTGGACGCGCCGCGCACACCCGCGAACCGGACATCGGTGCGCAGATTCCCGGCGAAGGCCAGCAACTGCTGTGATTCGACCTGCAGCGTCTCGTTGTTCAGGTTGACCACCGAGACGTACTGTCCGTTGACCGCCAGGAAAACCCGGCCCTGACCACCGCATTCCATCAGCGACAGCTTCTCGCCCGTGGCCCGGCGCTTCATCCCCGCGAGCACACCCTCGCCGCCGCCGAACCCGGCGGATTTGAACTGTACGGCGCCCTCGTAGGCGACCATCGAACCGGAGATCGCCCGGATGCTCGAGTTCGCGAGATGAGCCTCGACTACCTTCTTCGACTGTTCGAAGAGTTGTGCCATAGAGAATTCGCCTGTCGCGTTCAGTGGGCATGAGCGAGGGCCCTGCGTGGTTACGCTTCGTTTCCGAGTTCGGGGGGCCTGGCCCGCTCATGCCATGCCCCGAGCGCCGAACCCACACGGCGCTCATCCTTCGCCGCTACCCTAATCGGCGCAGTTCGATCGCGTCCATCCATCCCGGGCGCTCCCCGACAGGTGTTAACGAGATTCGTGGTCGGCGCGTTTCTCGTACAGTGGCATGACACGCACCGACAAGCGAAGGGTCTGACTTGTCCGCAACACTCGCCAAGGGCCAGAACGGTCCACTGGCCACCAACGATGTGGTGATTTCGATTCAATTGGCCGCTCCGGCCGATCTGTCCGCACTATTGGTCACCGAGCAGGGCAAGGTTCGGTCCGACGCCGATTTCGTGTTCTACAACCAGCCCAGCGGTCCCGGCGTGAATCTGCGGCCGGGTCCGGCCGGTCAGCCGGCTTCGCTGGCGGTGAACCTCGGCGCGGTACCCGCCGATATCGCGCAGGTCCGGGCCGTCATCACCCTCGACGATCCGAACGCGAATTTCGGCCGCTTCGCGCCGCCGGTCGCCTATGTCTCCGACCAGTCCGGTACCCAGTTGTTCGAGTACCGGATCGACGGCCTGGCCTCCGAGTCGATCGTGATCGCGCTCGAACTGTATCGCCGGCAGGGCGCCTGGAAGGTGCGGGCAGTCGGCCAGGGGTATGCCGGCGGTTTCGCCGCGCTGGTCACCGACCACGGTGTCACCGTGGACGATTCACCCGCGCAGACGCAGTCCGCGCCGCCGCCACCGCCGCCGGCTCCGCAGTCCGCCCCTCCACCGCCGCCCACCCAGCAGGCATACCCCGCGCAGCAGCCGCCCACCGCGCCCTATCCGCCGCAGGGTGGTGGGTATCCGCCGCCGCCCGGTCCGGGTTATCAGCCGGGTGCTCCTGCACCCGCACCGGTTCCGGCGCAGCCCACGGGTGAGATCAGCCTGAGTAAGACGGGCCCGGTGAGCCTGCAGAAGGGGCAGCGGGTCAGCCTCCGCAAGGAGGACGGTGTCGCGCTCACCTTCGTGAAGATGGGCCTGGGCTGGGATCCGGTGCAGCAGCGGGGCATGTTCGGCAGCCGTACCGTCGATATCGATCTGGACGCCTCGGTGGTGATGTTCGCGGATATGAATCCCGTCGATGTCGCCTACTACGGCCAGCTCACCTCGAAAGACGGCTCGGTCCGCCATCAGGGTGACAACCTCACCGGTGAAGGTGCCGGCGACGACGAGGTGATCCTGGTCGACCTCACGCGTATCCCGGCGCACGTCAACAGCCTGGTCTTCATCGTGACCTCCTACAAGGGCCACACTTTCGGCCAGGTGCAGAACGCTTTCTGCCGGTTGATCGACGGCGCGAACAACGCCGAGCTGGCGCGCTATTCGCTCACCGGCGGCACGCCGACCACCGCGATGGCCATGGCGAAACTGTTCCGCGCGGGCGCCGATTGGAAGATGCAGGCCATCGGTGAAGGTTTCAACGCCAAACATCCGGGCGAGGCGATCCCCCAGCTGGGCCGCTTCCTCGGGGCGTGAGCGAGTCGGGCCCGGCGGTGGCAGCGGAGGAGAGTAACCACGGCGGGCCCTCGCCGACGCCGAATGGGCAGAGCGTGAGCGAGTCGGGCCCGGAGACGGGAGTGGAGCGTCACCACGGAGGACCCTCGCTCACGCCGTGCGTGAGCGACGGAACGGGGGAAACGATATGAAGCATTTGCAGGCGGGCCAGAACATCACGCTCGACGGTGGACGGGCCCGCTTCCAGGTGGACGCGGCGGTACCGCTGACGGTTTCGGCACTGGTGGTGGCCGCGGATCTACGAGTCACCTCGGCCACGGACGTGCTGCTCACCGAGCGGCCGGTGGGTCCGGGCGTGCGGCTCGAGGGCTCGGCCGTGGTCGTCACGCCGGCGGAGGTACGGGCGGACGCCCAGGCGGTGCTGCTGATCGCCTCGGCGCCCGGCGTCCCCGGCAGGGTGACCGCCACGCTGACCGAAAATGATCTGCCGGTAGCGGAATTCGTCATCACACCGCAAGCGGGGGAAACCGCGCTGATCTGCTTCGAGCTGTACCGGCGCGGCGCCGGCTGGAAGCTGCGGGCCCTGGGACAGGGGTATGCGGGCGGACTCGCCGAACTGCTACGGGCCCACGGCGCACAGGATTACGTATCCGCGGCGCCGCCGGTCGCGGCCGCCGCGGCTACGGTTGCCGACGCCACGGTGCCCGTTGTATCCGCGGCACCGGCGCAGGCCGAAACACCAACCCTGGAGGTGGGCCACGGGCTGGAGCGCCTGTGGATGATCTTCGAGGACGCCGCACGTTCGGCCGCGGCCCTGGAATCGTCGCGCAGTTATGCCGCCGACCGGCTCGACCAGGAGCTTTCCGCAGCGGTATCGGACCCGGCGACCCGCAACACTCCCGCCGCCGACGCGGCGCGTTCGGCCGCGCAACGCCGCTACGACGAGCTCATCGCCGCGGCGGAAGACCGCTACCGCGGCGACAGCGCCCAACTGCAGCGGGAACTCACCGAGGCGGACGCGATGCTGCCCGCGGCGCTGGCGTCCTGGGACTCCCCGGCCTGGGATCGCCCGGCCACCCCGTCCGACGGAATCCGGCTCGGCGAGCTCTACGCGCCGGAACGTGGCGCACTGCGCGTTCCGTACTGCGTACCGGTTCCGCTGAACCGGCCGCTGTGGGTCGATACCGAATCCGCCGCCGCGGTGGCACCGGTGATCGGCGCGCTACTGGCCCGGCTGCTGCGGGCCGCGCCGGGCCGCCGCACGGTGGTCGACATCATCGACCTCACCGGGGCGTTCGCCGGATTCACGGGCATGCTGGCGCCGGTGCTGGCCGGGCCGCCGATCACCGATCACACCGATATCTCGGCGCGGCTGCAGCATCTGGTGGATGCCGCCGAACTCGCCGAGATGGCCTACAACTCGGGGCAGGGCGTTCCACCGGCCGAACACCGGATCCTGCTGGCGGCGGATTTCCCGCACGGCTACCAGTCCACGGACGCGCAACGCCTGGTCGCGCTGCTGGCCCGCGGCGATCTCATCGGATTGTCGACGGTGATCGTCGGCGCGAACGAATCCGAGTCGCACGACAGCACGGTGGCGGCACTCTCCCGCGCCTGCCGCCATCTGCCGACGCTCACCGGCACCCCACTGTTCGATCCGTGGACCAACAACGCCTGGCAACTCGACCTCGACCTGCTACCCCAGGAGCCCGAACGACGAGCCCGGATACTGAGTTTGATTGCGCCGCCTCCGGCGGCGCCGGGGGGGGGGGGCGCCCGGGCCGCGGGGGGGGGGGGCCCCCCGCCGAGGCCGCGGCGCCGCGGGGGGGCGCGGGGGCGCGCAGG
>NZ_JARWPM010000186.1 GCF_029869215.1 Nocardia carnea
CCACAAGCTCGGGCCGCGCCGGCGGGGGCGGGGGGGGCGGCCCCCCCGCCCGCCCCCCCCCCCCCCCCCCCCCCCCCCCCGCCCCCCCCCCCCTCTCCCCTCCTCTACCCCCCGCCCCGGGGCCCAACCCTCCAAGGGCCTCGTAAGACTCGGCGCCGCCGTGGTCGCGTCAGGTTTCCGGGTTGTGTGGACCACTCAGGGCCTCGTATGGCTCGGCGCCGCCGTGGTTGCGTTCGGGTTTCGGGATTATGTGGACCACTCAGGGCCTCGTATGGCTCGGCGCCGCCGTGGTTGCGTTCGGGTTTCGGGATTATGTGAACCACTCAGGGCCTCGTATGACTCGGCACCGCCGCCGGGCGCGTTCGGTTCCGGGGTTATGTGAAACTTTCAGAGCCCGTGGGACTCGACACCCCGTGGGCGCGTCCGGTTTGGGGGTATGTGAACATTCGAGGGTCTCGGTGAATCCGGCGCCGCCGTGGTTGTATCCGGGATCAGGGTCGTCTGAACTTCTAGGGCCTCGTCGACATCGACGCCGCGGTGGTTGGGTCCGGTCCCGGGGTTACCGGCACAATGGTTGTCTCGTCGGACTCCGCCGGCATGTATGTCGTCGGTGTGCGGCGATCCATCGAGGCGCGTCCGGATTCCGCGTCGCCGGGATCAGAGGCCGAAGGCGATTACCCGCTCGGGGTGGACGCGGATGAGTTCGCTGGGTTCCGTTCCGATGTAGGTGGGGACCTCGGTCAGTGCCTCGGCGGTGCCGCGGATCTCCAGGCAGCGCACCCGCCACGGCTGGACGGAGGCGATATCGTCGACGACGAACGCGACCCGATCGTTCTTCGCCAGGTTCCGGAATTTGCGAGAGCGCCCCATATTCCAGCCGGCGATATCGATGGTGCCGAGGTCGGGGTTGTAGCGGAAACCGACGGGATTGTTCTGCGGGGCGCCGGTGGCATCGACGGTGGCCAGCCGGCCCAGTCGTTGTCCGGAGAGGTAGCCGATCTGTTCGGGGGTGAGCGTCGCGGTCATGCCGCCGACGGTAGGACCTCGAGTTCAGTTGAGGTCAATAGCGGGGAACGCCGCATCGCTTTACGCGTCGGTGGATTCGGCGGTGCTCAGCTGTTTCTTCTGGACCTTGCCCAGGGCGTTGCGTGGGAGGGACCGGACGAAGCGGATCTCGCGGGGGCGTTTGTGCACCGAGAGCTGTCCGGCGACATGGTCGATCAGCTCCTGTTCGGTGGGGGCGGGATCGCGCGGGATCACGAAGGCGACGATGCGCTGGCCCAGATCGGCGTCGGGCAGACCCACCACCGCGACTTCGGCGACCGCGTGATGGCCCAGCAGGCACGTCTCCACTTCGCCGGCGCCGATCCGGTATCCGCCGGATTTGATGAGATCCACCGATTCGCGGCCGACGATCCGGTGGAACCCGTCCGCGTCTATCGCCGCGACATCGCCGGTGCGGAACCAGCCGTCGCCGGTCCAGCACTCTGCGGTGGCGTCCGGGCGGCCGAAGTATCCCTCGAACAGCATCGGGCCACGGACCTGCAAACCGCCGATACTGGTCCCGTCGTGCGGTACCGGTTGCCCGGTTTCGTCGCGCAGCCTGGTCTCGACACCGCGTACCGGGACCCCGACCCAGCCGGGCCGGCGTTCCCCGTCGGCGCGGGCGGACAGGGTGATCATGGTTTCGCTCATCCCGTAGCGTTCGATCGGCTGCTGACCGGTGAGCTCGGCGAGCCGCTCGAATACCGGCGCGGGCAGGGGGGCGCTGCCGGAGATCAGCAACCGGGCCGCGCTCAGCTGTTTCGCGGCGTCGGGGTCCTCGGTGATCCGGGTCCAGACGGTCGGCACGCCGAAGTACATGGTGCCCGCGGCGGCGGCATAGTTCGCCGGGGTCGGTTTCCCGGTGTGCACGAGCGGGCTGCCGATCCGCAGCGGTCCGAGCAGGCCCAGGATCAGTCCGTGCACATGGAACAGCGGTAGCCCGTGCACCAGCACATCGGCCGCGGTCCACGCCCACGCCTCGGCGAGCGCGTCCAGCCCCGCGGCGATCGCGCCGCGGCTCAGCACCACACCCTTCGGCGGGCCGGTGGTACCGGAGGTGTAGAGCACGAAAGCCGGTGCGGCGGAATCCGGTTCGGGGTAGGTGTGCCACGAGCGGGCATGCTGCCGGACCGGGACGACGGGCAGCGCCGTGCCCGCCGGGGCCTCGCCCAGCCAGGCCTGGGCGCCGGAATCGGTGAGCATATGGTCGAGTTCGGCGGGTCCGGAGTCGGGCGGGACCGGGACCACGGTCACGCCGGCGATCAGGCAGCCGATCACCGCGAGCACGGTCGAGGCCGTGGGCCGGGCCAGCACCGCGACCCTTTCCGCGCGGGCGATCCGTTCCGCCACCGAGGTGGCCGCACCCAGCAGATCGCTGCGCGAGAGGGTGACACCGTCGATGGTGACGGCATCGGGAATATCGGCTCCCGCGGCGACGGCCTGAGGGTCCAGTGATCGGAGCAGACGCGGGGCTACGGACATAGGCCCCAACCTACTGCCCGGCGCCGGACCGGAAACCACAGACCTACCGGGCCCCGCCCCGCCGGATCCGACCGAGCGGGATTCCGGTGAGCGAGACAGTAGTCCAGCTACCCTTCGGTGACGCTTGACACATTTGTGACACGGCGAGAGGGTGAACGTACAACCTTCGCACGTCCCGGAACGGTGCCCGCTATGACCAGCTCTCCTGCCGAAGAGCCCACCTCCCGATCCGGCGCCGGCACCAGCCGCCCGGATACCACCCCCGCCGACGAGCAGGAATTCGACTTCCGGCAGTACATCGACGGCGCCGCCGTACTCGGCGCCGCCGCGAATGTGATCATGCAGCTGGCCGCCCCCGGCGTCGGGTACGGGGTACTGGAAAGCCCGGTCGACAGCGGCAAACTCACCCTGCATCCGGTCAAACGCACCCGGACCACGCTGACCTACCTGGCGGTGGCGCTGCTGGGTACGGAGCCGGAACGGGTCGCCTACCGCCGGGCGGTCGATACCTCGCATCGGCAGGTCCGGTCGACGCCGCAGAGCCCGGTGCGCTACAACGCCTTCGACCGGAATCTGCAGTTGTGGGTGGCGGCCTGCCTATACTGGGGCGCCCGCGACCTGCGCGAACGCATGCACGGCAGGATCGACCCGGACGTGCAGAAGGCGATCTACCGCAATTCCGCACGACTGGGCACCACCCTGCAGGTACCGCCCGAGCTGTGGCCGGCCGACGAGGACGCGTTCGACCGCTACTGGGCCGAGAACCTGGCCCGGACGAAGATCGACCCGCCGGTCCGCGCGATGCTCGACGAGATCGTCGACCTGAAGATGTTCCCGCGGCCGGTCCAATGGGCGGGCGCCCGGTTCAACCGCTGGGTCACCGCGGGGCTGCTTCCACAACATCTGCGTGACGAGATGGGGATGCGGTGGTCGGCCCGGGACGAACGCCGGTTCGCCCGGCTGCTGCGTACCCTCGGCCGCGCCGCGGCGGTCCTGCCCACAGTATTGCGCTGTTTTCCGATCAACGCCTATCTGTTCGATTTCCGGGTCCGGCGCAAGCTGGGGATGAAGCTGGTCTGACCGGCCGATGCGATCAGAGCCCTGCCACCGGCACCCGGAACGAGACCGCGACATGATCGCGGGCGTATGTGCGTACGGCGAGTTCGTCGCCGAGCGGGATCACCGTCTGCGGTGTCAGCGCCAGCGACAACGCGGTTCGCGCGACCATCTCGGCCACCGGGAGCGGGTCGTACTCGGGCAGTTTGCCCTCGTCCTGCAGCCGGGTGACGAATTCGGCGAGATAATCGCGACCGAGTTCGATCACCGGAGCACCTTTGGTGGTGAGGTAGGGAAGCACGATCTCGGGTTCGGTGTCGAGCAGCCGGTAGAGCAGTTCATTACTGCGCAGCCCGTCCAGGAAGGCCACGAACAGCTCCACGATCTGGTCCTCGGCGCCGGCGTCGCGATCGATCTGCCGCTGTACCGCGGCATCGACGCCCTCGATGAACTCGCGGGTCTGCTGCAATCCGACAGCCTGGATGAGGTCGGATTTACTGGAGAACCGGCGGTACAGCGTGGCCAGCGAGAGCCCGCCGCGCCGGGCGACCTCCACCATGCTGGTGCGTTTGATGCCGAAATCGAGAAATGCCTGCAACGCGGCGGCCAGCACCGATTGGTCCCGGTCCCGGCGCGGCGACCGCACCAGCGGCAACAGTTGAGCCAGCGCACCCATCTCGGCAGCCTCCCGCGCTCAGTGATGCAATGACAGATCAAGCATTGCACAATTACCGCGATGGTTGACGCGACATCGAGTGAATGAGATGGTTATCATATAATCTTCTCATACGAAAGAGGTCACCGATGACCGCTCCCTGGCCTGCGCCCCAGAGCGAGCCCGAACCCCGCCCTCTGTACGCACCCGATTTCGATGTCGAAGACCATATCGTCGGAATCACCGCCTTCCTCGGCGGCACCGCGAATGTGATCATGCAGCTGGGTTTGCGTCCGGTCGCCTACGGCGTCATGGAGAGCGACGTCAAGAGCGGCAATGTGATGGAGCATCCGTTCAAACGGCTCCGCACCACCCTCACCTATCTCTCGGTCGCCATGCTGGGTACGGAGGAGGAACGCAACGCCTACCGGCTGGCCGTCAACACCTCCCACCGCCATATCCGTACCAAACCCACCAGCCCGGTCAAATACAACGCCTTCGACCCGAAACTGCAGCTGTGGGTCGCGGCCTGCCTCTACTTCGGATTCGTCGACCTGCTGGAAAAAGTGCAGGGTCCGATGGACGAGGCCACCGCCGATACCTTCTACGCGCACAGCATCCGGCTCGGTACCACCTTGCAGGTGCGGCCGGAGATGTGGCCGCCGAACCGGGCGGCGTTCTGGGAATTCTGGGAAGACAATCTGAACAACCTGGAAATCGACGACACCACCCGCGCGTACTTCAACGACCTCATCGACCTGAAGATGCTGCCGCTGCCGGTGCGCTGGATGTCGGCGAAATTCCACCGCTTCGTGGTCTCCGGCTGCCTGCCCCCGCAGATCCGCGAAAAAATGTATATGGACTGGACCGAGGGCAATCAGCGCTGGTTCGACCGGACGATGAAGGTCATCGGGTTCGGCCTGAAACTGCAGCCCCGGTTCCTGCGCCAATTCCCGATGAACTATTACCTGTGGGATATGCGCCGCCGCATGCGCAAGGGTAAACCGCTGGTCTAGTACTCACCGGCCGGCCAGGGCGCGAGCGAAAAAGGCGAGGTTGGCCGGGCGTTCGGCCAGCCGGCGCATCAGATAGCCGTACCACTGCGTGCCGTACGGCACGTAGACGCGGACGAAATCGCCCTGACCGGCCAGCCTCGATTGTTCGTCGGCGCGGATGCCGTACAACATCTGGTACTCGAACTCGCCCGGACCGCGGCCCGTCCGCGCGGCGAGTTCGGCTGCCGCCGCGATCAGCGCCGGATCGTGGGAGGCCACCAGCGGCCGGGCCGCCCCGTGCATCAGGATCCGCAGGCAGCGCAGATAGGCGCTGTCCACCTCGGCGCGACGCTGATGGGCCACCGTATCCGGTTCCTTGTAGGCGCCTTTGCACAGGCGCACCCGCGCGCCCGCGCTCGCCAGGCCCCGGCAATCGTCCTCGCTGCGGAACAGGTAGGCCTGAACCACCGTGCCCAGCCACGGGTAATCCGGTCGCACCTGCCGGATCGCGGCCAGGGTCGCGGCGGTGGTCGTATGGTCCTCGGCGTCCACGGTGACCCATACCCCGGCCTCGGCGGCCTTGGTGCACAGCACCCGGAGGTTCTCCGCGGCGATCGCCGGGCCGTCCGCACCGAGCCACTGGCCCAGGGCGGACAATTTCACCGAAACCTCCAACGGTGCCGCACCGGCCGGGACCGCGCCGGTGTCCAACGCGGTCAGATCATTGATCAAGGCCAGGTATTCGGCCACCGCGGCATCGGCCCGGCCCCGGTCGGTGGTGTACTCCCCGAGGAAATCGACGCTCACCGCCCGCCCGCTCGCCAGCAACTCCCGAGCGGCGGCGACCAACTCGGTCCTGGTCTCCCCCGGGACGAAACGGCCGACCATGGACGCTGTCACCGGACTGGTGGTCAGTATCTGTTTCACCCGGTCGGATCCCGCGGCCGCGAGAATCGCCGGACGCAGCGGATTCACCGGTTCCCCCGCTCACACCGGGTGGCCGGCCGCCGGCCGTTCATTCCGCCTCCATATGCGGGTAGCGGTGATCGGTGTGCGGCACGAAGGTTTCCTTCAGGGCCCGCGGGGCGACCCAGCGCAACAGGTTCAGCGGGGAACCGGCCTTGTCGTCGGTACCCGAGGCGCGAGCGCCGCCGAAGGGCTGCTGACCCACCACGGCGCCCGTGGGTTTGTCGTTGATGTAGAAGTTCCCGGCCGCGAACCGCAACTGCTCCGACGCGTGTTCCACAGCGTGCCGGTCCTGGGCGAATACGGCGCCGGTCAAGGCGTACGGGGCCGCCGATTCCACTTCCGCGAGAATCGAATCCCAGGCGCCGGGGGCGCTGTCGTCGTAGAGATGCACCGAGAGAATCGGCCCGAAATATTCGGTGGAAAACGATTCGTCGCGCGGATCGTCGGCCATCAGCACAGTGGGACGGACGAACCAGCCCTCGCTGTCGTCATATGTGCCGCCCACGGGGATGGGCACACCGGCGGAACGCGCCCGTTCGATCGCGCGCACGCTCTTGTCGTAGGCGCGCCGATCGATCAGGGCACCCCCGAAATTCGACAGATCCGAGATATCGCCATAGCTCAGCGATTCGGCGATCCCCAGAAAATCATCGCCCATCTCACGCCACAGCGACCGGGGCAGATAGGCACGCGACGCCGCGGAGCATTTCTGGCCCTGATATTCGTAGGCACCCCGGACCAGCGCGGTGCACAGGGCCGCCGGATCGGCGGAAGGATGGGCGACGATGAAATCCTTGCCGCCGGTTTCCCCCACCAGCCGCGGATATCCCCGATACCGGCCGAGGTTCGCACCCACCTGGCTCCACAGATACTGGAATGTGGGCGCCGAGCCGGTGAAATGGATACCGCCCAGCCGTGGGTCGGTCAACGCCACTTCGGAAAGTTCTTTCCCGTCGCCGGTGACCATATTGATCACGCCGGGCGGCAGACCCGCCGCCTCCAGCAGTCTCATCGTGTAATACGCCGCCAAGGTCTGGGTGGGCGACGGCTTCCACACCACGGTATTGCCCATGAGAGCCGGCGCGGTGGGCAGATTCCCGGCAATGGCCGAGAAATTGAACGGGGTGATCGCATACACGAAACCCTCGAGCGGCCGGTAGTCCAGCCGATTCCACACCCCCGGACTCGACTGCGGCTGCTGAGCCAGAATGCCGCGGGCGAACGACACATTGAACCGCCAGAAATCGACCAATTCGCACGGCGCGTCGATTTCGGCCTGCGCCGCCGATTTCGACTGCCCCAGCATGGTCGCCGCGGCCAGGGTTTCCCGCCACGGACCGGACAGCAGATCAGCGGCCCGTAACAGCACCGCGGCGCGTTCGTCGAACGGTAGCGAACGCCAGGCCGGGGCGGCCGCCGTGGCCGCCTCGATCGCCGCGGCGGCTTCGTCATGCGTGGTGTTGGTGTAGGTCCCGAGCACCTGCCGGTGCCGATGCGGTGCGACGATCTCGTGGCGCTCGCCGATCCCGGGACGGTGCTTACCGTCGATAACCAGCGGAATATCGAGGGTCGTGCCCGAGATATCGGCCAGCCTGCCGAGCAACCTTCCTCGCTCGGGGCTGCCCGGCGCGTAGGTGTGCACCGGTTCGTTCACGGGGGTCGGGACAACTGTGACAGCGTCCATACCCAAGGCTAGCGCTGTATCTTCGGCGTCGCCTGCGGCGACGCGGGTTTTGGCCCCACTGAGTCCCTGCTGTCAGCACTCGACACTCGGGGCGGCGCCGAATCGCATCGCGCGCTTACAGCTGGGACGGGCCAAAACCTCCAAGGGCCTCGCTGAACTCGGCACCGCCGTGGGCGCGTCCGGTTCCGGGGTTGGCCGGATTGCTGAGGGCCGCGCTGACCTGGGTGCCACCGGGCACGTGCGGTGGTCAGGCGACGTGGGTCAGAGGCGTTCGGCGGCGGCGGTGATTCGTTCGTCGGTGGCGGTGAGGGCTATGCGGACGTGGCGGCCGCCGGCGGGGCCGTAGAAATCGCCGGGGGCCGCGAGGATGCCGCGGTCGGCGAGCCAGTTCAGGGTGTCGTGGCAGGGTTCGTCGCGGGTGGACCACAGGTACAGGCCGGCTTCGGAATTGTCGATCCGGAAACCCGCGCCGAGCAGGGCGGACCGCAGGATCTCGCGGCGCGCCCGGTAGCGCTCCCGCTGGGCGGCCTCGTGTTCGTCGTCGGCCAGGGCCGCCGCCATCGCGGCCTGGATCGGGAACGGCACCATCATGCCGGAGTGTTTGCGCACCTCCAGCAGTTCGGCCACCAGGTCCGGGTCGCCGGTGACGAAACCGGCCCGGTAGCTGGCCAGATTCGAGGTCTTCGACAGCGAATGCACCGCCAGCAGACCGGTGTGGTCGCCGTCGCATACCCGCGGATCCAGGATCGACACGGCCGGTTCATCCCAGGACAAGCCCAGGTAGCACTCGTCGGAGGCGACGATCGCGCCGCGTTCGCGGGCGAAGGACACCACCTTGCGCAGATGCTCGACCCCGAGCACCTTGCCGGTCGGGTTGGACGGGGAGTTGAGGTAGATGAGCGCCGGTTTCTCCGGACCCAGGCGGGTGAGGCCGTCGGCCCGCAAGATCCGGGTTCCGGCGAGCAGGCCGCCGACCTCGTAGGTCGGATAGGCGATCTCCGGGATCACCACCAGATCCGCGGAACCCAGGCCGAGCAGCCGCGGCAATCCGGCGATCAGCTCCTTGGTACCGATCACCGGCAGCACGGCCGATTCCGCCACGCCGGTGATACCGAAACGCCGGGCCAGCGCCGCCACCGCCGCCGCACGCAGTTCGGGCGTGCCGTGCGTGGTCGGATAGCCCGGAACCTCGGCCACCGCAGACAGCGCGGCCCGGATCAGCGGGTCCACCGGATCCACCGGTGTCCCCACCGACAGATCGACCAGCCCGCCGGGATGCGCCGCGGCCTTCGCCTTCACACCCGCGATGGTGTCCCAGGGAAAGTCCGGCAGGGCCGCGCTCACCCGGGGACGGTGGGTTAACTCAGTGCTCATCTACCGATCGTTCTACTCGTCGGCCATCGGCGGCAGTTCCTTGATGAACGGCGGATCGAATTCGACCTTGCCCAGTTTGGTGGCGCCGCCGGGCGAACCCAGTTCGTCGAAGAAATCGACGTTGGCGTTGACGTAGCCGCTCCACTGATCGGGCGTGTCGTCCTCGTAGAAGATCGCCTCCACCGGGCAGACGGGTTCACACGCACCACAGTCGACGCATTCGTCGGGATGGATGTACAGCATGCGACCACCCTCGTAGATGCAATCCACGGGGCATTCTTCGATGCACGCCTTGTCCTTCACGTCAACGCACGGTTCGGCGATGATGTAGGTCACTCCCGCTCTCCTACTCTTCCTTCTTCTCCGGGTAACTGCGCCCGCGCACAAGTATCCCTGGTGCACCGAACGCTACCCCCGGTGAGCCTGTCCTAATATTCTGCGGCGCGGTTGGTCGAACTTCGCGTCGGGGCAAACTCTCCGTAACAGTGCTTCGGGGATAGACCCCCCGCAAAGGGCGGGGCTGTATTTTTGGAGGCGCTCCGCGCCTCGAGGGCGGGGCCCCGGGTAGCCCGGTTCTTCACTCCTCCGCTCCTCCGCTTCGCTCCCCCGCTCCGTCGCTCCACAACCGGGCGGGCCCCGCCCGGGCGGAGTGAGCGGTACCGGAAAGGTTGCTCGAGGCGCGCCGCACAGGGGGTGCCGCGCATGTTGGCCTGTACTGTTGGTTCCTCACACGAGTTCGAGGCCCGGGACCGGGCCGCGGGTCGGGGGGGTTCCGTAGGTGGTGGTGCGTTCGCGGACGGGGCGGCCGATGCCTTCGGCGATTTCGGTGAGTTCGGCGACTGTTTTCGCCGAGCCGTGCTGGGACCCGGCCATCCGGGAGATCGTTTCCTCCATCAGGGTGCCGCCGAGGTCGTTGGCACCGCTGCGCAGCATCACCTGGGTGCCGGTGGTGCCGAGTTTCACCCAGCTGGTCTGGATGTTGTCGATGCGGCCGTGCAGCATGATGCGTGCCAGGGCGTGCGCGGCGCGGTTGTCGCGGTTGGTGGGGCCGGGGCGGGAGGCTCCCGCGAGGTAGAGCGGGGCGCTCTGGTGCACGAACGGCAGCAGCACGAACTCGGTGAAGCCACCGGTTTCGTCCTGGATGCCGCGTAGTACCCGCAGATGCCCGACCCAGTGGCTGGGATTGTCGACGTGCCCGTACATCATGGTCGAGCTCGAGCGGATCCCCACCTGGTGCGCGGTGGTGATGACATCGATCCACGCGGAGGCCGGCAGTTTGCCCTTGGTGAGCACCCAGCGCACCTCGTCGTCGAGGATTTCCGCCGCGGTACCGGGAATGGTGCCCAGGCCGGCTTCGCGCAGGGCGGTCAGCCAGTCGCGGACACTTTCCCCGCCGCGCGAGGCGCCGTTGACGATTTCCATCGGGCTGAAGGCGTGGACGTGCATCGAGGGCACCCGGGCCTTCACCGCGCGTACCAGATCCGCGTAACCGGTGACAGGCAGGTCGGGGTCGATACCGCCCTGCATGCAGACCTCGGTGGCGCCGTCCACATACGCCTCCCAGGCGCGGTCGGCGACCTCGTCGGTGCTGAGGGTGAAGGCGTCGGCATCGCCCTTGCGCTGCGCGAACGCACAGAAGCGGCAGCCGGTGTAGCAGATATTGGTGAAGTTGATGTTCCGGTTCACCACGTAGGTGACATCGTCGCCGCAGACCTCGCGGCGCAGCTGATCGGCCAGCCCGGCGACGGCGTCCAAGTCCGGGCCGTCGGCGGTGGCCAGCGCCAGGTACTGGGCGTCGGTGAGCCCGGCCGGATCCTGCTCGGCGGCGCGCAGGGCGGCCAGCACATCCGCGTCCAGCCGCTGCGGTGCCGCGGCGAGATCGCGGACCTGTTCGCGGATGGTTTCCCAGTCGCCGAAGGCGTTATCGATATCGCTGCGGGTATCGGTATTGCGGCCGGCGGTGTCGATGGCGGTGTTCAGATCGGTCCGGCCCGCGGACTCCCACGATTCGTCCGGTTCCTGCCACGGCAGGCCCACCGGTAGCGCGTCCGGATTCGCCAGCCCGGTCTGCGGATCGCTGAGCGCGGCGACATGCGCGCCGATCCGCGGATCGATCCACGGATTACCGGCGCGCACGTATTTCGGATGCGCCGAGGTGCGTTCCACCAGCTCGAAACCGGCGCTCGAGGTGAGCTCGGCGAGAGTGTCGAGGTTGGGCCACGGTCGCTCGGGGTTGACGTGGTCGGGGGTCACCGGCGAGACGCCGCCCCAGTCGTCGATACCGGCGTCGAGCAGCGCGCGGCATTCCTCGGCGGACACCAGGTTCGGGGGCGCCTGCACCGCGACATCCGGGCCGAGCAGCAGCCGGGTCACCGCGATGGTGGCCAGGAACTCGGACATATCGGCATCCGGGGCGTTCCGCATGGCGGTGTCGTCCTTGGCGCGGAAGTTCTGCACGATCACTTCCTGGATATGCCCGAACGCCTTGTGCTGTTTGCGGATCGCCAGGATCGTATCGGCCCGTTCGGCCATGTTCTCCCCGATACCCACCAGGATTCCGGTGGTGTAGGGAACGGAGAGGCGGCCGGCATCGGTGATGGCGCGCAACCGCACCGCGGGATCCTTGTCGGGGCTGCCGTAATGGCAGTTGCCCTTCTCGGTGAACAACCGGGTCGCGGTGGTTTCCAGCATCATCCCCATCGACTGGGCGACCGGTTTGAGCCGGGAGATCTCCTCCCACGACATCACGCCGGGGTTCAGATGCGGCAGCAGACCGGTTTCCTCGAGCACCAGGATGGAGACCGCGCGCAGGTAGTCCAGGGTGGAGTCGTAACCGCGCTCGTCCAGCCATTGCGCGGCCTCCGGCCAGCGCGCCTCGGGCCGGTCGCCGAGGGTGAACAAGGCTTCCTTACAACCCAGTTCGGCGCCGCGGCGGGCGATCTCCAGCACCTCGTCGGGTTCGAGGAACATCCCGCGGCCCTGCGCGCGCAATTTGCCCGGCACGGTGACGAAGGTGCAGTAGTGGCAGGTGTCCCGGCACAGGTGGGTGAGCGGAATGAACACATTGCGCGAATAGGTGATCGTGGCGGGCCGGCCGGCCGAAGCCAGTCCGGCGTCACGCACCCGGGCGGCGCTACGGCACAGATCGGCCAGATCGTCGCCGCGCGCGTGCAGCAGCACCGTGGCCTCGTCGGCGTTCAGCGTCACCCCGTCACGCGCCCGGCGCAACGCCCGTCGCATCGCGGCCGGGGTGGGTTCGGGGGTCGGGACGGTCGGTTCGGCTAGGTCGGTCACGCCCTCGATCATGCGGCACACATCCGGAACTGTCTCCTCCCAGGTCGTCGAGCGTTCACAACCGCGGTGTATCACGGGCTATTCCGTGCAGGTCATTGTGCGTGGTCAGATGGCCGCCGGGCGTTGGCCGCCCGTCCGTTACTCCGAGCGCACCGGACAACCGTGCGACCATGAAGTCATGTCGCCGGACAGCCCGCCACGCGCACCCGATCCACTGCTCGATCCCGCATGGCGGCCCAGCCCGCGCGCCAAAACGCTGTGGACGCTGGAGATCGCCCTGACCTGGCTCGTCGTCGTCATCGCGCTGGTGGCGTGGGCGGTCGCCGATCCCGATCGCCGGCCCTGGCAAGTGGCCGCGGCGGTGGTCGTGGTTCCCGTGGCCGTGCTGGCGACGATCGTAGTGCCCCGCTGGCGTTATTCCGTGCACCGCTGGCAGGTGACCGACGATGCGGTGTACAGCCGGGTGGGCTGGCTGTCGCTGGAGAGCCGGGTCGCGCCGATTTCCCGGGTGCAGACCGTGGATACCGAACGCGGCCCGCTCGAGCGGCTGCTCGGACTGTCGACGATCACCGTGACCACGGCTTCCTCGGCGGGCGCTGTCCGGATCGGTTTGCTCGAACGGTCACTGGCCGATGAGACGGTGGCCCGGTTGACCGAGATCGCCGCGCGGCACCGCGGGGACGCGACATGAGCGAACCGCCCGCTCCCCCTGTCGAAGCGCCGTGGCAGCGGCTCGACCGCCGGATGCTGCTGGTGCATCCGATCCAGGCGGTCGTGAAGTTCCTACCGGCGGTGATCGGCGCCGTGATCGTCGGCTTCAGCTCCGGGAATCCGCTGTGGGGCCTGCTCGCTCCGATCGTGGTGATCCCGTACGGTCTCGCGCTCTGGTTCACCACGACCTACCGTATGGGTCCCACCCATATCGAATTGCGCACCGGTGTGATCCAGCGGAAACGGCTGTCGGTTCCGCGCGCCCGGATCCGTTCGGTGGATATCGAAGCCGACCCCCTGCACCGGATCCTGGGACTGGCCACGGTAGTCATCGGTACCGGCCAGGAAGCCGAATCGGACGACAAATTCTCCCTCGACGCCCTGGCCGCCGACCGGGTGCGGCCACTGCGTACCGAGCTCCTGGCCCACACCCGGGCACCCCATGTCTCCGCCGACAGCGCCGCTACCAGCGCACTCCGGAAGGAAACCGGGGCGGCCCAGGAAGGTTCCGGCGCGCCCGACCTCGGTCCCACGGCGGACCGCGGACCCCGAATTGCCACCGGCACCGAGACCGGGTTCACCGCCGGCCACGAATTCGAGCCGAAGACCGACCGGGAGCCCGGGCCCGGCCGCGAAATCGGGCACTGGCGGGCACAGTGGGTGCGCTACGCTCCCCTGTCGCTGACCGGATTCGCCCTCGCCGCATCCGCCCTCGGCGCCGCCTCCCAGTTCGGTCTCGGTCCCGCCGAGATCGAGGTGAACCGGGAGACGGTGGATACCGTGCGTGATATCGGTCCGGCGGTGCTGGTGATCGCCGGGGTCCTGATTCTGGCCGCCTTGGTGGTCATCGTCAGTGCCGCGGCTTGCGCGCACTACCTGATCACGTATTTCGGTTTACGCGTCACCGATTACGGCAGCACCCTGCAGATCCGGCGGGGCCTGTTCACGCTGCGCCAGATCACGCTCGATACGGCTCGCTTACGCGGTGCCACGATCATCGAACCCCTGTTGCTGCGCCTCGCGGGCGCCGCGCAACTCGAAGCGATCATGACCGGGGAGAATCCGCGGGAGAAGGTCCTGCCGCAGGCACCACGGTCCGCCGTCGAACACACCCTGGCCGAACTGCTCCGCCCGCGCCGGGAGCAGCCCGATCCCGAGCCCGCCGCATCGGCGCCGCTTTCTACGCCCGCCCGGGTTCGGCTCACCGCACACGGGCCCGCGGCCCGGCGGCGCCGCCATATCCGGGCGGGCTGGCCGGTGCTGCTCGTCGCGCTGGTGCTGGTGATCGTGACCGTAACGGGCGGATCTGTCGCCGGGTGGTGGTGGCTGCTCCCGGCCGCCCTGACCCCGCTGTGCGTTCTGCTGGCCGAAGACCGCTACCGCGGGCTCGGTCACGCCGTCGTGCCCGCCGCGGGCGCGGCGCCCACCTGGCTGGTCGTCCGCTCCGGCTCCCTGGACCGGGAACGCTCCTGCCTGGAAGCCCCCGGCATCATCGGCTGGACCGTCCGGCAGACCTTCTGGCAGCGCCGAGCCGGTCTGGCGACCCTCTCGGCCGCCACCGCCGCCGGCAAAAAGGTCTACTCCATCCCGGATATCCCCTTCGACCAGGTCCGCCCGCTGATCGAGAAGATCACTCCGAACATGTAGACCCGCCGGCCCCGCACGCGCCCACGGCGGCGCCGAGTTCAGCAAGGCCCTGAGAAGTCCCCATATACCCCGGAACCGAACGCAACCAGCGGCGGCGCCGAGTCTTACGAGGCCCTCGGAGGCTTACGCCCCTTCCCGCAGAGAGCAAACACAGAAGCTAACTCGAGAGGCCCCAGCGAGCGCCGGATGGACCATGGCCTCGTGGTAGCGGTATTCGTCCACCGAGGAGAACTGCAGGTCGCCGTTGAGGAAGAGCCGGGTGTCCTGCGTCCCGAACGGGGAGATCGATTCGGTGAGCACGATCTTCTGGTACTC
>NZ_JARWPM010000187.1 GCF_029869215.1 Nocardia carnea
GCGCCACCCCGCCCGATCCCACCACCGCCGAGAATTACTTACTCGACACCGTCGTCAAGCCGAAGCATGGCGCGGGTGACCCCCCCGCCAACGCAAAAACCCCCGTCACCCCCCCCCCCCCCCAACCCCCCCCCCCCCCCCCCCCCCCGGCCCCCCCCCCCCCGGGCCGGGCCCCCCCCCCCCTAACGCGCTGTGCTGCTCCGCCGGTCACATCTCGGCGTTACCGGCTTTCCATTCCGGCCAGGGGATATTCCAGTCGCCCAGACCGTCCACACCGGACAGGGTGCCGCCCACCGTATTCTTCACGATCGCGATATCACCGCGTTTGGCGTTGTTGTACACCCATTGGGCATCGGCAGGGCTGAGATTCAGGCAGCCGTGGCTGGTGTTCGTATTGCCCTGCGCGCCCAGCGACCACGGGGCCGAATGGAAGAAGATCCCGCTGTAGGACATCCGGGTGGCCCAGTTCACATCGGTGCGGTAGCCGTCGGGCGAGTTCACCGCGACACCGTAGGTGGAGGAGTCCATCACGATGTGCTCGTGCCGATCGGCCAAAATGTAGATGCCGTTGTCGGTGGGGGTGTCGTCCTTACCCATCGAGGTCGGCATCGTGCGGATGACCTGACCGTTCTTCTCCACCGTCACCATTTTGGTGTTGTCGTCGGCGGTGAAGATCACCGCGTCACCGACGGTGAAATGCGAGTGGATATCGTCCTGGCCGTACAGGCCGTTGCCCAGATCCTTGCCGTAGACGTTCACGTCGATATCAACCCGGGTGCCCGGCGCCCAGAAGTGCTCGGGCCGCCACCGCACCTCGCGGTTGTTCACCCAGTAGAAGGCACCCTCCACCGGCGGATTCGTCTTGATCGTGATCGCGTCCTGCGCGGCCTTGCGATCCGGGATGTTCTCGTCGAACTGGATCGCCACCGGCTGACCGATCCCGACCACCTCGCCCTCACCGGGGACCAGGTACGGCTTGGTCACGTTGCCGGGCGCCGTGGTGGTGAAGCTCATCGCCGCCGTGGACTCCCCGCCCAGGCCGATGGACCGGGCCTGCAGGCGGTAGGTCTTGCTGTAGCCCAGCGGTTCGGTGGTCGACCAGCTGCGCCCGTCCTCGGACAACTGCCCGGCCACCGGCTGATCGTCCGGGTTGAGCAGCGCCACATCGGTGAACATGCCGTCGCTCACTTCGAACTTCATCTGCGCGGCCGGCGATACGCCGACCTCACCGTCCTTGACAGGAGCGACCAATTTCGGCTTGATGAGTTCGGTGATGGGGTTGCGGTCGATGGCTGTCGAGCCCTCTGCCGCCTCTGAGGACGAACATCCGGTCAATACCAACGCCACCAGTGTGACGAGGACCATCGGTCCGAAAACCCAACCGATCGGCCTCCGCCGACCACCTATACGCATAACAACCCCGTTTCAAGTCCCGGCGCACCCGCTACGCGCCGACGGCTTCGGATCCGACCGATTCCTGCACACCTCGACCCACCGCAGCGGCGGGATCGGTCGAGACCACGTTCAACATTCTGCCAGCCGCACCGGCGTGCTTCCGAGCGTTGCTCGTCACGTCCGGCTCTGTTGGCCCACCTACACATAGGGTTCGGCCTGCCAACCGTTACGGCGTCGTCCGGCTCACACCGGCCCGACTCGCTATCGATTTCACTTCTGCGGCCCGGGCCTGTTAATGTCTGTCCCGCACCGCACAACGGGGCGCGCGCCATTAGCTCAATTGGCAGAGCAGCTGACTCTTAATCAGCGGGTTCGGGGTTCGAGTCCCTGATGGCGCACCACGAAAATCATTTCTGAGCTGCGAGTTCATAACTCTCCTCACTTCTCCTTCGGAGTCTCGCGCACCGTGGACTCTCACTATCTCCGTGATCACCCGGAAACCACCTGGTAACAGCCGTCGCCGGGCTTCGTGTCGTGGTACCGGGTATCGGGCCGCCCGGCCGACTCCCTCACCGCCTACCGCGGTTCGCCGATCACAAACCTGTGAACCGATCAAACGCCGGTGTGGATTGCGCCACAAGCAAACCGTGCGGGATGTAACTGATTTGCGTCGCCTTCGATCCCGGACGGTGGCCGAGCCGTTCGCCCCGCGAGGCCCGGCCCCGGACCCGCGGATCCATTACTGTGCACACCATGAGCGAGGTGGACGCCCCGGTTGGGCGGGGGCGGGTGGTCTCCTGGGGGTTGTGGGACTGGGGGTCGGCCGCTTTCAACGCGGTGATCAGCACCTTCGTCTTCGCCGTCTATCTCACCGACAGCGTCGGGGACGATCTGCCCGGCGGTATCTCCGCCAGCGCCTGGCTCGGCTGGGCACTCGGTATCGCGGGTCTGCTGGTCGCGCTGACCGCGCCCGTGCTCGGCCAGCGCTTCGACGCAACCGCGCACCGCAAACGTTCGCTGGCGTTTCTGACCACCGTCACCGTCGCCCTGATCGCGGCCATGTTCTTCGTGCGTGACGATTATCACTATCTCTGGCTCGGTTTGGCGCTGCTGGCGCTCGGCCATGTGTGCTTCGAACTGGCCAGCGTGCCCTACAACGCGATGCTGCGGCAGGTCTCCACCCCGCAGACGGTGGGCCGCGTTTCCGGTTTCGGCTGGGCGATGGGTTACTTCGGCGGCATCTTCCTGCTGCTGCTCTGTTATTTCGGGTTCATCTCCGGCGACGGCGACGAACGCGGACTGCTCGGGGTGAGTACCGACGGCGGGCTGAACATCCGGCTCGTGGTGGTGTTCGCCGCGGTCTGGTTCGCGGTGTTCGCGCTGCCGGTCTTCTTCGCGGTACCCGAGGTCCGGACCGGCGGCGCCGACCCGGGGGCGGCGTCAGCGGGTTTCTTCGGCTCGTACCGAGTGCTGTGGCGTGACCTTCGCGAACTCTGGGCCGAGGACCGCCGGGTTATCTGGTTCCTGCTGGCCAGTGCGGTTTTCCGGGACGGCTTGGCCGGGGTTTTCGCGTTCGGTGCGATCCTGGCCGTGCAGGTCTACGAGATCAGTGATTCCGATGTGCTGCTGTTCGGTATCGCCGCCAACGTGGTGGCGGCGCTGGGTGCGATCGTGGCCGGCCGGTTCGACGACACCGTGGGGCCCAAGCGCGTGATCGTGGTCTCGCTGGCGTCCGCCGTGTTGTGCGGGACCGTGCTGCTGGTGGTGTCGGGGCCCACCATGTTCTGGATCTTCGGCCTCGCGCTGACCTTGTTCGTCGGCCCGGCACAGGCGTCGGCGCGGTCGTTCCTCACCCGGCTCACGCCGCCGGGGCGGGAAGGCCAGTTGTTCGGGCTCTACACCACCACCGGACGGGCGGCCTCGTTCCTGTCGCCGAGCCTGTTCGGCCTGTTCGTCTGGGCGTTCGACGCGGATCGGGCCGGGATCGCCGGGTTGATACTGGTACTCGCCGCCGGGCTGATCGCTGTGCTGATGGTGTCCGCGCCCGATCGACCGGAGGAGAAGCGGGCATCGGCCCCGGCCTCCGTGGCGTAACGGCGGTCAGGGTTTCCAGACACCCATACCGAGGGCGATGAGGCGGACCTGCGCGATGGTGCGTTCGACGATCGGCTGTTGTTCGCGCGGCGGGGCGGAGACGTAGTCGGCGATACCGTCGGTCACGGTCGCGACCAGCAGATCGGCCGCCACCTCGAGGTCGTCCGGGGACCAGGTGTCCAGGGCCGGCACCCGCGACAGATCGGCCACCAGCTCGCGCACGATCAGATGTAGTTCCAGGGCGATCGCCGTACGCAGTGCCGCGCTGCCGCCGCGCTGCTCCCGGATCAGGAATCCGTACAACTCCCGTTTGGCGGCGACCTCGCCGAAGACGAACCGCACCGTTTCCGACAGCCGGGCGTCGGGTGTGCGGCGCAGCTGCCGCAGGGCCAGGCGCAGCGCCTGCACGCCTTCGTCGACCAGGGTGGCGCCGAGGTCTTCGAGCGAACCGAAATGCCGGTAGAAGGCGGTCGGCACGATTCCGGCGGAACGGGCGATCTCGCGCAGGCTCAACGCCCCGAAACCACGCTCGGCGGCCAGCGCGAGAGTTCCGTCGAGCAGCGCCTGCCGGGTGCGCTCTTTGCGCTCCACGCGGCTCGCTCCCTGATCGGTCATTTCAGTGAGCATACAGCCGTTCACCATTCCGTCGTCTCCATCTTGTCGTCCGCGTCACACCGCCACCAGGTTGACAGTTCCGCCGGGGTATCCGGCACACTAGTTGAGTGTACATTCGTACACCGAAACGAATCGAAGACGCGTGACGCGACAGACAGAACAGGGACGGAGAACTCCGATGGCCCTCCTCGACCTGGTACAGACTCTGACCACCCCGCACCCGGTGGACCGGTACCTGGAACTGGTGCGCCCGATGCTCACCGTCCGCGATATGCGGGCCCGGATCGTCGGCGTGGACCGTTCGGTACCCGGCACGCTTTCGCTGAGCCTGCGCCCCACCCGGCAGTGGAAGGGGCTGCTGCCCGGCCAGTTCATCCAGCTCGGCGTGGTGATCGACGGGGTCCGGCACGTACGGTGCTACTCGCCGGTGAACTCCCAGCACGATCCACGCCGCCGCCTGGACCTCACCATGCGCGTGCACCCGCACGGCCTGGTATCGCGCTACCTGAACGAACACGCCGAGCCCGGGATGATCCTGGACCTCGAGCCGGCCGCCGGCGTCTTTCACCTGCCCCGGCAGCGGCCGGACCGGGTGCTGCTGATCAGCGGCGGGAGCGGGATCACGCCGGTGCTGTCGATGCTGCGTACCCTCGCCGACGAGGGTTACGCCCGGCCGGTGGTGTTCCTGCACTACGCGCGGTCGCCGGAGCTGGTACCGCATCGGGACGAACTCACCGAAATCGCTGCCGCTCATTCGAATATCTCGGTGGAGTTGCGGTACCCCGAGCGTGACGGCCGGGGTTTCGACCGCGACGAGCTCATGCGGGTGGCTCCCTGGTTCGCCGACGCGCATACCTTCCTGTGCGGCCCGCCGCCGCTGATGGAATCGGTGCGTGAGCTCTTCGCTGCCGAAGAGCTCAGTGAACGCCTGCACACCGAAGAGTTCGTGGCAACCGCGGCGCCGGTGGACAGCACCGACGTACACGGGACCACCACCTTCTCGGCCAGCGGCGTCACCGCCGAGAACGCCGGTACCTCACTACTCGAGCAGGCGGAGGCCGCGGGCCTGACGCCGGAGTTCGGCTGCCGGATGGGGATCTGCTTCTCCTGCACCTCGGTGCGGCGCAGCGGTTGCACCCGCAACCTGCGCACCGGTGAATTGGAATCCGATCCCGACCAGCCGATCCAGCTCTGCGTCCAGGCCGCCGTCGGCGACGTCGATATCGAAATCTGAGATCTCCGGCCGCCGCCGGAATCAGACATCTGGAAACGAAGGGGAGAAACAGATGACCATCCTCACCGAAACCAAGGACGGACCGCTGGTCCTGTCGCCCGATCAGGTCGAAGAGATCGGCCGAGCTCTCGACGAACTGCGCGACCGGATCGTCAATGATCTGGGCGAGCGCGACCGCGAGTACATCTACAACATCATCAAAGCGCAGCGCGGTTTCGAGATCGCCGGCCGCGGGCTGATGTATCTGGGCTTCCTGCCGCCGTTCTGGCTGGCCGGTGTCGCCGCGCTGAGCGTGTCGAAGATCCTGGACAATATGGAGATCGGCCACAACGTGATGCACGGCCAGTTCGACTGGATGCGTGAGCCGAACCTCAATTCCCGTGTCTTCGAATGGGATACGGTCTGCCCGTCGGATCAGTGGAAGCATTCGCACAACTACATGCACCACACTTACACCAATATCCACGGGCGCGACCGCGATATCGGCTACGGGGTACTGCGGATCGACGAAGGCCAGGACTGGCACCCGTACTACCTGGGCAACCCGCTGTACGCGTTCCTGCTGATGGTGTTCTTCGAATGGGGCGTGATGCTGCACGACCTCGAAGCCGACAACATCGTCAAGGGCAAGCGCACCTGGGCCGAGCTCAAACCGCTGATCAAGGGCCAGCTCCGGAAGTCGGGGCGGCAGGTGCTCAAGGATTACGTGGCGTTCCCGCTGCTGTCGGGGCCGCTGTTCCTGTCCACCCTGGCCGGTAACGCGACGGCGAACCTGGTGCGCAACCTGTGGGCGTACTCGATCATCTTCTGCGGGCATTTCCCGTCCGGTGTGCAGAGCTTCACCGAGGAGGAGACCGCCGACGAGACCCGTGGCGAATGGTACGTCCGGCAGATGCTGGGCTCGGCCAATATCACCGGCAGCCCGCTGTTCCACATCATGTCGGGCAACCTCTCGCACCAGATCGAACACCACCTGTTCCCGGACCTGCCGGCCAACCGGTACCCGGAGATCGCACCCGAGGTACGGGCACTGTGCGAGAAATTCGGCCTCCCGTACAACACCGGGCCGCTCGGTAAGCAGATCGGCTCGGTCTGGGCCAAGATCTTCCAGCTGGCGTTGCCGCCGCAGATCCAGGAGTCGCGGTTTGCCCGGTTTTTGCCCGCTGTGCTGCGGAAACGGCCGGAGCCCGGTGTTATCGTGATGCGTCAGCAGAGTCCTATCGGAGCGGACGTGTGATGATCGGCAAATTCGAGGCCAACAAGGATCTCATCCAGGAACTCACCTCCTCGGGCGCCCGCCGGGTCGGCAATATCGCGGGCATCATCACCGGCACCGTCGCCGAGGTGACCCGCGAGATCGGGGAATGGATCACCGACGCGATCGAGATGAACGAGGCCGCCGCCGCGGCACGCCGCGATGCGGCCGCGACCGCGGGCCGTGACGACGCGGACGGCCCGGACGGCACCGTGGGTCATGCGGCCGATCCGGGACCCGCGGCGCCGGACACCACCGTGACCCCGCTGGTCGGCGAGGTTGTGGACGCGGATGTGGTGGAACCGGACGCTGCCGGTTCCGATACGCCCGGCAAACGGCTCTGAGCAGGTTCGGCGACCGCCCGGTGGGATAGTTCACACCGGGCGGTTACCCATGGGCTAACGTCTGGGGTCGTGCCCGCCTACGTCTCCTCCCCGGAGCTGACCTTCGGATTCCTGTTCGCACTGGAGGATCCCGAACGGATCGCGGAGGTCGTCCGCGATCTCATGGAGCGGAAAACGGTGTCGGTTTTCCGGCTTGCCCGCTTGTCCGACGATGCGGGCCCGCCGGAACGCTATGTGGTGAACTGGGCCGCGATCCCGCAGATCTCGATCACCACCACCGCACCCGATGCCGCCGTCCTCCGCGCGGAACGGGTGATGCTGGTCAATGCTTTCCTCGGCGAGGGCGGTGAGGTCCGGCTGTATTCGGCGCACGGGCAGGCGCCCCCGAACGAGGCCGGGTGACCAGGTGAGCGCCGCTGCCGCCCCGACTGAGCGCTGACGGACGCGCGGACGGGGGAGTCCGCGAAGCGCTCCGGTGCGGAGCCGTGGCCCTCCCGTGACAGGTGGTAATCCGCCGTTACCGAACTGTAGCCTTGACCGAAGGGGTTCCGAACGTACCCGATGGGCAAGGAGTGGGCTGACGTGGAGAACGTAATACGGCTGCTGATCGTGCTGGGGGGCACGCTGGCTGTGACGATCGCGATCGGCTGGGCGATCGACCGCGGGCTGCGGTTCTGGTCGGCCCGGCATCCCAAGACCGCCATCCCCGGCCTGCTGCGCCGGATCCAGCTGCCGCTCCAGTTGTTCCTCGGATTCGCCGCGCTCCGGATCACCTACCCGCTGGCGGGCCTCGAGTTGCGGCAGGAGAAGGTCGTCCTCAGCGTTCTGGCCACCATGGTCACCATGTCGGCGGTGTGGCTGGTGGTCCGGATCGCCGACGCCGTGGGCGACGGATTGCTCAACACCTACTCGCGCCGAGCCCGTGATCCCCGTCGCGTGCGCCAGCTCAACACCCAGTTCACCTTGATCCGCCGGATCACCAGCACGCTGCTGGCGATGGCCACCGCGGCGATCGCCATGCTGGTGCTGTTCCCGGAACTGCGAGTGCTGGGCACCTCGCTGCTGGCCTCGGCCGGCATCATCGGCATCATCGCCGGTGTGGCGGCACAGTCCACGCTGAGCAATCTGATGGCCGGCCTGCAGATCGCCTTCGGTGATTCGGTGAAAATCGGCGATACGGTCGTGGTGGAAGGCGAGATGGGCACGGTCGAGGAGATCACCCTGTCCTTCCTCACCGTGCGGATCTGGGACGACCGCCGGCTCACCATGCCGGTGTCCTATTTCAACAGCAAACCGTACGAGAACTGGTCCAAGGGGGGTACAGAGATGACCGGCACGGTGTTCCTGCACCTGGACCACAGCACGCCGGTGGCCGAGTTGCGCGCGCATCTCTACGAGTACCTGAGCGACCATCCGGACTGGGACGGCCGCAGCTGGAATCTGCTGGTCACCGATAGCACCCCCACCGGAATCGAGGTCCGGGCCTCGATGACCGGCCGGGATCCCGACGCGGTGTGGTCGCTGCGCTGTGCCGTGCGGGAGGAACTGATCGGCTGGCTCAACGAGAACTATCCCGGTGCGCTGCCCCGGCTGGCCGCGCTCGACGGGCTCGATACTCCGGTCCGGTAGGCGTCCGACGCGGGTGCCGCGGGCGTGCACGAAGCCGACTTGATCTCGATGGCGTGTCTTTATGTCGTGTTCATCGCGAAAGGGTGTGCTGTATCTCACAATTGAGGTACGGCCGCGCTGAACTCGGCCGGCCGGGCCAGCACTCTCGAAGGAGCCCCGATCGCTATGTCTGCTCCCGTCGGTTATCCAGTCCGCGTCCGCGGCGACCTGGACCCCGCGCTCTCGCGCTGGATGTGGATCGTCAAATGGATTCTCGCCATACCGCACTACATCGTTCTGTTCTTTCTGCATATCGGCTACGCCGTGGTCACCGTCATCGCCTTCTTCGCGATTCTGATCACCGGTAGCTACCCGAGGGCGCTCTTCGATTACAGCGTCGGGGTCATCCGGTGGTCCTGGCGGGTCAGCTTCTACGCCTGGACCCCGGCGGGCACCGACAAGTACCCGCCCTTCGCCCTGTCGCGCGACGACGACTATCCGGCGGATCTGGACGTCGATTACCCGCCGGCCCTGCACCGCGGCCTGGTGCTGGTGAAATGGTGGCTGCTGGCCATTCCGCACTACCTGATCATCGGCGGCCTGACCGGTGCGGCCTGGGTCGTGTACACCGGCGAGTCCGATGTCATGGCCAGCGCGGCGGGAGTCCCGCTGATCGGTGTGCTGACCCTGATCGCGCTCGTCGGGTTGCTGTTCGTGGCGCGGTACTCCCAGGGGCTGTTCGATTTCGTGATGGGGGTGAACCGGTGGATGCTGCGGGTGCAGGTCTACGCCTCACTCCTGCGCGACGACTACCCGCCGTTCCGGCTGGACCAGGGCGCCCGTGACGAGGTGCCTCCGGCGGTGGATACCACCAAGCCCGCTGCCTGACCGGCGGCGTCCGGAAATGAGAAAGGCCCCCGGGCCGCGCAACTTGACCAAACCCACCCACCCGCCCCCCGGCCCGTAAACCGGCCGGCCGGTGGCGGAGCCGCCGACGTCCGGGCAGGCCCCGGGGCCGAACAAACCGGCCGCGGTGCTGGCGACCGTGGTGATCGTGCAGTTCATGGTCTCCCTGGATCTGTCCGTGGTGAACGTGGCGCTCCCGG
>NZ_JARWPM010000188.1 GCF_029869215.1 Nocardia carnea
GTGGTCGCGAGTATCGCGCGCAAACTGGGTGCGCTGACCATCGGCGTGGTGACCCGGCCGTTCTCGTTCGAGGGCAAACGCCGCGGTAATCAGGCCGAGGTGGGTATCAACCTGCTGCGCGAATCCTGCGACACCCTGATCGTCATCCCGAACGACCGGCTGTTGCAGCTCGGCGATGCCGCGGTGAGCCTGATGGACGCCTTCCGCTCCGCCGACGAGGTACTCCTCAACGGTGTCCAGGGCATCACCGACCTGATCACCACCCCGGGCCTGATCAACGTCGACTTCGCCGACGTCAAGAGCGTGATGTCGGGTGCCGGTAGCGCGCTGATGGGTATCGGTTCCTCACGCGGTGAGGGCCGGTCGGTCAAAGCCGCCGAGGCGGCGATCAATTCGCCGCTGCTGGAAGCTTCGATGGACGGCGCGCACGGCGTGCTGCTCTCGATCGCCGGCGGTTCGGATCTGGGTCTGTTCGAGATCAACGAGGCCGCCTCGCTGGTGCAGGAAGCGGCGCATATCGAGGCCAACATCATCTTCGGTACGGTGATCGACGATTCGCTCGGCGACGAAGTACGCGTCACCGTGATCGCCGCCGGGTTCGACGGTGGCGGGCCCGCCCGGCGCACCTTCGAATCACCGAGCAGCCGGGGGTCGCTCGGCTCCGGCCGTACCACGGAGATCTCCGCGCAGTCCTCGCGGAGCCCCGAACTCGGTCATTCCCGGCCCGCCGAACTCGGTGCGGGCCGGAGCCATTCGGAGGAACCGGCGCCGATCCGCGCCGCCGATTCCGGTTCGTCCGTCGCCCGTGGCCCGGCGCCGAGCTACCGCGATACCGAACGCCGGTCGGCGGTGGATCCGGGGCTGGGCCACAGCAGCCGGTCCCATATCCAGCCGCCGGCGCAGGAGCTGCCCGACGACGACGACGATGTGGACGTTCCGGATTTCATGCGCCGCTGACCGGAGGCCGCTCCGTCCGGGCGCGGTCTGCCGGTGGGCTGTGCCGCTCCGTGCCTATTAGGCTCGACATCATGACTGCGCCACCGGTACTCACTGTTCGACGGGTAGTGACCACGCGCGCCGGGGGTTTCTCCGCGCCGCCCTACGACTCGTTCAACCTCGGCGATCACGTCGGCGACGATCCGGAAGCGGTGCGCCGCAACCGGGCCCGCCTCGCCGCCTCGCTCGGACTGCCCGCCGACCACTTGATCTGGATGGATCAGATCCATGGCCGCACCGTGGCGACTGTCGACGGCCCGCGTACCGAAGCGGTGCCGGGTACCGATGCGTTGGTCACCACCCGGCCGGGGCTGGCGCTGGTGGTGCTGACCGCCGATTGCGTGCCCATCCTGCTCTCCGACGACCAGGCCGGGGTGATCGCCGCGGTGCACGCGGGCCGGGTCGGGGCGCGGATCGGGATCGTCGGGCGGGTGCTGGACGCGATGATCGCCGCCGGTGCGCGGCCCGAGCGGATCGGCGCGCTGCTGGGGCCGGCGGCCAGCGGCCGGCAGTACGAGGTGCCCGCCGAGATGCGCGCCGATGTCGAGGCGCATCTGCCGGGTAGCGCCACGACCACCGTGCGGGGTACACCGGGGCTGGATCTGCGCGCGGGGATCCGGCGTCAGCTCACCGAGGCCGGGGTGGGGGCCATCGCCGAGGACCCCCGCTGCACGATCGAGGACGCGACCTTGTTCAGCCACCGCCGCGGCGCGCCCACCGGCCGGCTGGGCAGCGTGATCTGGATGGAACCCGCCGCGTGAGGGTTCCGGTGCCGCCCGGCCGGTGCCGGCGGGCAGCACCACGGCGATGACCACCGAACCGGCCGCGCCGCCATACGGCGGCTGCCGGCAGCCGAGTGCGGAGGAGGACAGGGATGACGACAGCGCTACGGAGCCGGCGGGGTGGCGGCCGATGAGCGGCGCCTCCGGTGACGACCGGACCGTCCGCGAATCCCCGTCGTCGCCGGCGGAGTCGGGGCAGCTACCCGGTCGTGCGGCGGAGGAGTGGTCCGGCGCGGCGGGCCGGGGCGCACCCGGTCCCGGTGTCCCGGACACCGGGACGAGTACGCCGGGGAACGCAGCACGGGCCGATGAGCTGGCCCGCCGGCTCACCGGTCTGCTCGCGCGGATCGACGCTGCGTGCGAGGCTGCGGGCCGCGATCCGGGCGAGGTACGCCTGCTGCCGGTGACGAAATATTTCCCGGCTTCGGACATCGCGGTGCTGCATCGTCTGGGTCGCCATGATTTCGGGGAGAACCGGCCGCAGGAGGCCGGCGCCAAAGCCGCGGAACTCCGCGAACTGCGCCCGCTGCGCTGGCATCTGATCGGCCGGTTGCAGCGGAACAAGGCGCGGCACGTCGCGCGCTGGGCGCACACCGTCCATTCGGTGGACAGCGAACGTCTGGCGACCGCACTGGAATCGGCCGTGGCGGCCGCGCTGGACGACGGTGACCGGACGGCACCGCTGGAGGTACTGATCCAGGTGAGCCTGGACGCCGACCCGAGCCGCGGCGGCGTGGAACCCGGGGGCGTACCCGCGCTGGCGGACCGTATCGCGAAATCCGCGGAACTGCGCTTAGCAGGGATTATGGCAATTCCGCCGTTGGCCGCCGATCCGGACGCGCAATTCGCGCGCCTGGCCGAACTGCACGCGCGCCTGCGCGCCGATCACCCCGCGGCCACGGAACTGTCCGCCGGAATGTCGAACGATCTTGAAAGGGCTATTGCCCATGGATCGACATGTGTGCGTGTCGGTACCGCCCTCATGGGCGAGCGACCGATAACCTCGGCGTAGCAAACAAACCTCATCAGTCACATTCGACACATATGCTGGGACACGACGAGGGCTGAGCAAGACTTCAACACCCGGCCGCCACCGGGGCCGAAGGAAGGTCGACCAGAATGAGCACGCTGCACAAGTTCAAGGCGTACTTCGGCATGGTTCCGCTCGAGGATTACGAAGACGACTACGTCGACGATCGCACCCCCCGCGGGGTCGAGGATCGCGGCGCGCGCCGGCCGCGTGACTACTCCGACCGCGCTCCCCGCGACTACGACGATCGTCCGGACTACGACCGGTACGCCGAGGACCGCTACGACGGTCCCGACTATCGCGACGCCCCGTACAAGTCGTCCTACCAGCCCAGCTATCCGCCGCCCCGGCGCGACGACTACCCGGGCGACGCCTACGCCGACGACTACGAGGGCCCGCGCCGCCCCACCCGGATCGACGCCGCCGCCTCCGGCCGGTATCGTCCGGGCGGCGGTGCCTCCCTGCGTGGCGCGACCAGGGGAGCGCTGGCAGTCGATCCCGATGCCGAGGAGCGCCGGCTGGCCGAACGGGTCCGCCCCGAACCGGCCGCCGCCCGCCGTCCCGCGATCTTCGAGGACGGAGGTCCCTTGTCCAAGATCACCACGCTGCGCCCGCGTGACTACAGCGAGGCCGCGATAATCGGCGAGCGGTTCCGCGAGGGCAACCCGGTGATCATGGACCTGGTCGACCTCAGCAACGCCGACGCCAAACGCCTGGTGGATTTCGCCGCCGGACTGGCCTTCGCCCTGCGCGGCTCGTTCGACAAGGTCGCCACCAAGGTGTTCCTGCTCTCCCCGGCCGATGTCGACGTATCGGCCGAGGAGCGGCGCCGGATCGCCGAAACCGGCTTCTACAACCAGAAATAACGCACGCCGCGCCCGGGCCGGGCGCGGCGTTGCCGGGACCGTAATCGGCGCGGGCATTTTGCACCGCGCCGATTTTGCGGCAGAGTGAGATCGTGGCCTTGTTCGCGGTGCTGTACTTCGTACTGTTCATCTTCTGGCTGTTGCTCATCAGCCGGGTGATCGTCGAGTTCATCCGTAGTTTCGCCCGCGACTGGCGTCCCACCGGGGTGGTCGTGGTGATCCTCGAGGTGATCTTCACGATCACCGATCCCCCCGTGAAGCTGCTCCGGCGGCTGATACCGCCGATCTCACTGGGCGGAATTCGCCTGGATCTGTCGATTATGGTCCTGCTGTTCCTGGTGTTCATCCTGATGTCGGTCGTCAGCAGCCTCGGCGGGTCGGTAACTCCGGTGTGACAGAATGGTCCGAGAAGACTTGCCAGAGCCGCTAGATCTGACAACGCGCGAAGGGATCCTTCCATGCCGCTGACCCCAGCCGATGTGCACAACGTCGCGTTCAGCAAACCGCCGATCGGCAAACGCGGCTACAACGAGGACGAAGTCGACGCCTTCCTGGATCTGGTCGAACAGGAACTTTCCCGGCTGATCGAGGAGAACGCGGACCTTCGCCAGCGGGTTGCCGAGCTCGACGCGGAACTGGCCGATGCCAAGAGCAGCCGCGGTCCGGCGGGTTCGCTGGGTAAACCGGTACCACAGGCACCGCCGCCCGAACCCATCAAACCGCCGGTCCAGGCACCGCCCTCGGTACCCATTCCGGTGGTGCCGGCGGCGCCCGCCCCGACCGATGCCGGTGCCGATGCGAATATGCAGGCCGCGAAGGTGCTGAGCCTGGCGCAGGAAATGGCCGACCGGCTCACCAGCGACGCCAAGAGCGAAGCCGAGAATTTGCTGGCCAATGCGCGGGCCAATTCCGAACGTCTGGTCAACGATGCGCGGGCCCGCTCGGAAGAGATGATCGCCGACGCTCGGCACAAGTCGGAGTCCATGCTCTCCGACGCGCAGACCCGTTCGGACAGCCAGCTGCGCCAGGCCAAGGAGAAGGCCGACGCCCTGCAGGCCGACGCCGAGCGCAAGCACACCGAGATCATGGGCACCATCACCCAGCAGCGCAATGTCCTCGAGAGCCGGATCCAGACCCTCAAAACCTTCGAACGTGAATATCGGGTGCGGTTGAAATCGTATCTGGAATCGCAGCTCGAAGAGCTGGAGAACCGTGGGTCGGCCGTACCGGTGGACGAAGGCGACAGCTTCGATACCGGGGCCAACCAGCTTGCCCCCGCCTCGTTCGGCAAGGGCGAGTAAGCGCTCGATACCGCTGGGCGCGTACGGGCACCCGGCCTGCTGTCCTGGGGGTCATCATGCTTGTCCTGACACTGGCGCTCGCCGCGATCGGCCTGGTGCTGCTGATCCTGTCCTTGACCACCGGCTCGGTGGTCTGGGCCTGGGGCTGCATCGTGGTGTGCGGACTGGGTGCTGTGGTGTTGCTGGTGAGCGCGCTGTCGATGCGTGCGCCCGATGAGGAATTGCCGCCGCGGGACCAGCACGCGAAACGTTGACGAGAACTGCTACGAGCGAGAACCGGACTGTCCTTCCATACGGCGCGGTGGCGGGCGCTGTATAAGTGGGTTGACCGTCACGGTTAGAATCAAACCTGACAGGCGACGATCCGGCCATCACCGGGGAGCCTTCGGAAGAACGGCGCCCGGCAGCAGCGGTTTCACCTGCTGCGGGCGCTCAGTAGAACCGAACGGGTGAGCCCGTCACAGCTCGTAACGAGAGGTCTACCGGCCGGCGGCCGGTGGGCAAACGGGGTGGTACCGCGGTACCGGCGCACCGATTGTGCCGGTCGTCGTCCCCGTGCCGTACACAGCGCGCTCCGGCGCCGGGCACGAGGAGACGTGAATCCGCGATGGCGGACGAGAATTCCAGTAGCAGCGCCTACCCGCGCGTCGATCTCGGCGGCGGATCGGGTACCGGCTTTCCCGAGTTGGAGCGGTCCGTCCTGGCTGCCTGGGCCGCCGACGGCACCTTCCGGGCGAGTATCGAGCAGCGCACCGGCGGGGCTGCCGGGGAGTTCGTTTTCTACGACGGCCCGCCGTTTGCCAACGGTCTGCCGCACTACGGGCATCTGCTCACCGGCTACGTCAAGGACGTCATCCCGCGTTTCCAGACCATGCTCGGCAAACGGGTCGACCGGCGATTCGGCTGGGACTGCCACGGGCTCCCCGCGGAAATAGAAGCCGAGAAGCAGCTCGGTATCACGGATAAATCACAGATCGACTCGATGGGTCTCGCGGAATTCAATGCCGCGTGCAAGAATTCGGTACTTCGCTACACCGGTGAATGGCGCGATTATGTGACCCGCCAGGCCCGCTGGGTCGACTTCGACAACGATTACAAAACCCTCGATCTCGACTTCATGGAGTCGGTGATGTGGGCATTCAAATCGCTGTACGAGAAGGGCCTCATCTACCAGGGTTTCCGGGTCCTGCCCTACAGCTGGTACGAGCAGACGCCGCTGTCGAACCAGGAGACCCGGCTCGACGATGCCTACAAGATGCGCCAGGATCCGGCGGTCACGGTCGATATGGTGCTGCGGGTGCCGGACGAGCACCCGTTGCGCGATCTCGACGGCGTGGCGGCGCTGATCTGGACCACCACCCCGTGGACCCTGCCGTCCAACCTGGCGATCGCGGTGCATCCGGATGTGCGCTACGTCCAGGTGCGCGGTGCCGACGACAAGCGCTACCTGCTGGCCGCCGAACGGCTCGGCCACTACGCCCGCGAACTCGGTGAGGAACCGGTGGTGCTCGGCGAGTACGACGGTGCCGCGCTGGTGGGGCTGGAGTACCGGCCGCCGTTCGATTTCTTCGCCGGCCATCCGCGGGCGCACCGCGTGCTGTCGGCCGACTACGTCGCCACCGATTCCGGTACCGGCCTGGTGCATCTCGCGCCGGCGTTCGGTGAAGAGGATATGGAGGTGTGCAGCGCCAACGGCATCGAGTTGGTGCAGCCGCTCGATCCGGGTGGCAAGTTCACCTCGATGGTGCCCCCGTACGAGGGTCTGATGGTGTTCGATGCCAACCCGGTGATCATCAAAGATCTCAAGGCCGCCGGGAAGCTGCTGCGGCACGAGACCATCGAGCACTCCTACCCGCACAGCTGGCGGTCGGGGCAGCCGCTGATCTATATGGCGGTGCCGTCCTGGTTCGTCGCGGTGACGGAGTTCCGCGACCGGATGGTGGAGCTGAACAAGCAGGTCAACTGGGTACCGGAGCATATCCGCGACGGCCAGTTCGGGAAGTGGCTCGAAGGAGCCCGCGATTGGAACATCAGCCGCAACCGCTACTGGGGCAGCCCCATCCCGGTCTGGACCTCCGACGATCCCGCCTACCCCCGGATCGACGTCTACGGTTCGCTCGATGAGCTGGAACGCGATTTCGGGGTCCGGCCCACCGATCTGCACCGGCCGATGATCGACGAGCTGACCCGGCCCAATCCCGACGATCCGACCGGTCGCTCCACCATGCGCCGGGTCCCGGAGGTGCTGGACTGCTGGTTCGAATCGGGCTCCATGCCCTTCGCGCAGGTGCACTACCCGTTCGAGAACAAGGACTGGTTCGACACCCATTTCCCCGGCGATTTCATCGTCGAGTACAACGGGCAGACCCGCGGCTGGTTCTACACCCTGCATGTGCTGGCCACCGCCCTGTTCGACAGTCCCGCGTTCTCGAACGTGGTCGCGCACGGCATCGTGCTGGGCGACGACGGGCTCAAGATGAGCAAGTCCAAGGGCAATTACCCGGATGTCAACGAGGTGTTCGAGCGCGACGGCTCCGATGCCATGCGCTGGTTCCTGATGAGTTCGCCGGTGCTGCGCGGCGGGAACCTCATCGTCACCGAGCGCGGGATCCGGGAGGGCGCGAGCCATGCGCTGCGACCGCTGTGGAACGCGTGGACGTTCCTGCAGCTCTACGCGGGCGAACCCGGTGTCTGGCGCACGGATTCGGCGAATGTGCTGGACCGCTACATCCTGGCGAAACTGGCGCAGACGCGCGACCGGATGACCGCGGCGCTGGAGGAGTTCGATATCGCCGGCGCCTGCGAGGAACTGCGGACCTTCGCCGACGCGCTCACCAACTGGTATGTGCGGCGCTCGCGGGCGCGGTTCTGGGCCGAGGATCGCGACGGTGTCGACACCCTGCACACGGTGCTGGAGGTGGTGACCCGGCTGGCGGCTCCGTTGCTGCCCTTGATCACCGAGGTGATCTGGCGGGGGCTCACCGGGCAGCGTTCGGTACATCTGGCCGATTGGCCGGCCGCCGATACGCTGCCGCGGGACCCGGAACTGGTCGCGACGATGGACGAGGTGCGCAGTGTGTGCTCGACGGTGCTGAGCCTGCGCAAAGCGCAGAAGCTGCGGGTCCGGCTGCCGCTGGCGGAGGTGACCATCGCCGCGTCCGACGCGGATCGGCTGGCGCCGTACGCCGATATCATCGCCGACGAAGTGAACGTCAAAAAGGTCGATCTGACCACCGATATCGCCGCGCACGGACGGTTCGAACTGGCGGTCAACGCGCGGGCCGCCGGCCCCCGGCTGGGCAAGGATGTGCAGCGGGTGATCAAGGCGGTGAAGGCCGGTGACTGGTCGGAGAGTGCCGACGGTGTGGTCAGCGCGGCCGGAATCGAGCTGCTGCCCGAGGAATACACCCAGCGGCTGGCGGCGGCCGAACCGGAATCCACCGCGGCACTGCCCGGCAATGCCGGTCTGGTGGTGCTGAACTCGGTGGTCACCGAGGAACTGGAGGCCGAGGGCTGGGCCCGCGATCTCATCCGGGATCTGCAGGAGACCCGGAAGTCGCTGGGGCTGGAGGTCTCCGACCGGATCACCGTCACCCTCGAGGTTCCGGCCGAGCGGCAGCAGTGGGCACAGTCGCATCGCGAGCTCATCGCCGGTGAGATCCTGGCCGTGACACTGGAATTCGGCCCGGTGGGGACGGCGGGCGCCGAACTCACCGGTGGGGTGCGGGCCCGGGTCGCCAAAGCGGGACGATAGCCCTTCGGTCGGCCGGGCCGGTGTGCGTGCCTTCGCGAAGGTGCGCACACCGGCTCGTCGTATCGCTCCGGGCCGGCGAGGAACATCGGGAGTGACCGGGAGGCACCGGTATTCGTCGTGCGCCGGGCCGGGGGCGGGCGCGCATCGGTGGTAGCTCGGGTCCGCAGAGTGCCCGGAAGGTTACGGCCATGACCGGGAGACTGCGGCGCACTAGGGTAGGGCCTTATGGCTTCGGACAATCCCGACGAGTGGTGGCAGCATGCCCCCGAAGGGCAACAGAACAAGAACTCCCCTTCGGGGCAGTGGCAGCAGGGCAATCCGTCTCCGGGCGGGCAGCCGGGAATGCAGTGGGGGCACACGGCGGGACAGCTTCCGCAGCCCACACCGCAGCACGGGGCATGGGAGGTGCCGCCGCTCGGGCATACTGGTCCGCCACGGAACAACAACACGACGCTGATCGCGGTCCTGGCCGTGGTGGTGGTCCTGGTATTGGCCGGTGTTGCCGGACTGGTGGTCCTGCGGTCGGGGGGATCGCAGGACAACGCCGCCGCGGCGACGAGTACGACCACGGCGACGACCAGCGCCGCCACCACCTCGGCCACCGCTACCACCAGCACGAGCGCCGCCGCGCCGGCGCCGGGTACACCCGCCCTGCGCGAAGGACTGACGCCGGTCGTCTTGACCGGGCCCACTTTCCAGGACGGCGAAGACACCTACACCATGGCCTTCAAGGACTGGCCTTTCGCATTCCGGACGCCGGGCTCGTGGGGATGCCTGAAGGGCTCGATCGAGACGATCCCCGACGCCAACGCCTGGGGCTGTGTCGACGAGGGCGACTCGAAGGCCGGGCAGCGGGTGAACCTGATGATCCGCAAATGCCCCACCACCTGCGATGCGGCGACGCGGAGCACGTTCGACGCGGACTGGTTCGACAAAGAGGGCGAGGCGCGGCAGTTCGACCCCAACACGTCGTATGTGGAGACGCCCACGAACGAGGACGGGAAGTACACCATCGATCTCAGCCGCTATTTCGCCGCGGAGCCCGGGGGCGAACCGGTCTGGCAGGTGGGTGTCTTCGTGGAGTCCCCGCAGGCGACGAAGGATGCGGTGCTGAAGACGTTGAACGACGTCCTCACTCAAACGCAATAAACATTTTTGTGATTCTCATCACACGCTGAGTGTTTGCCAGGTTGCTTGTAGCTCACCCCCGCGCCGGGCACAATCATCGCGATACCGCTGTCGTCGACCCCTCGGAGCAGCGGGAACGGTGATCATTTCGTTAGGTTCTACCTGAGCGGAGTTGCGCCGGAGTCGATTCGCTCCGGCGTAACTCCGATGGTCCGCGGTAGCCACCTGTCCGGCGGATGCCGCGAGTCAACCGGGACACCGCACGGTGCCCCGCGTATCGACCGGCAGAAGGGTGGGCACGTGATCGGAATCGCACTGCGGCGGAGTTGCGCCGGCTTACTTCTCGCCACGGCCGTCACCGCGGTGGCGGCCGCACCGGGCTGGGCGCAGCCCTCCGGCAGCGCCAGTGGTTCGGGGGGCTCCGGCTCCAGTTCGCTGAGCGCCAGCGGCTCGGCGGCGCTCCCGGTACCGACCCCCAGCGGTCTCGGCGCGCTGGCCGCCGCGCTCACACAGACCGGGAAGATGTACGAATGGGGTGCCACCGGCCCGAACACCTGGGACTGCTCGGGCCTGGTGCAATGGGCCTTCCGCCAGGTCGGGGTGCTGCTCCCGCGGACGACCTGGGAACAGGCGAAGGTCGGCGCCTCGGTGCCCCCGTACGCGCTGTCGCCCGGTGATGTGGTGATCATCAACCAGGACGCCTCGCATGTCGGCATCTACGCCGGGTCCGGGCAGGTGCTCAACGCCTACGGCGCCGGTGTCCCGGTGGGACTCACCCCGATCGAGCAGTTCTACGTCCACAGCATCCGGCGTTTCTAGCCGGCCCGGCTCATTCCACCTGACGCCGCAGCAGCGGGCCGTAGTCGGGATGGGCCAGCGCCGAGGCGAACTGGGCGACCAGATAGTCGCCCGGGTTGCCGGTGTCGTACCAGCGGCCCTGGATGACCTGGCCGTACACCGCGTGGTTGGCGGCGTAGGCGTTGATCGAATCGGTCAGGTACACCTCGCCGGTGCGGTGGGTGTACCAGTTCTCGGTCTGCGTGCGCAGTTCGTCGATGATGCCGGGGGTGACGACGTAGCCGCCGATCGCCGCGTACGCCGACGGGGCGTCCGCCGGTTTGGGTTTCTCCACCAGACCGGAGATCCGCAGCAGCCCGTCGTCCAGATCCTCGCGTACCACCGGGACGCCGTAACGCTGTGATTCGTTCGGGTTCATCGGCATCAGGGCCAGCACCGGGCAGCCCGTGGACTCGTAGGCCCGGATGAGCTGCTGGGCCCGCGGCACCTCGGCCACGAAGACATCGTCGGGCCACAGCACCAGCATCGGCTCGTCACCGGCGGTGCGGGCGGCGTTGAGTACCGGGGTGCCGTTGCCGTAGGGGCCGTGCTGGTCCAGGTAGGTGATATGCCCGAGCCGGGACAGTTCACCGACCTCCTCCACCGCGTCGGCGTAGGCGGTCTTCCCGTCGGCCCGCAACTGGGCGACCAGTGCCGGGTTGGGCCGGAAATGATCCTGGATGAGCGATTTCCCGCCACTGACCACGATGGTGATATCGGTGATCCCGGAGGCCACCAGTTCGCGCACCGTGTGCTCGATCACCGGCTTGTCGCCGACCGGCAGCATCTCCTTGGGGATGGCCTTGGTCAGCGGCAGCAGCCGGGAACCGATACCGGCGGCGGGAATCACAGCCTTACGGATCTTCATACGGGTGAGTTTATGGCGCAGACCCCGCGCACGCCGGTTGCGGCCCCCACCGCCGCGCGTTTCGACGAGGGGCAGCGAACCCACGCGGGCACCGGCGCCCGGAAACACAGCACCTCCGCGGGCCGATTGCGGTTTTCGCGGTCGCGGACCGGCCTCGCCGGACCTGTCGGTGCGGACGCGTACATTGCGCGTCATGGACCATCCCGGGCACGACCGAACCCCCAAGTGAGACGGACCGGCGTCGGTGGGCCGTTCGGTGGTGGGTGAGCACGGGCGTGCGCCGGCCGCGGACGGGTTCGCCGCCGAAACCGCGCGGCGCTGGGTGCTGCACATCGATATGGACGCCTTCTTCGCATCCTGCGAGCAGCTCACCCGCCCGACGCTGCGGGGCCGGCCGGTTCTCGTCGGGGGCACCGGCGCGCGAGGCGTGGTGGCGGGGGCCAGTTACGAGGCGCGGGTCTTCGGTGCGCGGTCGGCGATGCCGATGCATCAAGCGCGCCGGCTGGTGGGGGTGACCGCGGTGGTGGTGCCGCCGCGGGGCGCGTTGTACAAGGTGCTGAGCGGACGGGTGTTCGATACCTTGCGGGCCCGCATCCCGGTGCTCGAGACCTTGTCGTTCGACGAGGCGTTCGGGGAACCGGCGGAGCTGGCCGGGGCGGCGGTGGCCGAGGTGGTGGAATTCTGTGCGCAATTGCGGGCCGCGGTGCGCGAGCGCACCGGGCTGGTGGCCTCGGTGGGCGCCGGCGGAGGCAAACAGCTCGCCAAGATCGCTTCCGGGATGGCCAAACCCGACGGGATCCGGGTGATCGCCCCCGGCGAGCAGCAGGAACTGCTGGCCGGGCTGCCCGTACGCAAACTCTGGGGGATCGGGCCGGTGGCGGAAAGCCGGTTGCGTGGGCTCGGGATCGAAACAGTGGGGGCGTTCGCCGCATTACCCGAGGTGGAGGCGGTGTCGATCCTGGGCAGCAGTGTCGGTGCGGCGCTGCACCGGCTGGCGCGGGGGATCGACGACCGGCCGGTCGCCGAACGGGCCGAGGCCAAACAGATCAGCGCGGAAACCACCTTCGAGACCGATATCGTCACGCTGGAACGGCTGCGTCCGGCGATCACCGAGATGGCGGCGGCCGCGCATCGCCGGCTCGTCCGGGACGGTCGCGCCGCGCGCACCGTGGTGCTGAAACTCAAACGTGCCGATATGAGTATCACGACGCGGTCCACCACTCTTCCGTACGCGACCGAGGATCTGCCCACACTCACCGCGGCGGCGCAGCGAGCGGCGGTTGATCCGCGCGAACTGGGGCCGGTGCGCCTGGTAGGAGTCGGGTACGCCGGACTGTCGACGATCCGGCAGGAGTCGTTGTTTCCCGAATTGGACCGGTGGGGCGCGGAATCCGCGGAGGCCGGTGCACCCGCCGGCCCTGGTGATTCGAATCCGGCTCAGGCGGATCCGGCGCGCGGGCGGCCCGGCAAGGGTACGGGCGTTTCGGAAAGGCGTGGAGTTACCGCGGGTCTGCCGGCGCGCGGCGAAGAGTCGGGTGGTGAGGTCGCGAGGAGTTCGGAGGGGCATGGAGTCAGCGCGGATCCGCCGGCCCGTGGCAGGGGTCCGGGCGAGGGGGCCACGAGTGGCTCGGAGGGGCAGGGTATTGCCGTCGTTTTGCCGTACGGGCCCGCTGGGCATGCGCAGGGATCGGGGGCGAGTGGCCCGGGATTCGTGGCAGATGAGCAAGAAGGTTCTGTGGATTCGATGAGATCTCCGGAGCCGGCGCCCGGTTCGGGTGTGTTGTCCGATGTGCCGGGAGTGCCCGGCGACGGCCCCGCCGAAAACGGCGGCGAGCCGGAGGGTTCGCGGGTTCGCGCTGGTAGCGTCGTGGACTGGCGGCCGGGAATGGATGTGCGGCACCCCGAATTCGGCTTCGGGTGGGTGCAGGGCGCGGGGCATGGGCGGGTCACCGTGCGGTTCGAGTCCCGCTCGACAGGGCCGGGGATCGCGCGTACGTTCGCAGCCGACAACACCGAGTTGCGCCCTGCGGACCCGCTCGGCAGCCTGTCCTGACGACCCGCCCGGTAGGTTGGTGCCGGGCAGCGCCGCCGGTTCCGGTGGGCTGCCGCAGCGCACGACACCGAACCCCGAACGCAAAGGACGAGCAGTTGAAGCTTCGCAAAACCGGACGTATCGCGATCGCCGGCCTGGCCGCCGTGGCCGCGCTGACCCTGACGGCGTGTGGTAGCGATGATTCCGACTCGGGCACCACAGCGGCGACCACCTCGGCCGCGGCCGAGACCACGGAGGAAGCGGCCGCCGATACGCCGCCGGTCCCGACTCCGGCCGATCTGAACGCCCAGCTCCAGCGCGCGCTCGATCCGAACGTCCCGAACGAGGAAAAGCTGGAGATGGTGCAGGGCGCCGAGGCGGATCCGGAGCTGCCGTCGAAGCTGAGCCAGTTCTACGCCCAGTCCGGCGCGACGATCGAGGTCACCGAGGTGCAGGATTTCGGTACCGAGATCCAGGCGAAGGCGAACCTCACGCTGAACGGCCAGACCAATGTGGCCGATGTCCCGTTCGTCGCCGAGGACGGGGTGTGGAAGGTCCAGCAGCAGTGGACCTGCACCATGCTCGCCAACGCGCAGATCCAGTCGCCGGCCTGCACGGCCTGAGACACGTACGCGCTCGCACCGGCCGGTCCGCACACAGCGGGCCGGCCGGTCCGCTTTACTCCGGCTGATCGTCGAACCAGCGCGCCGGGCCCGTGCGTTCCGCTCCGTGCGGACGCCGGGCAGGTGCCGTTCCCGGCTGCGAGGACTCGGGTGGGCGGTGCCGTCCGCACGATCGGGTATCCGGCCGGTGACCCGTGCGCGGCGGCGGGTCCAGCGGGTGGGCTCCCCGGGAGCGCGCCCGTTAGGATGGCGCTCCGTGGCTGACACGATGGTGGTGGCGGCGCCCGAGCCGGCAGAGATCTCCGATAGTCCGCGGCCCCGATCGCGGGGTGGCTGGGCCCGGCCGGTGGCGCTGGTGTCGGCTCTGCTCGGGGCGCTGCTGGCGGTGGCGGTGCCGTTTCTGCCGGTACGGGTGGACGCGGCGACGCTGAGCTGGCCGCAGGACGGTTCCGCCGCATCGATCGAGGCGCCGCTGGTTGCCTACGCGCCGTTGAGTTTCGACGCCGCCGTGCCCTGCGCGGCGATCCAGCAGTTGAGCGCCGGCGGAGTGCTCAGTTCGACCGCACCCTACGGCGCCCCCGATCTGGAACGCTACGGATTCCTGGCGCGAGTGCGGCCGGCCACGCCCGAATCGGGCCCCGTGCTCGAGGTGGTACTGCGCAACCAGAACCTGTTCAGTGTCCCGGTGGCCGAGCTCGCGCCCGGGTGTGAGCTGACCGTGGGCGCGGGGATGACCGAAACCGTGGCCACCCTCACCGGTCACGAACCCGTCGTGCTGGGCGGGGATTTCCGGCCGCAGCTGGTCGGGGTGTACAGCGATCTCACCGATCCGGCCGGCACCACCGTCACCGCTGAGGTGGACAGCCGGTTCAGCTCCACCCCGGCGGTGCTGAAACGTATCGCGATCTGGACGGCCGTGGTGGCGACGCTGATCTCGCTGGTGGCGCTGCACCGGCTGGACAGTCTCGACGGGCGTCGCGCCCGCCGCTTCCTGCCCGCCCGCTGGTGGACGTTCCGGCCGGTGGATTTCGTGGTGCTCGGCACGCTGGTGCTGTGGCATTTCATCGGCGCCACCACATCCGACGACGGCTACCAGTTCGGGATGGGCCGTACCTCGCAGGCGGCGGGGTACATGGCGAACTATTTCCGCTACTTCGGGGTGCCGGAGAATCCGATCGGCACACCCTATTACGACATCATCGGGTTGCTGGCGCAGGTGAGCACGGCCAGTCCCTGGGTGCGGCTGCCGACATTGCTGGCGGGTCTGGTGGCCTGGATGGTGATCAGCCGGGAGGTCGTACCGCGCTTCGGGGCGGCGCTGCACCGCAACCGGTTCGTGCCGTGGACCGGTGCGCTGGTGTTCCTCGCGGTATGGCTGCCCTACAACAACGGTTTGCGTCCCGAGCCGATGGTCGCCCTCGGAGTGCTGCTGACCTGGTGCTCGGTGGAGCGCGGGATCGCGACCCGGCGGCTGCTGCCGTTCGCGATCGGCATCCTGATCGCGGCGTTCAGCTGTACCGCGGGGCCGCACGGGATCATCTGCCTGGCCGCGCTGCTGGCCGGGCTGCGCCCGCTGTTCAAGATCCTCGCGGCGCGGGCGCGGCGGGTCGGGTGGCTCGCCCAGTTGCTACCGCTCGCCGCCGCGGGCGTCCTGGTGCTGGTGGTGGCGTTCGCGGACCAGACGTTCGCCGCCATGATGGAAATGCGCCGGGTGCACGAGCTGGCCGGGCCGAATGTGCTGTGGTTCGACGAGTACCTGCGTTACCAGTACCTGTTCATGGGCACGGTGGACGGTTCGCTGGCCCGCCGGTTCGGGATCTTCGTGATGGTCGCCGGTCTGGTGGTCTGCCTGGTGACCCTGCTGCACAAGGGCGGCCGGATCCCGACCGCCGCCGTGGGGCCGTCGCGCCGGATCCTGGGCGTGACCGTCGGCGCGATGGCGCTGATGATGACCACCCCCACCAAATGGACCCACCACCTGGGAGTGTTCGCCGGGCTGGCGGGCGCGGTCGCGGTGCTCACCGCGGTGGCGGTCGGGCCGCGGGTGATGCGGGGGCCGCGGAATCGGGCGCTGTTCGCCGCCGGCGTGGCGTTCCTGATGGCGCTGGTGTTCTCCGGACCCAACGGCTGGTGGTACGTCTCGTCCTTCAGCATTCCGTGGTGGGACAAACAGCCGTCGGTGGCGGGTCTCGCCGTCAACAAGGTCTTCCTGCTGGGGGCCGTGTTGCTACTGGCCTTGGCCGCATGGTGGCATGTCCGCGCGCCTGATACCGGACATCACCGGATCTCCCGATGGGGGTGGCGGTTCGCGAAGATCCCGCCGCTCACGGTGGCGGCGGCGTTCATGGTGCTCTTCGAGGTCGCGTCGTTCGCGAAGGGGGCGGTCGCGCAGTATCCGGCGTTCTCGCTGGCGAGTTCCAATCTGGGTGCGCTCACCGGCAACGCCTGCGGGCTGGCGCCGCATGTGCTGGTGGAAACCGACCCGAACCGCGGCATGCTCACCCCGCTCGCCGGTGATCCGGCGACGGCGCTGGCCGGATCTGGCACCGGTTTCACACCGACCGGGGTGGCCGGCGACCTGAGCGCCGACGCCGAGGAAGGCGCCGACGCCGCCATCGCCGATTCGATGGGTGACGCCACCGCCGGAACCGGGGTGGCCACCGAAACCTCCAGTCCCGCATTGCCGTTCGGTCTCGATCCGGCAACCCCGGTGCTGGGCAGCAATCAGGCGGACGGCCCGGCCGAACTCACCAGCGGCTGGTTCCGGCTGCCGCCCGTCGCCGAACGCGCCGAGATTCTCGCGCTCAGCGCGGCCGGCCGGATCTGGTCGCGCGACGCCGACGGCGTGGTCACCCACGGGCAGTCCCTCGAACTGGAATTCGGGTCGACCACCGCGCCCGGTGGTTCGGCCACCGACCCGGTGCCGCTGCGGCGGGTGAACCCGATCGATATCGGGCCCGCACCGTCCTGGCGTAACCTGCGGGTTCCGCTGGACGGCTACGCCGATGCCGATACCGTGCGGATCGTCGCCGCCGACCGGGACCGCGACCCGCGCCAGTGGCTGGCCTTCACCCCGCCGCGGATCCCGCAGACGCAGGACCTGAACACGGTGGTCGGTTCCACCGACCCCGTGCTGCTGGACTGGGCGGTCGGCCTGCAGTTCCCGTGCCAGCGGCCGTTCGATCACCGCACCGGGATCGCGGAGGTGCCGAAGTACCGCATCCTGCCGGACCGGGTCGGCGCCCACGACACCAACTTGTGGCAGAACCACGACGGCGGCGGCCCGCTCGGCTGGACCGAATTGCTGCTGCACGCCCGCACCCTGCCGACCTACCTGAACCACGACTGGGACCGCGATTGGGGCCAGCTCCAGCAGTTCCTGCCGATCGAGCCGGACGCCGTACCGGCGCGCCCGCGGATCACCCAGGAGCAGCACCCGGGCACCTGGACACCCGGCCCGATCGACGTCGCCTGGTGAGCCGGCCGGCCGTGGCGCCGCCTTCGATCCGGCCCTGCGCGGCCTGTCACTAGGCTGACCGTCATGTCGACCACTGTGCAGGCCGTCAGGGCACCCGGGCTCACCGCGGCGGAGGTGGCGCAGCGGCGCCGCGACGGGCTCACCAACGATGTGCCCGACCGGGCGAGCCGTTCGGTGCGCGATATCGTCCGGGCGAATGTGTTCACCCGGATCAACGCCATCCTGGGTGTGCTGTTCGTCCTGGTCATGGCCACCGGATCGGTGATCGACGGGATGTTCGGGCTGCTGATCGTGGCCAACAGCGCGGTCGGGATCATCCAGGAGGTCCGGGCCAAACGCACCCTGGACCGGCTGGCCATCGTCGGCCAGGCCCGGCCCACCGTGCGCCGCGACGGGCGCGCCGAGCAGATCGCGCCCAAGGATGTGGTGCTCGACGATCTGATCGAACTCGGGCCGGGGGATCAGATCGTGGTGGACGGTGTGGTCGCCGAGGCCGAACTGCTCGAGGTGGACGAATCGCTGCTCACCGGCGAATCCGACGATGTGGCCAAAGAGGCGGGCGCCCAGGTGCTCTCGGGCAGCTACGTGGTGTCGGGGTCGGGCGCCTACCGCGCCACCAAGGTCGGTAAGGATGCCTACGCGGCGAAACTGGCCGCGGAGGCCAGCAAATTCACGCTGGTGAATTCGGAGCTGCGCAACGGGATCGACACGATCCTGAAGGTCATCACCTATCTGCTCATCCCGGCCGGGGCCTTGAGCATCTACAACCAGCTGGTGTCCAGCGGGGAATCGTGGCGGCCCGCGGTCACCGGGATGGTGGCGGCGCTGGTGCCGATGGTGCCGGAGGGTCTGGTGCTGATGACCTCGATCGCGTTCGCGGTCGGGGTGGTGCGCCTGGGGCAGCGCAAATGCCTGGTGCAGGAGCTGCCGGCGATCGAGGGCCTGGCGCGGGTGGATGTGGTGTGCGCGGACAAGACCGGCACACTCACCGAGAACGGGATGCGGCTGGCCGAACTGCGGATGATCGAAACCGGTTCCGCCGCGGAAACCCTGGCCCGGCAGGCGCTGGCCGCGATGGCGGCCGACGACCCGCGGCCGAACGCCAGCGTGCAGGCGATCGCCGAGGCGCTGCCGGAGACACCCGGGTGGAAATACACCGCGGTGGCGCCGTTCTCGTCGGCGAAGAAATGGAGCGGGTTCTCCTACGGCGAGCACGGCGACTGGCTGCTGGGCGCACCCGATGTGCTCCTGGACTCCGGTTCGGCCGATGCCCGCGCCGCGGAGGAACTCGGCGCCACCGGATTACGGGTGCTGCTGCTCGCCCGGGGCGACCGGCCCGTCGATGCCGCGGGCGCGCCCGGGATGATCACACCCGTCGCGCTGGTGGTACTGGAGCAGAAGGTCCGGCCGGACGCCCGCGACACCCTGGACTATTTCGCGAGCCAGGATGTGTCGATCAAGGTCATCTCCGGCGATAATGCCGTCTCGGTCGGTGCCGTCGCCGCATCCTTGGACCTGCCCGGCGGCGAGCACGCCGTCGACGCCCGCAGCCTGCCCGAGGACCGGGACGAACTCGCGGCGGTACTCGACGAGCAGACCACCTTCGGCCGGGTCCGGCCGGACCAGAAGCGGGCCATGGTCGGCGCGCTGCAATCGCGCGGGCACACCGTCGCCATGACCGGTGACGGGGTGAACGATGTGCTGGCGCTCAAGGACGCCGATATCGGTGTCGCCATGGGCGCGGGTAGTCCGGCGACCCGGGCGGTCGCGCAGATCGTCTTGCTCGACAACAAATTCGCCACCCTGCCGTACGTGGTAGGGGAGGGCCGGCGGGTGATCGGCAATATCGAGCGGGTCTCGAACCTGTTCCTCACCAAGACCGTGTACTCGGTGCTGCTGGCGTTCCTGATCGGCGTCGCGGGCGTGGGCTCGCAGATCTTCGGTTACGAGCCCATCGGTTATCCGTTCCTGCCGCGGCATGTGACGATCGCGGCCTGGTTCACCATCGGTATCCCGGCCTTCATCCTGTCGCTGGCCCCGAACAACGAACGGGCCCGCAGCGGTTTCGTCGGGCGGGTGATGCGGCTGGCGATCCCGTCGGGGGTGGTGATCGGCACCGCGACCTTCATCGCCTATCTGATCGCCTACGCCGGCCCGGAGGCCAGCGATCAGCAGAAGATGCAGGCCGGAACCACCGCATTGATCACCCTGATCATGATCGCGGTCTGGGTGCTGGCCATCGTCGCGCGCCCCTACAACTGGTGGAAGATCGTCCTGCTGGGGGTCTCGGTGCTCGCCTACCTGGTGTTGTTCACCGTGCCGTTCACCCGCGAATTCTTCGCCCTCGACCCGTCGAACCTCCGCCTCACCACCGCCGCCTTCGTCTGCGGCGCCGTGGGTATCGCCCTGGTGGAGGCCGCCTGGTGGGCGAGCGCGACCCTGCGCGGTGAACCCCACAAACTGATCCCCGCGGCCCCCGGCGAAGCCTGACCGGAAGCACCGGCGGCCGAGGGCACCCGCCGGCCGTCCGGCCGAACCACACCGCGGCGAGAAGCGGCCGCGCGCCGTGTCACCGGGCCGGGTTACTGTCCTCGGCAACCCCCGTGGTCCGGCCGTCGGCAGGACCGGCGCCGTACGGCTGGGCCGGTTCCGGCCCGACGCGGTCGCGGCCAGCGGGGATCACATCGAGGAGAGGGTGGACACCGCAATGCCGAACCAGTTCGAGGTACGGCCGGCCCGGCATACCGAGATCGCGGCGCTGGCGCGCACGCTGGCCGCGGCCTTCCATGACGATCCGGTCATGGAATGGTTGTTGCCGGACGCGCGGCGGCGGGTGGGGGGCCTGTCACGACTTTTCGAAGCCAGTACCAGGCACCAGCATTTCGCATCCGGAGGTGTGGATATCGCCGTGGACCCGGCGGAAACGATCGCCGGAGCCGCGCTGTGGGATCCGCCCGGACGCTGGAAATCGTCTCCGCTGACCGAACTGCGGATGTTTCCCCAGTTGTTCCGTGCGTTGGGTGGCCGGATGCGGGCAGGCAAACAATTGATGGACCTCATGACGGCCGCCCATCCGGACGAACCCCATTGGTATCTCGCGACCCTCGGCACCGATCCAGGGCACCGCGGCAGTGGATACGGGCGGGCGTTGCTCGACGCGCGGCTGGATCAGTGCGATCGGGAAGGAGTTCCGGCCTACCTCGAATCGAGTAAGCGGGTGAACATCGGCTACTACGAACGATTCGGGTTCGAGGTGACGGGCACGATCAGCCTCCCCGGGGGCGGACCGGAGCTGTGGCCGATGTGGCGGGCGCCGCGGTCGGCCGGCTGAACCGCCGCGTTCGACGATCCGCCACACAAGGGCGCTGTCGACCTCCGCATCACCGGACAGTTCGTCCACCCGGCGGCGTACCGCGGATTCGGACCAGCCGAGTGTCCCGGCCGGCCTGGGGTACGCCGCGCGCCCGTCCGCGGCGAGGGCCGGCAACAGTCGCCCGTCCAGTTCGGTCAGCGCAGCCGGTTCGCCCGCAACCGGGCGACCGGAACCACCAGAAGAGGATAGGCCCGCCGGACCGGGCGGGCCTCGCCGAGGAAGCGGCCCACCCGAAAGCCCGAAACCGACCGAAAAACAAGCCCACCCGCCTAACCCACCGCACGAAAGTAACCAATCCCCGCCAAAACACCCCCCCCGCCCCACCCTGCGGCGGCCCGCCCCCCCCCCCCCGGCCCCCCGCCGCGCC
>NZ_JARWPM010000189.1 GCF_029869215.1 Nocardia carnea
TGTGGGGTGTGGCCCCGCGGGGGGGGCCGCGGCCGGTGCGGGGGGCGGGGGTGCGGGGTGAGGTGGTGGGGTTGGGATTGCTATCACGCGCCGGGGGGGGGGCCGCGGGCGCCCGGCGCCGGGCGCCCGCTCCGCGGCGAACCGGGGCACCGCGAAGAACCGGTCCGTGCCCGGCCGGGGCACTCCTGCCACCGGACGGCCCGCACGGTCGCGGCCGGGTGCGAAGAAGAAGGACGGGCCGGTGCGGATGCGGCTGGGTGCGGGCCGGGTGATCATGCTCGTCGCGCTGACCGTGGTCGCGTTGCAACTGTTGTGGATCCAGACCATCGCCGCGCCGTCGCTGTCGGCGCAGGCGGCCGGGCAACGGACGACCTACCAGGATCTGCCCGCTACCCGCGGAACCATCACCGACCGGCACGGGAAATCGCTGGCGCTCACGGTGATCGCGCAGGCGCTGAGTTTCCAGCCGGTCCGGGTGCGGAAGGATCTGGCCGACGCCCGGGCGGCGAACGAATCCGCGCCCGATCCGGACGAGCGCCTGAAGGAAATCGCGCGCACCGTGCACGAGGTCCTCGGCCCCGGCGGACCGCGCGAAGCCGATCTACTGGGCAAACTGCGCAGCGACGAGCCGTTCGTGTATCTGGCCCGCAATGTCGACCCGCGCAAGGCCGATACGATCACGGCCCGGTTCCCCGAGGTCGGATCGGAACGGCAGGACCTGCGGGAATACCCCGGCGGGTCGCTCGCGGCGAATATCGTCGGCGCCACCGGCTGGGACGGGCACGGCCGGGTGGGGCTGGAGGGTGCGCTGGATTCGGTGCTGGCCGGTACCGACGGGTCCTACACCTACGATCGCGGTTCCGACGGCGCCGTGATCCCGGGGAGCTGGCGCGATCGCCAGCCCGCGGTGGACGGCAACGATATCGAGCTCACCATCGACTCCTACCTGCAGTACTACGTGCAGCAGCAGATCCAGCAGGCCAAGGACCGTTCGGGCGCGAGATCGGCCTCCGCGGTGGTGCTGGACGCCAAAACCGGTCAGGTGCTGGCCATGGCCAACGACAACACGTTCAACCCGGCGCTGGGACCGGAGCACTGGGATCCCGCGGGATTGGACAATCCGTCGGTCACCCAGCCGTTCGAACCCGGTTCGGTGAACAAGGTGGTGACCGCCGCGGCGGCGATCGAATACGGTCTCACCAGCCCGGACGAGGTGCATCAGGTGCCCGGCGAGATCCGGATGTCGGGCGTGACCGTCGGTGATGCCTGGGAGCACGGTGTCACACCGTTCACCACCACCGGTATTTTCGGTAAGTCCTCCAATGTCGGCACTCTCATGCTGGCGCAGCGCATCGGCGAGGACCGCTTCGCCGAGATGCTCGACCGGTTCGGGCTCGGCCGGCGTACCGAGGTCGGGTTACCCGCGGAGAGTTCGGGCCTGCTGCCCGCCCGGGACCAGTGGTCCGGCGGTACGTTCGCGAACCTGCCCATCGGACAGGGCCTTTCGATGACCACGCTGCAGATGACGAGTATGTACCAGGCCATCGCCAACGACGGGGTGCGGGTACCGCCGCGGATCGTGCGTGCCACGGTCGCGCCGGACGGTTCGCGTACCGAGGAACCGGCGCCCGAGGGGGTGCGGGTGGTGCGGCCGGAGACCGCCCGAACGGTGCGCTCGATGTTCCAGTCGGTGGTGCAGAACGACCCGACCGGGGTGCAGATGGGTACCGGCGCGGCCGCCGCGATCGAGGGCTACCGGATCGCCGGGAAAACCGGGACAGCGCAGCAGGTGAACCCGGACTGCGGCTGTTATTCCAGTGATTCGTATTGGATCACCTTCGCCGGTATCGCGCCCGCCGACGACCCGCGGTACGTGATCGGAATGATGCTGGACGCGCCGGTCCGCAGTTCCGACGGTAGCGGTGGGCAGTCGGCCGCGCCGCTGTTCCACGATATCGCCTCCTGGGCATTGCAGCGGGATCGGATACCGCCCTCACGGCAACCCGAGCAACAGTTCGTCCTGCAGGCGTCGTGATTCGGCGAACCGCTTACCCGGCCGAGACCCGGCGTCGGTAACCTGACTCGTCGTCGTATCCGCGCGCTTCATCCATGCAGAGAGGAACCCTGTGCCCGCGCAGTCCAGCCAGCACGTGCTGCGGCCCGCCCGGCCGCCCTCGACACCGCTGTCCGATCTGCTCGAAACGATCGCCGCCGAGTGCCGGAACCCGGTATCCGGCGAGCTGCTGATCACCGGTATCGAACAGCGCTCCGATGCGGTGCTCCCCGGCGACCTGTTCGCCGCTCTACCGGGTTCGCGCGCGCACGGCGCCCGGTTCGCCGCCGACGCGGTGGCCCGCGGCGCGGTCGCGGTGCTGACCGATACCGCCGGTGCCGAGACGGCGGGCGAGCTCGGTGTGCCGGTCCTGGTGCGGGAGAATCCGCGCGCCGTCCTGGGCGAGTTGTCGGCGGCGATCTACGGCCATCCGTCGCAGCAGCTGACGATCATCGGGATCACCGGGACATCCGGTAAGACCACCACCTCGTATCTGGTGGAGGCCGGGCTGGCCGCCGCGGGCCGCTCCACGGCCCTGATCGGCACCATCGAGACCCGGATCGGCGGTCGCCGGGTCCCGAGCGCCCTCACCACCCCCGAGGCGCCGCAATTGCACGCCATGTTCGCCCTGATGGTGGAACAGGGGGTGGACGCGGTGGTGATGGAGGTGTCCAGCCACGCACTGGCGTTGGGCCGGGTGGACGGTGTGCGGTTCGCGGTGGGCGCGTTCACGAATCTCTCGCAGGACCATCTGGATTTCCACGCCGATTTCGAAGACTATTTCGCCGCCAAACGCCGCTTGTTCGAACCGGATTCGCCGGTGGCGGCCCGGACCGCCGTGGTGAATGTCGACGACGCCTGGGGCCGGCGGCTCGCGGACGGTTTGGCCGATCCGGTCCGGGTCGCCACGACCGGTCCGGCCGACTGGTCGCTGGCCGGTCCGGCGCGCGCCCACGGCGGTGAACAGGAATTCATCGCCGCCGGGCCCGCGGGTGAGACCACTGTCCGCCTGCGGCTGCCGGGCGATTACAACGTCGCCAACGGCCTGCTCGCGCTCGCGGTCTGCGCGGCGGCGGGCGCGGCCCCCGCGACCGCGGCACCCGCGCTGGCCACCGTGGACGTCCCGGGCCGGATGCAGCGGGTGGAACGAGGCCAGGATTTCCTGGCCCTGGTGGACTACGCGCACAAACCCGCCGCCGTGGAATCGGTGATCGCGACCCTGCGCGCCCATCTGGCCGCCGCGGGGAGCGGGGGCCGGCTCGCGGTGGTGGTCGGTGCCGGCGGTGACCGGGATACCGGTAAACGCGGGCTGATGGGCGCGGCCGGGGCGCGCGGCGCGGATCTGCTGATCGTCACCGACGACAATCCGCGCACCGAGGATCCGGCCGCGATCCGCGCGGCGCTGATGGCCGGGGCGCACAGCGTGCCCGCCGAACAGCGCGGGGAAGTCCGCGATATCGGTGACCGGACCGCGGCGATCGAGGCCGCGGTGGGCTGGGCCCGCGCCGGGGATGTGGTGCTGGTGGCCGGGAAGGGTCACGAGGTGGGCCAGGAGATCGAGGGGGTGAAGTACCCGTTCGACGACCGTGCGGTGCTCGCCACGGCGATCGATGCGGCACTGGGGCACGCTCACGGACACTCGGGCAACGGTTCATGGCCGGCGGGCACGGAGGACTTGACAGTTCCATGATCGAAATGACACTGCGGGATATCGCCGGGATCGTGGGCGGACAGTTGCACGATATCGGCGACCCGGAGGTGCGGGTGACCGGTTCGGTCGAATTCGATTCGCGCCGAATCGGGCCCGGCGATATCTTCCTCGCCCTGCCCGGCGAGCGCGTGGACGGCCACGATTATGCGGCCGCGGCGATCGAGGCGGGCGCGGTGGCGGTACTGGCCGCCCGGCCGGTGGGTGTGCCCGCCATCGTGGTGCCGCCCGCGGCGGATACCGTGCCGTCGAGTGCGCTCGCGCTCTCTCATGATTCGACCGGTGCCGGCGCGGCGGTGCTGAACGCCCTCGCCGCGCTCGCGCGTGAAAGTGTGTCCCGGCTGGTCGCCGCGGGCGGTTTGACCGTCGTCGGCGTCACCGGTTCGTCGGGTAAGACCTCGACCAAGGATCTGCTGGCCGCGGTGCTGGCCCCGCTCGGCCCGGTGGTCGCCCCGCCCGGCTCCTTCAACAACGAACTCGGTCATCCCTGGACCGCCCTGCGGGCCGACCACACCACCCGTTTCCTGGTGCTGGAGATGTCGGCGCGCGGGCCCGGACATATCGCCGCGCTCGCGCGGGTGGCGCCGCCGACCATCGGAGTGGTGCTCAATGTCGGTACCGCGCATCTCGGCGAATTCGGGAGCCGGGAGGCAATCGCCCGGACCAAGGGCGAACTCGTGGAGGCGCTGCCGGAAACCGGGCTGGCCGTCCTGAACGCCGACGATCCCCGGGTGAGTGCGATGTCCGCGCGGACCTCGGCGCGGGTGGTCATGGTCGGGCAGGCCGCCGGTGCGCAGATCCGCGCCGAGCGCATCACGCTCGACGAACAGGCGCGTGCCTCGTTCACCCTGCGCACGCCGCAGGGTGACCGCGACATCACCCTGGCGGTCCACGGCGAACACCAGGTGGGCAACGCACTCTCGGCGGCCGCGGTGGCGCTGGAGTGCGGGGCCGATCTCGATACCCTCGCGACCGCGCTGGGCGGTGCCCGCGCGGCCTCGGCACGCCGGATGGATGTGCGTACCGGTGCCGCCGGGGTGACGGTGATCAACGATTCCTACAACGCCAACCCCGATTCCATGCGGGCCGCGCTCAAAGCGCTGGTCACCATGGCCCGGGCCGGCGACACCCCGCGGCGCAGCTGGGCGGTGCTCGGTGAGATGGCCGAACTGGGCCCGGAATCGGTGGTGGAACACGACGGGATCGGCCGTCTCGCCGTCCGGCTCGCGGTGGACCGGCTGATCGTGGTCGGGACCGGACGGCCCTCCCGGGGCATGCACCAGGGAGCGGTCATGGAAGGCTCATGGGGTGAGGAGTCGGTGCTCGTCCCGGATATCGAAGCGGCCGTGCGCCTGCTCGACGCCGAAGTCGAAGCGGGTGATGTGGTGCTGGTGAAGGCATCGCAGTCGGTCGGACTGTGGGCGGTGGCCGAGGCGCTGCTGGCCGCGGATGGCAAGAACACGGGTGCCGGTACGCCGGCGCCGGGCGGCGCAGGCGCCGCCGATGGGGTGAGCACGGAGGCAGTGCGTTGAGACAGATCTTGTTCGCGGCGGCGATCGCACTCACGGTGTCGATCCTGTTGACCCCGCTGCTGATCCGGATATTCGCCCGCCGGGGGTTCGGGCAGGAGATCCGGGTCGACGGACCGGCCAGCCACCAGTCCAAGCGGGGTACACCCACGATGGGTGGGGTCGCGATCATCATCGGTATGTGGGCCGGCTATCTGGGTTCGCATCTGATCGGTATCGGTTACGAGGCGGAGGGTCCCACCGCGTCGGCGCTGCTGGTGCTCGGGCTGGCCACGGCGCTGGGCGTGGTCGGGTTCATCGACGATTTCATCAAGATCCGCAAGGGCCGCAATCTCGGGCTCACGGCCGCGGGCAAATATCTGGGACAGGTCACCGCGGCGGTCGTCTTCGGTGTGCTGGCCCTGCAGTTCCCGGGCGGCAGCGGGCTCACTCCGGCCGGCCGGCAGCTGTCGTATGTGCGCGATATCAACACCGTCACCATGAGTGTGGTGGTGTTCCTGGCCTTCATCTGTTTCATCGTGGTGGCCTGGTCCAACGCGGTGAACCTGACCGACGGCCTGGACGGGCTGGCCGCGGGGTCGATGAGCCTGGTGCTCGGCGGCTACGTGGTCATCACGTTCTGGCAGTACTACCACGCGTGCGAGACCAAACCCGAGACCGGCTGCTACAACGTGCGCGATCCGCTGGACCTCGCGCTGGTGTGCGCGGCCGGCACCGCGGCGTGTATCGGTTTCCTGTGGTGGAACGCCGCGCCCGCCAAGATCTTCATGGGTGATACCGGTTCGCTGGCGCTGGGCGGCCTGCTCGCGGGCATCTCGGTCACCACCCGCACCGAACTGCTGATGGTCGTGATCGGCGCGCTGTTCGTCGCGGAGGCGGCGTCGGTGGCGCTGCAGGTCGCGGTGTTCCGCACCACCCGCAACCGGTTGTTCAAGATGGCGCCGTTCCACCACCATTTCGAACTGAGCAAATGGGCGGAGACCACGGTGATCATCAGGTTCTGGTTGCTGGCCGCGATGGCCTCGGCAGCGGGACTCGCCCTGTTCTACAGCGAATATCTCTCGGCGGTCGGGTGAGCTGACGATGGAGGATCACGCACCGCGGGCCCTGCGTTCACCGGGGCCGATGCTGGAATTCCTGCGCGGCCGGGAGGTACTGGTCGCCGGTTGGGGCGTATCGGGCCGTTCGCTGATCGCCCCGCTGCGCGATATCGGCGCCCGGCCGGTGGTCACCGACAACGGTGCCCGGGCCCTGGCCGAAGCGGCCGAACTGGGTCTCGATATCGCTCCCACGCCGGAATTGGAGAACACCGACTGGTCGCGGTTCGCGCTGGTGATCACCAGCCCGGGCTGGCGGCCGGATTCGCCGGTCCTGGCTTCGGCGGTCGCCGAGGGCATACCGGTCTGGGGCGATGTGGAATTCGCCTGGTGGGTCGATCAGGCCCGGATCTACGGTCCGGTCCGCAAATGGCTGGTGATCACCGGCACCAACGGTAAGACCACCACCACGCAGATGACCCATTCCATTCTGCGTGCCGCCGGGATTCCCAGCGTGGCCTGCGGAAATATCGGCCTGCCCATTCTCGACGCGCTGCGCCGCAACCCCGGCCCGCAGGTACTGGCGGTGGAACTGTCCTCGTTCCAGCTGCACTGGGCGCCGTCGGTGCGCCCGGAGGCCGGGGTGGTGCTCAACGTCGCCGAGGATCATCTGGACTGGCACGGCGGGCTCGACGCGTACGCCGCGGCCAAGGCCCGCGCGCTGCTGGGCCGGATCGGAATCGTCGGGCTCGACGACCGGATCGCCGCGGGGCTCGCACGCCGGTCGAAGGCCAAGCGCACCGTCGGTTTCCGGATCGGTGTACCCGCCGACGGCGAACTCGGTGTGGTCGACGGAAAACTGCTGGACCGGGCGTTCACCAAGGCGGCGATCCTGGCCGAGTCCAAGGAGATCAGCCCGCCCGGCCCGGCCGGTGTCGCCGACGCGCTGGCCGCGGCCGCGCTGACCCGGGCCATCGACGTGGCGCCGCAGTTCGTCCGCGAAGGACTGGTGGCGCACAAGGTCGGCCCGCACCGGTCGGCGCTGGTCCGCGAGCTCGGCGGGGTCGAGTTCATCGACGATTCCAAGGCCACCAACCCGCATGCCGCGCGGTCGTCGATCCTGGCGCATCAGCAGGTGATCTGGCTGGCCGGCGGCCAGCTCAAGGGCGCCGGTGTCGAGGATCTGGTGGAAGAGGTCGCCGAGCGGCTGGTCGCGGTGGTGCTGTTCGGGCAGGACGCCCCGGCGATCGCGGCCGCACTGGCGCGACACGCACCGGAAGTCCCCGTGCTGGAGCTCGATACGCGAGACGATTCCGGCATGGGTCAGGCCCTGATGAACGAAGCGATCACCGGCACGCCGGATACCGATATCGGCGAGGCGATCATGGCGCGCGCGGTGCGCGAGGCGGCGGCGTTCGCCGGGCCCGGCGATACGGTGCTGCTGGCGCCGGCCGCGGCCTCGTTCGATATGTTCACCGATTACACCCACCGCGGCCGCAGTTTCGCGGCGGCGGTCGAGGATCTGAAGGACGAGGACCTCGGGCGGCGGTTATGAGACCGCGCGGTACGCGGCAGCTGCAGGCCGGCCGGTTCGGCGCCTGGCTGGCGCGGCCGCTGGCCTCGTTCCATCTCGTGGTCACCATCGCGACCCTGCTCACGGTGCTCGGCCTGGTGATGGTGCTGTCGGCGTCGAGCGTGGAATCCTATGCCGACGGCGGGTCGGCGTATTCGCTGTTCGTCCAGCAGGCGATGTACGCACTGGTGGGTGCGGTGCTGTTCTATCTGGCGCTGCGGATTCCGCTGCGGTGGCTGCGGCAGGTCTCGTTCCCGCTGTTCGCGGTGTCGGTGCTGCTCCTGATCCTGGTGCTGATCCCGGGGATCGGCAGCACGGTCAACGGTGCGCGGCGCTGGATCGACCTGGGATTGTTCTCGATTCAGCCGTCCGAGTTGGTCAAAGTGACCTTCGTGGTGTGGGGCGCGCACCTGCTGGTGTCGCGCCGGGCCGCGGCGCGGGCGGCCAACGACCCCGGCGGGCTGAAGAATCTGCTGGTACCACTGGTTCCCGCCGGTCTGCTGGTCTGCCTGCTGATCGTGTTGCAGCCGAACCTGTCCACCACCATCGCCCTCGGCATCGTCCTGCTGGCGCTGCTGTGGTTCGGCGGGCTGCCGCTGCGGCTGTTCCTCGCGATCCTCGCCTCCGGCGCGATCGCCGCGCTGGTGCTCGCCCTTTCGGCCGGATACCGCTCCGACCGGATGCGCGCGTTCTTCAACCCCGGTGACGATCCCCAGGGCATCAACTACCAGGCCCGGCAGGCGATGTACTCGCTCGCCGACGGCGGGCTGTGGGGTCGCGGGCTGGGCCAGAGCCGGGCCAAATGGAGCTATCTGCCCAACTCGCACAACGATTTCATCTTCGCGATCATCGGGGAGGAACTGGGCTTCCTCGGCTGCGCGCTGGTGCTCGGACTGTTCGCGCTGTTCGTCTACACCGGCCTGCGGATCGCCGCGCGGTCGGTGGACCCCTTCCTCCGCCTGCTCACCGCCACCGCCACCACCTGGATCACCGGGCAGGCGCTGATCAATATCGGCTACGTCGTCGGACTGCTGCCGGTCACCGGACTGCAGCTGCCGCTGGTCTCGGCCGGTGGTTCCTCGCTGGCGCTGACGCTGCTGATGTTCGGCATCATCGCCAACGCCGCCCGGCACGAACCCGAGGCCGTCGCGGCCCTGCACGCCGGGCAGGACGGCCGGGTCAGCCGATTGCTGCGGCTGCCCAAACCGGAGATCTACCATCCACCCCGGACCCGGCCGGGCGCGGCCGCCGCCGGCAAACCCCGCGACCGCCCCCGCGACCCGGACCCGTCACGTACCCGTACCCGCGCCAACAGCCGGGGTACCGATACGCTGCGGGCAACCCGGGCCTGGGAACCCAGCTATTCGGTGACACACGGACGAGAACGGGGAAAGTACAGGTGAGCGCACCTCAGTCCGCTTACGAGGAACCACGTGCGGACGGGCTGTCGGTGATCGTCGCCGGCGGCGGCACCGCGGGACATATCGAACCGGCCCTGGCCGTGGCCGATGCGCTGCGCCGGCTGGCACCGGGTACCCGGGTGACCGCGCTGGGCACGCAGCGCGGCCTGGAGACCACCTTGGTCCCCGAGCGCGGCTATCCGCTGGAACTGATTCCGCCGGTGCCGCTGCCGCGCAAACCGAGCGCGGATCTGCTGCGGCTGCCGGGCCGGGTCCGGGCATCGGTGGCGCGCACCCGCGAGATCATCGACGCGGTGGGCGCCGATGTGATCGTCGGGTTCGGCGGCTATGTCGCGCTGCCCGCATATCTGGCGGCCGGATCCGGGCTGCTGGGGCGCCGCCGGGCGGTGCCGGTGGTGGTACACGAGGCAAACGCCAAAGCGGGGATCGCGAACAAGGTCGGCGCCCGGCGCGCCACCCGGGTACTCGCGGCCGTCCCGGATTCCGGTCTGGCGGCCGAGGTCGTCGGAATCCCGGTGCGTTCGGCGATCACCGAACTCGACCGGGCCGGGCTGCGGTCATCGGCCCGCGACCATTTCGGGCTGCCCGCCGAGGGGCCGGTGCTGCTGGTGTTCGGCGGATCGCAGGGCGCACGGTCGATCAACGAGGCGATCTCCGGTGCCGCGCCGCAGCTGGCCGCGGCCGGGATCTCGGTGCTGCACGCGCACGGGCCGAAGAACCTCCTCGAGGTGGAATCCACCGACCCGCGCGCGCCCTACGTCGCGGTTCCCTATCTCTCCCGGATGGATCTGGCCTACGCGGCCGCCGACGCGGTGGTCTGCCGCAGCGGCGCGATGACCGTCGCGGAGGTTTCCGCGGTGGGTCTGCCCGCGGTGTACGTGCCGCTGCCACACGGCAACGGCGAACAGGAACTCAATGCGCGCCCCGTTGTCGCCGCCGGTGGTGGCAGAATCGTCGGTGACTCCGAATTGTCCCCGAAATATGTGATCGACGAGGTGATACCGCTGCTCACGGATCCTGCACGTATTGCCGAGATGGGCCGGGCCGCCGCCGGCGCCGGCCATCGCGACGCCGCCGACGAGGTCGCGCGGATCGTGCTGCGGGTGGCGGGCCGGTGAGCGAGGACCAGGTGACCACGGTCCCCGCCGGGCCCGGCGCGCTGCCGCCGGAGCTGAGCCGGGTGCATATGGTCGGTATCGGCGGTGCCGGGATGTCGGGTATCGCCCGGATCCTGTTGTCGCGGGGCGGCGCCGTCTCCGGTTCCGATGCGAAGGAGAGCCGCGGGGTGCTCGCGCTGCGGGCACGCGGCGCGCAGGTGCGGATCGGGCACGACGCCGGTGCGCTGGACCTGCTGCCCGGCGGCCCCACGGTGGTGGTGACGACGTATGCCGCCATCCCGAAAACCAATCCCGAACTCGTCGAGGCCCGGCGCCGCGATATCCCGGTCCTGCTGCGGCCCGCGGTTCTCGCCGCCCTGATGAGTGGCCACCGCACCCTGCTGGTGTCGGGTACCCACGGTAAGACCTCCACCACGTCCATGCTCATCGTTTCGTTGCAGCACTGCGGGCTGGACCCGTCCTTCGCGGTGGGCGGTGAACTCAACGAGGCCGGCACCAACGCCCATCACGGCAGCGGCGACACCTTCGTCGCGGAGGCCGACGAAAGCGACGGCTCCCTGCTGCAATACGACCCGGATGTCGCCGTGGTCACCAATATCGAATCGGACCATCTCGATTTCTTCGGCTCCGACGACGCCTACGTGCAGGTGTTCGACGATTTCACCGACCGCCTCGGCACCGGCGGCCTGCTGGTGGTGTGCCTGGACGATCCGGGCGCGCGGGCGCTCGCCGAACGGACCGGGAAGCGGCTCGCCGAGCGTGGGGTGCGGGTACTCGGTTACGGCTCCGGCGAACTGGCCGACGCGCCGATCCCGGTCGGCGTCCGGCTGCACAGCTGGGAGCCCCGCGATGTGGGCGGTATCGCCCAGTTCCAGCTCACCGGTGAGGCCGCGCCGCGCACTCTGCGGCTGTCGGTCCCGGGCCGGCATATGGCGCTCAACGCGCTGGCCGCACTGCTGGCGGCCCAGGCCGCGGGCGCCGAAACCGACGAGATCATCCAGGGCCTGGAGGGTTTCGGCGGGGTGCATCGCCGGTTCCAGTTCGTGGGCCGGGAGAACGGGGTGCGCGTATTCGACGATTACGCCCACCATCCCACCGAGGTCCGCGCCGTCCTGGGGGCCGCCGCGGAATTGGTCGAACAGGAGGCCCGCGACGGTGCCCGGTCGCGCCGGGGCCGCGTGATCGTGGTCTTCCAGCCGCATCTGTACAGCCGCACCGCGACCTTCGCCGCCGAATTCGGCGCGGCCCTGGACCTGGCCGACGAAGTGGTGGTGCTCGATGTGTACGGGGCGCGCGAGGAACCGCTGCCGGGGGTCAACGGTGCCCTGGTCGCCCAGGCGGTCGGCAAACCCGTGCACTACCAGCCCGATATGTCACGGGTGGGCCGGCAGGTCGCCGGTCTGGCACAGCCCGGCGATGTGGTGATCACGATGGGCGCCGGGGATGTGACCATGCTCGGCAGCCAGATCCTGGACGGACTACGCGCGCGTCCGCAGTACGGGCGGTGACGCGGGGTGCGATCCGGGACGCGGCGATTCGGGGTGGGCGGGTTACGGCGTTTCCGGTTGTGGGCGGTGCTCGCGGTGGCGCTGGTGACCGCGCTGGCCGGGCTGGCCTGGTTCTCGCCGGTGCTGTCGGTGCGCGAGGTGCGGATCGAGGGGGCCGGCGCGATTCCGGAGGACCGGATCCGCGAATTGCTGCAGATCCCGGACCAGGGCTCGATCCTGCGGCTCGATACCGCCGCGATGGCGCAGCGGGTGGCGAGTATCCCGAAGGTGCGCAGTGCGCGGGTGCAGCGGGTACTGCCGTCGACGGTGCGGGTGCGGATCGAACCACGAACCCCGGTGCTGTACTACGACACTCCCGAGGGCGCGCATCTGCTGGACGCCGACGGGATCGAATACGCCGTCGAGCCGGCGCCGATCGGGGTCCCGAAGTTGCTGACCGGCCGCCCGGGAACCGCGGATCCGCTCACTCGGTCGGCGATCGGCGTGGTGCGGGTGCTGCCCCCGGAATTGGCGGTGCAGGTGGATACGGTGCGCGCGGACAGCGTCTCGGATGTTTCGCTGACACTGCGCGACGGTCGCACGGTACTGTGGGGCAGCAGCGAGGACGGCGAACGCAAATCGGCGGTGGTGCTGCCATTGCTGACGCGTCCGGGAACCGTGTTCGACGTCTCGAGTCCCAGTCTGGTCACGGTAAAATGAACTCCAGCAATCCTGTTCGGTCCGATCCTGTCCGGTTCGCCGCACCACGGTCTCCCCGGGCGATCCCGTGGCGGCTACCCGCCGCGGGTGCCGGTGGCGTCCCACGATGTGGGCACCGGCCGGACGGTAACCGTTCACGATATGACGGATACCGTCGAGATTGCGGCGAGTTCGCCGAAGAATCTGCTATTCGTCTCGGCGCGCCTGCGAGCGGATCGCGACGGCGGCGAATAGCGTTCGGCACCAGTCGGATACTTGACATAACTCCAACCCTATGGTTGAGGTTCAGGGTTCGCCCGGATCAGGGGCCGCGGATTGTCATCACGCGGACCGGTAGCGGGTATCCGAAAACGACAGACTTTGGATCGAAGGAAGGCGAGAGCTCATGACGCCCCCGCACAACTACCTTGCCGTGATCAAGGTCGTCGGTATCGGCGGCGGCGGCGTGAACGCCGTCAACCGGATGATCGAGCAGGGTCTCAAGGGTGTCGAGTTCATCGCGGTGAACACCGACGCCCAGGCGCTGCTGATGAGCGATGCCGACGTGAAGCTCGATGTCGGGCGGGAGCTCACCCGGGGACTCGGCGCCGGCGCCGCCCCGGAGGTGGGGCGGGAGGCCGCCCCGGGTGACAAAGGCGCGGTGGAAGAGGGGGGCAAAGGGGCCGAACCCCCGCGCCCCCCCCCGCGGGCCCAAAAGCGTTATGGAGGCCGGGGGTTGAAAAAGGAGGCGGGAGAGGGGGTTACAGGCTCCCCGGGGGGGGTTGGGGGGGGCGCGTCGGTGACCCACCTGCCGGAAGGGGGG
>NZ_JARWPM010000190.1 GCF_029869215.1 Nocardia carnea
TAACACCCTCTGTCGAATCATAATAATATCGATCGCGAAAATACCGTGACGTCGAGAATAAGGAATCTCCATGGTGAGCGCGTACGTAGGCCCGGGGAACGATGCGGATGACGACTTGGCATCCGAACTCCCATCACTGCCAGCACCTTTGAAGGCGGGCGACCGTGCTGTCATCTACCTACGTGTCTCATCGCCGGGGCAGTTCAAGACAGACTACGACCCGGAAGGCATATCGATTCCCGCTCAACGTGTCGCCTGCCAGAACAAGGCAAATCAACTCGGCCTGACCATCGTCGACGAATACATCGAGCCTGGCCGGAGTGCGACCGAAATGTCGAAACGAGTCGAGTTCCAAAAACTGCTCGCTCGAATTCGAAACCATCAAGACGTCGACTACGTCATCGTCTACAAACTGTCTCGTATGGCCCGAAACCGGTTCGACGACGCCATCGTCATGGCCGACCTCCGCAAGCGAAACGTCACCCTGGTCTCCGCCACTGAATCCATCGACGACTCGCCGGTCGGCCAGCTCATGCACGGCATCCTCGCCACCTTCAACGAGTACCAGTCCCGCGAGTCCGGCGCCGACATCTCCTACAAGATGGGCCAGAAAGCCCGCAACGGCGGCACACTCGGCCGCGCCCGGCTCGGGTACCTCAACATCTTCGACCGATTCGACGGCCGCGAGATCCGCACCATCGGCGTCGACCCCGAACGCGCACCGCTCGTCCAGCTCGCGTTCCAGCTGTACGCCACCGGCGACTACACCCTCGACGAACTATCCGAGGAACTCTACGACCGCGGACTGCGCACCCGACCGACCCACCGCCACCCCGCCCAACGAGTATCCAAAAACAAGCTCTCGACGATGCTGCGCGACCGCTACTACCTCGGCTACGTCATCTACAAGGGCGAGGAGATGCAGGGCCGACACGAGCCGCTGATCGACGAGAACCTCTTCGACAACGTCCAAGAGATCCTCGAATCCCGGACCAACGCCCACGAACGCCGACGCGTCCACCACCACTACCTCAAAGGGTCACTGTTCTGCGGACGCTGCCAGCGGACCGGGACCGTCGGGCGGATGATCATCCAGCGAACAACCAACCGACACGGCAACGAATACCTCTACTTCTTCTGCCGCAACAAACAGAAGGGCACCTGCAACGCGCCACACATCAACGTCGCCCTTGTCGAAGACGCCGTCGAGGCGCACTACGCGACGATCCGATTCCGCAGCGACTTCATCACCAGCATCCGCAACCAGATCGCCGAAGCCATCAACGCTCAAGAGACCGCCGACCGACTCCTCCAGAAACAACTGACCACCGAACTGCAGGCACTCGACGCCCAGGAAGAGAACCTCATCGACCTGGCAGCCGACGCCACCCTTCCGCAGCCCAAGATCAAAGCCAAACTCCGCGACATCGCCCACCAACGGCGACGACTGACCGAACGCCTGGCAACAACGACCGAAGACCTGTCATCCAGCGCCCGACTCATCGACGCCGCGCTCACACTGCTGGAGAACCCCCAAGAACTGTATCGCCGCTGCAACGAACACCAGCGCCGCCTGTTCAATCAGGCAATCTTCCAACAGCTCTACATCGACGACGAGCAGATCAACGGCCACCGCCTGCACGAACCCTTCGGACAGCTACACGCCGCCCAACGGGCACAAGCAGGAACATGCGGCGCAACCCGGCACAAGACAAGCCGGGATGCTCCTGAATCAGGCAACTCCCGAATGAAGGGAGGAGTAGGGGTCCTACTCCAGGGCGTTCATTCAGCCCCGGGTTCTAGTAGTGACCCTATGGTGGAGCTAAG
>NZ_JARWPM010000191.1 GCF_029869215.1 Nocardia carnea
GGGGGGTGGTTAATCCCGCCGGCCCCCCCGCGTTCCACGCCGGGTTGTGGGGGGGTCTGCCCCGGGGCCGCCCCTCCCGCTGCGCGGCGCGCTCGGCCGGGGTTCGCGCGACCCCCGCGGTCGCGGTGGTTACCGGTGGGCCCGGCACACCGGAAACCACCGGCACTTTCCGCACCCTCGTCCCCCCGCCCGGGCGTTTGCTGCGGACCCTCGCGCTGGCCAACGACATCCACTACGGGGAGACCGTGAGCGGGCTGCTGGTGGGCGAGCTGCCGCCGGGTTTCCGGCAGGAACCGGGGTCGCCGCCGTATCCACAGGTCATGCTGGACGCCTTGCTCGACGACCTGCACCGCGCCGACCGCGGCGCCGAGACCCTGCTCATCGCCGGCGATCTGACCGCGGAAGCCACCCCGGAGGAGATGCGCGCGGTCCGGGCCCGGTTGGACACCTGGGGCGGTGAGTATCTCGCGGTCCGCGGTAATCACGATCGCCCGCATACCGGCGCGGGATACGCCGAGTGTCGCGTGGTACCCGGCACCGCCGGCCACCACGATTGCTGGAACGAGGTTTTCGGACCGCGGCAACAATTGCTCGCACGCGAACTCGGCGGTCTCCGGCTGATCGGCCTGGACACCAGCGCACTCGACGGTGCGGGCGGGGTGCTGGACCCGGCGCAACTCGATCGGGTTCGCGAACTCCTGAACGACGAGCCCGACCGTCCCACAGTCGTTTTCGGGCATCACCCGGTGACCACGGAGGCGGGCCTGACCAATCTCGGCGGCCCCGGCTTCATCCTGGACCGCCCGAGCGCCCTACGGCTGCAACAGCTCTACGATCCGGCGCCGGGCGTATTCCTGCAGCACAGTGGTCACACTCACCGCACTCGGCGGACCCGGCCCGATACCGGATGCGCGGTCGAATTCCTCGAGGTCGCGGCGGTGAAGGAGTATCCCGGCGGGTACAGCCTGTTGCGGATCTACGAGGGCGGTTACACGGTGAACTTCTACAAGACCCGCACCGCGGCGGCGCGCCGCTGGAGCACGCTCACCCGCGGCGAATACTTCGGCCTGTATCCCGACTACACCCTGGGGACCTTCGCCGACCGCAATCATGTTGTACTGCGGGACTTCTCGGGCCTGACCTGAAAATACCCGGCCGGAACCGGGCTCGGTTCCGGCCGGCACCCAGAGCGAGCGGCGGGAATCGAACCCGCGTGAACGGCTTTGCAGACCGTTGCCTCAACCACTCAGCCACGCCCGCGTGACCAGGAGATCGTCGCCCACAGGGAGGTGGCGGACGAGGGTTGGGATCGCCTTGATCGCAATCCGGGCCCGGGTGAACGGCGGGATTCGTCGCGTCGCGGCCCACTGCACCGGGCGCGGGTGCGCCGCAGCGCGGAGTGCACAATCGGTCCGCCCCCGGGGCGCCGTGCGATGATCGAACACATGTCTCGCCCCCGGCCGCTACCGCTCGACCCGATCCAGGAGGCCCATCGGCAATGGGTCGGCCACGGCTGGGGCGCTGTCGCCGACGGGATGGCAGCCGTGACGTCGCTGGTGCGTGCGCAGCAGATCGTGATGGCCCGGGTGGACGAGGCGCTGCGGCCCACCGGGCTCACCTTCTCCCGGTACGAGTTGCTGCAGCTGCTGAACTTCAGCGCCACGGGCGCGCTGCCGATGGCCGTGGCCAGCGCCCGGTTGCAGGTGCATCCGACCAGTGTCACCAATTCGGTGGACCGGCTCGAGGCGGCGGGGCTGGTGAACCGGGTGCCGCATCCCAACGACCGGCGCGCCACCCTGATCGAGATCACCGAGGCCGGGCGGGCCCTGGTCGCCGAGGCCACCGAATATCTCAACGAGCGGGTGTTCGCCCGGCCGGAGCTGCCGCCCGACCGGCTGCGCACGCTGCTGCAGTTGCTGACCGAGTTCCGGCACACCGCGGGCGACTTCGATACCGGGGAGGAACCGGCCCGGTGGAGCCAGCCGTGACAGGTGCCCACGGCAAGGGCAACAAGAAGAAACATACCGGTCGGCCCGGGTACACCGAGTAGGCAGCAAACGGATAACGGACAAGCACCCGGTCAGCAAATTTCTCGGTGATTCGGCTTGGCAACACCGGCACCGCGGCGCACCATATGTTTATGGTGCTGGTACTCGGGGTATCGGCGGGCTCTTCCGGAGCGCGCGCGGTGCTCACTCATTCCGATCAGCCACACCTGCCCCCGATCGACCGGTGCCATATCCCCCGGGCCGCGCACAGTCCGGTGGTCGAAGCGGTTCTCACGGCGGTCCGCCGGATGCACACCGCGGCCCGGCTCCGCGACGAGTACATCACGGGCACGGCGGTGACCTGCCAAGATACGGCACAGGCCGAAGAGATCGGCGATGCTCTGGGCACCGGCCGGGTCACTCTGGTGGACGAACCCCTCGCCCAGGTGCGCTATCTGCGGTTCGCCGACCAGCTGCCGTCCTCCGGATCGGTACTGCTGTTCGATCTCGGGTCCGCCGGCTTGACCCTCACCCAGGTGGACTGCCGCACCGATACCGTGCTCACCGCGAGCCACTGGCCCGGCCTCGGCGGCGATATCTACGACGAACTGCTGTGCGAATGGCTGGACCGGGCCGGTGTCTACATCGACGAGGCGGCGGCCGGCCGGTACCGCGAGGCGCTGAGCAGCGCCCGAGTGGTCACCGCCGCGGATCCGGCCAGCGCGAAACGCGCCGTGATCACCCGCAGTGATCTCGCCGAGCTCTGCACCGAACCGTTGGCGATGGCCGCCACCCTGGCCCGGCGGGCCGGCGAGCAGTCCGAGGTCGCGGCGGAAGCGGTCGTGCTGCTGGGCGGCTGCGCCCGCAGCCCGGCCTTGCGCGCGGGCCTCGCCGAGCTACTCGATCTGCCGCTGGTCTGCGACGGGGAACCGGAATACGTGTCGGCGCGCGGCGCGCTGCTGTTCGCGGCCGAACGACCGGCGGCCGCCACCCGCACCGCGCATATCCGCGCCGGCGGTCAGGTGGTGGCCCTGGCCCCGCCGGTCGTCGGCCGTCGCAAGGTGTACGCGGCCGCCGCGGTGACCATCGGACTCGGGGCGACGGTGGCCGGTCTGCTCACCGCCCAGAACGGCACCGCGCAACCTGCGCGCGGCCAGTTCGTACCGACCGATATCGCCGAGGCGCCGCCCGAACCCTGACCGGGCCCGGGAACGGCGCCGGAATGTCAGCGGTTGGTGAACTCGGCGGTCCGCTTGTCCACGAACGCCGCCATACCTTCCTTCTGATCCGCGGTGGCGAACAGCGAATGGAAGACCCGCCGCTCGAACCGCAGACCCTCGCTGAGGGTGGTTTCGAAGGAGCGGTTCACCGCCTCCTTGGCGATCATGGTCACCGGCAATGACATGGACGCGATGGTGGCGCCGACCTCGAGCGCGGTATCGAGCAGTTCGGCGGCGGGCACGATCCGCGAGACCAGCCCGGCGCGTTCGGCTTCCTCGGCGTCCATATTGCGCCCGGTGAGCACCAGATCCATGGCCTTGGCCTTACCGATCGCGCGGGTCAGGCGCTGCGAACCGCCGATACCGGGGATCACGCCGAGTTTGATCTCGGGCTGGCCGAATTTGGCGGTATCGGCGGCGATGAGCAGGTCGCAGATCATGGCCAGTTCACAGCCACCGCCCAAGGCGTATCCGCCGACGGCGGCGATGGTGGGCTTGCGGAACTGGGCCAGCCGCTCCCAGCGGGCGAAGTAATCGTCCATGAACATGTCCATATAGGACTTGGGCTGCATCTCCTTGATATCCGCCCCGGCGGCGAATGCCCGCTCGGAACCGGTGATCACCACGGCCCCGATCTCGTCATCGTGTTCGAGTTCGTCGAGTGCGGCGATCACATCGTCGAGGACCTGCGCGTTGAGCGCGTTCAGCGCCTTGGGCCGGTTCAGTGTGATGAGGCCGACCTTGTCTTTACGCTCCAGCAGAATCGTCTCGAAGTCGGTCACAGCACATCCTCTGGGTCGATACGGTTACGAATATCGATTACGAACATCGGTGACGATACCGCCCGCGCCACCGGCGGCCGCGGGTCGGCTCACGGCTCCAGGCGGACCATGATCTCCGCCATGCGGGCGTCGATCCACGCGCAGATGGCGGTCCGGTCCATCCCGACCGCTCCCTCCCCCGGCGGGCCGACCACGTAGCGGCCGTCGCCGGGGACGTCGCGCCAGGCAAGACCGACATGGATGATTCCCGGTTCCCGGAAGCCGAGATGGCCCTGGATCACCTTCAGCACCCCGGAATCCGGCCCCGGCGCGCAACCGGGTTACTCCGGGCCCGGGGCCCCCGACCGGGCCCCCGGGCCCGGGCGGGGGGGGGCGGGGGAGGGGGCCGCGGGGGGAAAA
>NZ_JARWPM010000192.1 GCF_029869215.1 Nocardia carnea
GGCCAGGGGTGCGTCCGGGGTAGATACGACGAAGGGGCCCGGGGGGGGGGGGCGGGGGGGGGGGGTGGGGGGGGGGGGGGGAGGGAACCGGGGGCGGGCCCCCGGGGGCCGGGGGGTGGGGGGGGGGGGGGCTCTCCCCGCCCCGGCGCGGGCCCCTCCCCCCCGCCCCCTTCGTGAGTGGAGCTGCCGGGAATCGAACCCGGGTCCTCCGCCGCGTCTCCAGGGCTTCTCCGTGTGCAGTTCGCTGTGCCTCTACTCGGATCTCCCGGTCTCGCGAACAAGCCGGGATGACGATCCCAGTCGCTGTTGGATGTCCCGCGTTACTCCGCGACCGAGTCGCGCGGTGAGCCCTCTAGCTGATGCCGGCACCGAAGCCGAGGGCGAACCTCGGGCCGACAGAGACGCTATCGCTTAGGCAGCGAGAGCGTACTCGCGCTGATGAGAATCGGCGCTTAATTGGTTGCAACGACGCTTACGGTGGTCTCTTGCCTGCACCGACACGCTTCCCCTGGATCTACGTACGCAGTCGAAACCGTTCAGCCCCGTACGTCCCGGCACCTTGCCGGGCCAGTCATATTAACACCCGGAGCCCGGTCGTTCATTCCCGTTTTCCCGGTGCCGTTCGCCGGTCAGCGCATCCCCTTGATGCGCCGGCCGATCTCGCGGGTGACCTCGCGCTCGGCGGTGCGCCGGGCCAGGTCCTGCCGCTTGTCGTAATCCTGCTTACCTTTGGCGAGGGCCAGTTCGACCTTCACCTTGCCGTCGGAGAAGTACATCGACAGCGGGACCAGCGTCTGGTTGCCTTCCCGGGATTTACCGACGAGACGTTCGATCTCCCGTTTGTGCAGCAGCAGTTTGCGGACCCGGCGCGGTGCGTGGTTGGTCCAGGTGCCGTGGCTGAACTCCGGGATGTGCAGGCCCCGCAGCCAGACCTCCCCGTTGTCCACGGTCGCGAAGGCGTCCACCAGTGAGGCCTTGCCCTCACGCAGACTCTTGACCTCGGTACCGACCAACGCGATCCCGGCCTCGTAGGTGTCCAGGATCGTGTAGTTGTGCCGTGCCCGGCGGTTGGTCGCGATGACCTTACGCCCCTTCTCCTTCATGCCGACAACCTTAAAGCGCTGGAGCAACCGGATTATTCCCGGCCGTCGCTCAGCCGGGCTGCAGTAGCAGATAGAGAATCAGAACAGCGAGGAAGGCGGTGATGAGCAGGAGGGTGGACCAGCGGGGCCGACGAGTGCCGCGGGGGCGTGTGCGCCGGTCCAGCCAGCCGATCTCGACGACCGGATCGGCGGCCGGGTTTCGTGCTGCCGCGTCGACGGGTTCGGGCGCGGGGCCCGGGCTGCCGTCGGCGCTGATGGTCTCGTCGGACCCGTCCCCGGATGCCATGCTCGCAGGTTAGTCCTGCGGGCAGGTATTCGGGAACGGGGCGCGCGGATCCGTGGTCAGCGAGGAGATCTCAGGATGCGCAGCGTGATCCCCAGGCCGACGAGGATGCTGGCGGTGGCGATGAGCGCGGTCGAGAACGATTGGGTGATGGCGGCGATTCCGGTACCGAAAATGAGGCAGGTGGCTAGGGCCAGCAATGCGGTGCCCCATTCCATACCGGCGATCCGGGCGGGTCGGTTACGCAGTGCTGTCATGTCTTTCGGGTACCCCACCGGCTGGGTTATCAAACCGTTATTGCTGTAGTGCGCGGCCGGTCGGTATTCGACTCGCAGGTCTGCCGTACGGGGTGCGCGGTGGCTGGCCATGGCAGATACCTCCGTCTCGGTGTGGGCGCGGCAACTGTGTTCACCGTAACGGACAAATCTCCGCACGGATACCGAGTAGCAAATCTCGAGACAACCGTCACATGCTGCGGCTGCGCGCTGTGCGTTTCGGTGTCTGCTGCGTGATATTCCGGCAAAAAGCGCTGATCAGGGGTGGGTGGTCTGGGCGACTCGCCGAAAACGAACCCGAGGAATCCTTCTGCTGTTTCGACCGGGCCCACCCCCGGTAATTCGTTTGCTGAAAATTAACTACAGGCTCCGCATGTGACCGCTCCGAGATGGCGGTGGCGGCGGCTGCCTAAGCTTGTGGTATGCGGATTCCCTCTCGGCGCGCGCCGTGGTCGCGCGCCCGCTCTCGCAGGTCGGAGTCGGTGCCGGAGGTCCGCCGGTGACTTCATGGCACGAACGCGGTGGTCGTATCGCCGTGCTGACCGGCGCGGGTATCTCCACCGACAGTGGTATCCCCGATTTTCGAGGGCCCCGGGGAGTGTGGACCGAGGACCCGGTGGCGGAACTGCTGTCCACCTATGACAACTACCTGGCCGACCCGGCGCTGCGGGCGCGTTCCTGGAAGGCCCGCCGCGACAATCCCGCCTGGGGTGCCGAACCCAACCCCGCGCATCGCGCGCTGGTGGATCTGGAACGGGCCGGCCGGGCCCTGACGATCGTCACCCAGAATATCGACCGGCTGCATCAGCGGGCCGGTTCGAACCCGCAGCGGGTGATCGAGATCCACGGCAATATGTTCGGTGTGGTCTGCGTGCACTGCGCGTACACCGCGACCATGGCCGAAACGCTCGACCGGGTCGCTGCCGGGGAGCCGGACCCGCCGTGCCCGGAATGCGGCGGGATCCTGAAGGCCGATGTGATCATGTTCGGCCAGGCGCTCGACCACCGCACGCTGCTGAAAGCCTCCCTGGCGGCGGAGACAGCGGATATCTTCCTCGCCGTGGGCACGTCCTTGCAGGTCGAACCCGCCGCTTCGCTGTGCGGGCGGGCGGTGGCCGCCGGCGCCTCGTTGATCATCGTCAACGCCGAATCCACTCCCTATGATTCGCTGGCGACCGAGGTCGTGCGCGAACCCATCGGCACCGCGCTACCCCGGCTGGTCGAACAGATCCTGGCCCACTGAGGCGAACGCGAAACCGGTTGCCGGGCCGGACCGGGTACGGGGACCGAGCCGGCATCGGTCACCGAAGCGCAGCCCGGCCGAAACCCCGGGCTCACCCGGGCTCACCCGGGCCCGGCCGGGACGGGCCCGAGTACCCGGTCGAGGTAGTCGTTGGCGAACCGGCCGTCCGGGTCGTAGTGGCGGCGTACCGCGGCGAAGCGGTCCCAGTCCGGGTAGCGCGGGCGCAGGGTTTCCGCGGTCTGGTAGTGCCGCTTACCCCAGTGCGGCCGGCCTTCGTAGCGGTCGAATACGGCTTCGCAGGCGCGGAAGAACGGCTCGTGCTCCATGCCTTCGTACTGGTGCACCGCGATATAGCAGGTCGCGCGACCGCCCGCGGGGGAGAGGAACGCGTCGTCGCCCGCCACCCAGCGCACCTCGATCGGCATCGGGGTGTCGAAACGTTGCGCGGTTTCCTTGATCTCGCGGATCGCCTCGGCCGAGTGTTCGCGTGGGATGGCGTACTCCATTTCGGTGAACCGGAACAGCCGCGGGCTGGTGAACACCCGATAGGAGCGGTCCACTTGGCGCCGATAGCTGAAGGCGTAGGCGGCGGCCCGCTGTACCGGCGGGATCACCGCGGGCCGGCGGCGCGCCAGCCGGCACAGGGCGTCGCTGAGGTGATTGGACACCGCGATATCGGCGAACCAGTCGACGATCTTGTGCCGCGGTGCGGGCGGCAGGTCGACGCGATTGTTGCGTTTGGTCATGGCGATCGGGCTGTGGGCGAACATGTAGAACTCGAAGTGCTCGTTGCCGTCGACGTAGGAATCCAGATCGCGCAGGACCTCCTCGACCGGTACCGGCCGCTCCACCCCCTCGAGGACGAAGGAGGGTACGAGTCGCAGGGTGAACGCGGTGACCACGCCGAGTGCTCCGACGCTCACCCGCGCCGCCCGCCACGCCTCGGCGCCCGAATCCGCGGTGAGTTCGACTGTCCTGCCGTTCGCGGTCATCAATTCCACCGTGTGCAGCTGGGCGGAGAGGTTCGGTAACTGGGCGCCCGTGCCGTGCGTACCGGTGGCGGTGGCGCCGGCGATGGTCTGCGCATCGATATCCCCGAGGTTCGGGAAGGCGAGGCCGTGCCGGTCCAGCTGGTCGTTGAGGGCCGCGAGGGTCATCCCGGCCTGGACCCGCGCCAGGCCGGTGTCGCGGTCGACCTCGAGGACCCGGTTCATCCGGGACAGGTCCAGCAGCAGGCCGTCGGTGAGGCAGGTATCGGTGAACGAATGTCCCGACCCCACGACGCGGACGTGGTGCCCGTCGGTGCCGGCGCGCTCGAGTTCCCGGGCCAGTTCGGCGGGATCGCGTGGTGCGGCCAGCCGGGCCGGTACGCACCGCTGATCGCCTGCCCAGTTCACCCATGAGTTGGTCACCTGTCCAACTCTAGGGGATGACGACCGCCCGTGCCGGGAAAACATCCGAGGAGGGGGTTCAGCGGCGGCGAACCGCGCACGGACCTGGTTTGGCGGCCTTGGCCTGCTCGACCTGGGCGAGGCTCAGGGCGTTCACGCCCAGTGCCTGCGGCGGCGTACTCGCGGCCCGAATGCCGTTGAGAGTGATCGCCATATAGCGCCGCCAGATATCGGAATCCACAGGCCGGGCGAACTCCGCGAGCGAATCGACCATGTAGATCAACGCGAACAGGTCGGTGGCCTCGATGCCCGGCTGCACCACACCGGCGTCCCGCGCCCGCTCCATCACCGCCGCCACCGCGGGGCCGATCTGCTCCCGCGGGTAACCGAAGCGTTCGGGATCGTCATGCATTTCGAGCATTACTTCGCTGAAGCCGCGATTGGTCGCCATATGCCGGCACGCGTATTCGAACAGGCGCACCACCCCGTCCCACGGATCCTCCGCGGCGAGCGCGTCTCGGGCGGCTTCGGCGAATTCGCGGACATGCCCGGCGAACACCTCGGAAATGAGTTCACGTTTGTTGGCGAACCGGCGGTACACGGTGCCCAACCCGACCCCCGCGCGTTCGGCCACATCGTCGAGCGTGATCTCGAGTCCGCGGTCGGCGAACAGTTCCCGGGCCGCATCGATGATCCGCTGGTGATTACGCGCCGCATCCACCCGGAGACGGCGCGTCCGGGGCGCAGTGGTGGCGAGGTTCACATCCGGAATGGTAGCAAGCTACGAATTAACGCGAACCGTTTCGATCCGGGCGCACGTAAATCCCTTCTCGCCTGCGGATACTGTTGCGGGTCGTGATCCGCGCACTGAGTTCGTGGTCGTAGTACGCCGGTTCGGAGGTGCCGGAGCATGAGTGAAACCATCGGCCCCGCCCCGATCGACGCCCCAGTTCTGGCGGTCGTCGCCTGCGGCGGCGGGCTGGGTGCGGGTGCGCGTTATGGGCTCGCGCTGCGGATTCCCGTCGGGCCCGGCGAGTTTCCATGGGCCACTTTCCTTGCAAACCTCCTCGGCTGCCTGGCGATCGGGGTACTGATGGTGCTCATCACCGAGGTGTGGATTCCGCATCGGCTGATTCGCCCGTTTCTGGGGGTCGGTGTGCTCGGTGGGTTCACCACGTTTTCCAGTTACAGCGGCGAGGTTCGTACACTGCTCGAATCGGGTTCCACCGGGGTGGCGCTCGGATACCTCGGTGGAACCGTGGTGATCTGTCTGGGCGCGGTGGCCGCCGGAATATCGGTCACCCGGTGGATTGCGCGAAGGTGTGGCGGGGCAACGGAATACGGCACGAGCTGAACGTAGGACGGCACGAGCGAGAGGGGTCGGGTCATGGTGGTTTCGACGGGTCCGCAACACCGGCCGGGCGAGCGGGGCGGCCGGTGACCGCGGTCTGGGTGGTACTGGGCGGAATGCTCGGTGCGCCGGCGCGCTACCTCGTCGATCGTGTGGTCACCGCGGGCAACAGAACCCGGCTGCCGCTGGGCACGCTCACCGTCAACGTCGCGGGCTCGGCGCTGCTGGGTCTGTTGATCGGCGCGGATACCGGCGGTGCCGTGGCGGCCGCCGCCGGTATCGGATTCTGCGGTGCCTTCACCACCTTCAGCACATTCGGCTACGAGACCATCCGGCTCGCCACCGGCGGCGCCACCGGGTACGCGTTCGGCAATATCGTGCTCAACACCGGGATCTGCCTCGGCGCGGTCTATCTCGGCGCCGCGACCGCGGGGCTGTTCGGATGATCACGATGACCAGCCGGGTACGGCCCACCACGAAGGGAGTTCCGAATATGGCGCACAACCGAGCCGGGCGGCCTGCCCGTCCCGTCGATCTGGTGGATGTTCCGGGATTGGTGACGGCGTACTACAGCCGCGTCCCCGACACCGGCGAACCCACCCAGCGGGTCGTCTTCGGGACCTCCGGCCACCGCGGTTCGAGCCTGGACGCCACCTTCAACGAAGCCCATATCCTGGCGATCACCCAGGCCGTCGTGGAATATCGGGCCACCCGCGGGATCACCGGTCCGGTATACCTGGCCCGGGACACCCATGCGCTGTCCGAACCCGCTTGGACCACGGTGCTGGAGGTCCTCGCCGGTAACGACGTGAGCGCCGTGGTCGACGCCCGCGGTCGCTACACCCCCACGCCCGCGCTCAGTCACGCCGTGGTGCGCCACAATCGCGACACCACCCGCCCGCAGGCCGACGGCATCGTGGTGACCCCGTCGCACAACCCGCCCCGCGACGGCGGTATCAAATACAACCCGCCGCACGGTGGCCCCGCCGATACCGGCGCCACCGACGCCATCGCCGAACGCGCCAACGAACTGCTGCGCGGCGGCCTCGCCGAGGTGAAACGGGCCCCGCTCGCGCAGGCCATGGCCGCCGCCGGCCGCTACGACTACCTCGACCACTACGTCGCCGACCTGCCCGCGGTGCTGAACCTCGACGCCATCCGCGGCGCCGGGATCCGGCTCGGCGCCGACCCGATGGGCGGCGCGAGTGTCGACTACTGGGAGGAGATCGGCCAGCGCTACGACCTCGAACTCGAGGTCGTGAACCCGACCGTGGACCCCACGTGGAGCTTCATGCCGCTGGACGGCGACGGCCAGATCCGGATGGACCCGTCCTCCCCGCATGCGATGGCCTCGCTGGTATCGATCCGCGACGACTACGACATCTCCACCGGGAACGACGCCGACGCCGACCGGCACGGCATCGTCACCCCCGACGGCGGCCTGATGAACCCGAATCATTTCCTCGCCGTCGCGATCGACTACCTGGTGGCGAACCGGCGCGGCTGGGATGCGCTCACCAAGATCGGGAAGACCGCGGTGACCTCGGCGATGATCGATCGGGTCGCGCGAGTTCTGGGCCGCGATGTCTACGAGGTACCGGTGGGGTTCAAATGGTTCGTGCCCGGCCTGTTCAGCGGCAGCCTCGCCTTCGGCGGTGAGGAAAGCGCCGGCGCCGCCTTCCTCCGGATGGACGGCACCGTCTGGACCACGGAGAAAGACGGGATCCTGCTGGCCCTGCTGGCCGCCGAGATCGCCGCCGTCACGGGCCAGAGCCCATCGGCCCGCTACCTCGAACTGGAACGCAACCACGGCAGCCCCGCCTACGCCCGGATCGACGCCCCCGCCGACGCCGAACAGAAAAAGCTTCTCGCCGCCCTCGACCCCGGCCAGGTCACCGCCGGGGAAATCGCGGGCGAACCGATCACCGAGGTCGCCACCCGCGCCCGCGGCAACGGCGCCGGACTCGGCGGTCTGAAGGTGAGTACGGAGAACGCCTGGTTCGCGGCCCGCCCGTCGGGCACCGAGAACAAGTACAAGATCTACGCGGAGTCCTTCCACGGCCCCGACCACTTGGCCCAAGTCCAGGAAGCAGCCCGCGAGCTGGTGGGCCGGGTGCTGTCAGACGGTTAGCCGACGCCACCCGAGGTCGGCACAATCACGAAACCGGACGTGCCCAGCGGCGGTGCCGAGTTTTACGAGCCCGGTCGGGGTTCACATAACCCCGCCCTGAACCACGGCGGCGCCGAAGCCTTACAAGGCCCCGAGTGGTTCACATAACCCCGAACCCGAACGCAACCATGGCGGCGCCGAGTCATACGAGGTCCTACGAGGTTCACATAACCCGAAACCAGACGCGACCACGACGGTGCCGAGTCTCACGAGGCCCTGAGAGGTTCGCATAACCCCGCACCCGGACGTGACCACGGCGGTGCCGAGTCTTACGAGGCCCTTGGAGGTTCGCATAACCCCGAACCCGGACGCGACTACGGCGGTGCCGAGTCTTACGAGGCCCTTGGAGGTTCGCATAACCCCGAACCCGGACGCGACTACGGCGGTGCCGAGTCTTACGAGGCCCTCGGAGGGTTCGGCCCGTGCCCGCGGTGTGCGCGGGGTGGGGGGGGGGGGCGCCCCGCCCGTGTTCCCCGCGCCCTTGCCGTGGGGGCCCCGCGGCTTGGGCCTTGGGCTTACCGCTGGCACTTTGGGGGCCAAACCCCGTGCCGCCGGAGGCGGCACCAAAGATACAGGGAATTGTGACGGCTGCCTCGGCGTTGGTTGCCGGGGTGAGTGGTGACGGTGTGGCGGACGATCGGCTCGATTCCGGCGGTGCCGGGGGAACGGGTGGTCGGACCGCGGTCGAGAGGCCGTCGCGTCGTTTCCGGCTGTTCGGCCGCCGGAACAAGCCGGGGAAGGCGCCGCTGCCCGCTGAGATCTGGGTGCTGATCGGGGCCGCGTTCTGTATCGCCGTCGGGTTCGGCCTGGTCGCGCCCGTGTTGCCGCAGTTCGCGCTGAGTTTCGGGGTCGGGGTGGCGGCGGCGTCGGCGATTGTCAGCGCGTTCGCCGCGATGCGGCTGCTGTTCGCCCCGGTGAGCGGGCGGTTGGTGCAGTTGCTGGGGGAGCGGCGGATCTACCTGGTCGGGCTGCTCATTGTCGCGCTCTCCACCGGGGCCAGCGCCTTCGCCCAGACCTACTGGCAGTTGATGGTGCTGCGTTCGCTGGGCGGTGTCGGGTCGACCATGTTCACCGTCTCCTCGATGGCGCTGGTGATCCGGCTGTCCCCGCCTACCGAACGCGGCCGGGTCACCGGCCTGTGGTCCACCTGTTTCTTGATCGGCGGCCTGTCCGGTCCGCTCATCGGTGGCGCGCTGGCCGGATTCGGTCTGCGCGCGCCTTTCCTCATCTACGCGGTCGCCCTGCTGCTGGCCGTGGCGGTGGTGTACTTCAACCTGAAGGACTCCCGGATCACCGAATCCGAATCGGCGGGTGATGTCGCCACCGTGAGTTTCGTGCAGGGCCTGTCCCGCCCCGAATACCGGGCGGCGCTCTGGTCGAACTTCGCCAGCGGCGCGGCGGTGTTCGGGGTGCGGATGGCGCTCGTCCCGCTGCTCGTGGTGGAGGTGCTCGGCCAGCCGTTCGGGATGGCGGGGGTGGCCTTGACCGTGTTCGCCGCCGGTAACGCGACCGTCCTGTTCTTCGCCGGCCGTCTCTCCGACAATTACGGCCGCCGCCCGCTGCTGATCTCCGGGGCCCTGGTCTGCGCGATCGGCACCACCGGCCTCGGCCTGGCCCCGGATCTGGTGTGGTTGCTGATCACCTCGTTCGTCGCCGGGGTCGGATCGGGCCTGTTCACGCCCGCTCAGCAGGCCGCTGTCGGCGATATCATCGGCTCCCGTGCCCGCGGCGGCACCATGCTCGCCGGCTTCCAGATGTCGCAGGATCTGGGCACCGTACTCGGCCCGATCGTGGTCGGCGCCATCGCCCAGCGCCTGTCCTACGGTGCAGGCCTGGCGGTGACCGGCTCACTACTGGCGGTGGCGGCACTGGCCTGGTACATCGTTCCCGAACCGATGCAGCGGGCGAGTCTCGAACCCGAATCGCGCGAGGAGCGTGGCGCGCCGAAGCCGGATCGCATCGGTTCGGCGCTTGCCTCGGCGGAGAGCCCCGCCGCCCCCGAGACGGGAAGCGCCGACCTTCCGGGTGCGCCCGGAAGCAAAGGCACCGCAGCCCCGAAGCGCTGACGGCCTGCGCCGGGCGGCCGTACGTGACCGGTTCGCCCGGATACGGCAGAGTGGTCGCGTGAGCAATTCGCCGTCCGGGTACACCCCACGCCCCATGTCCAGCGGGACCACCTACGCCCTGGGCGGGGTCGCCCTGGCGCTGATCGTGCTGATCGTTTTCCTCGCCTACCGGTGGGGTTCGGGCGGGACCGAGGTGCGCAACGACGGCTACGGCCCGGTCCGCAACCCCGCGGTGACGGCCGCGGTGCAGAGCGACGGCGGCGTCCGGCTCGGCTTGCCGGACGCCCCGAAAACGATCGAAATCTACGAAGACCCCCTGTGCCCGGGCTGCGGCAACCTCGAACACCTCTACGGCCAGGAGATCGCCCAGAAAGTCGACGAGGGCAAACTCGCCGTCCGCTACCGCTTCGTCAATTTCCTCGACCCCAAATCCGACAGCGGCGACTACTCAACCCGCGCCGCCGCCGCGCTGCAATGCGTCGCCGAGACCGGCTCCGGCATCACCTACTCGAAATTCCACGACACCCTCTTCACCACCCGCCAGCCGGAAGAAGGCTCCGGTCTCACCGACGACGAGCTCGCGACCCTCGCCACCGAATCCGGCGCCCCGCAGACCGCCCACGACTGCATCCGCACCGGCGCCCGCACCGACCAGGCGAAGTCCCAGGCGACCGCGGCCCTCGATGACCTGAAAGCCGCCCTCGAAGGCGACGCGGCAACCCCCAGTGTGTTCGACGTCGCAACGAAGATCGACCTCGAGAACCAGGACTGGGTCCAGCGGGTCGCCCCCTGACCTCACCGTTCACCCCGAATCCAGCCGATTTGGTGCCTGCCGTGGAGGTGGTGTAACTTCGTTCAGGCAGCCGGGGAACCGGCGGCAACCATCCGGGGCTATGGCGCAGCTGGTAGCGCACCACACTGGCAGTGTGGGGGTCAGGGGTTCGAGTCCCCTTAGCTCCACCATTAGGTCGAAGGCGGCCTTGTACTGGGGATTTGCATTTAGGCGTATGGAAGCGGTTCTCTCGTTTCCATACATTCTCCCAGTTCAGTGGCCATTTTTTAGGGTTTAGTCCCCTAAGGTGTCTTGCGATGCTCCTGGTGTTGATGATGCCGGGAGTGGTTGGTGTTCCCTCGACTCGCTTCGGGACTTCTCTCTGCTGGTTGTCAGGGCCGGGGTGCCCGGCGGACGTGAACGCGGCGATCACGTCATCGGCCACTTCGCCGGGAGTGCCGCGAACGTCTGAGAACAGGTCGACATCTTAATGAATCCTAGTGAGTAGGCCGCTTCCGCTGCGTTTCGGTAGGGCAGACCAGCTACTGGCAGTGGCCGGCAGGTGAGCACAGACACACCCCGAACTTCGAGTCCTGTTCAGAGATCGTGCCCCTACCGGTCGGCCGGGAGGCTGGATCGCTGCTGGGATGTCGTGCCCGCCCATCGGGGCGTGAGCACAGGTTCATCAGGTCGCAGACTACTCCCGACCGCTGCCGGATCATGCGTGTGCCACATGACGAAAGAGGAGGTATCCGTGCTGCTGGTCGGCGACGATTGGGCGGAGGATCACCACGACATCGAGGTGATGAACGAACAGGGCAAACGCCTGGCCGAACCCGGCTACCCGAGGGAATCGCCGGGATCGCCCGGTTCCATGCCATCCTCGCCGAACACCTCGGTGACGACGACAAAGCCGAGGTGCGGATCGGCATCGAAACCGACCGCGGCCCCTGGGTCGCCGCGCTGGTCGCGGCCGGCTACGCGGTGAACCCGCTGCAAGCCACCCGGTGCCGGGAACGCCGCAGCGTGTCCGGCACCAAGAGCGCCGCCGCCGACGCACACCCTCTGATGGCCGTGTGCCCATCCCGTGGAGCACGACTGCGTGTCCACCTCCGAGGACGAAGCCTCGGCGGCCGACGGTTTGCAATGCGATTCGATGTCGCGTCCGGCTGAATACCTGACTCTCTGGTTCCGCTTGAACCCAAGCGGACTGGCTGGGTCAACATTCGACCGACGTTGGCATCGGTGGGCCGACTGGTGTCGGAGGCTTGGAGAGGTCGAGCGGGTCTGTGTATCTATAGAAACGGTGATCGGTGATCCAAGATCGGCTGCGAGCGAAATCGCCGGCGGTGACCTTGCAGTCCTCCAGCAGCGCACCCAGCGTCCCGCCCCGCCGCCCCGGCCGGGCGACAACAATACACAGTAGGCAGCCGCGCGAGCGTCGCAAGGGCCACCGACGCAGCGCCGAGGGTGTTGTCGGGCGGGTGCCCGCCGCGCCGGGGGGTGTTATAA
>NZ_JARWPM010000193.1 GCF_029869215.1 Nocardia carnea
CGGACGCGGCCGTGGCGAACCTGGCCGGGCTGCACGCACCCCGCTGGTGCGATGAGAGCCTGCTGGATATCGAAGGTTTCAGCCGCAACGGCCCCGAGGAGGCCGCGACCCTCGGCGAACTCTACGGCCCCACCACATCACCCACTGGGGCGGGTCGGCCCCACCCCCCGGCGGCTGCGCCCGCCGACGGGGTATCGGTGAGCAGGGCTCGCCCGGCGGCGGTGAGGGCGCCGCGCCCGACCAGCCCGAGGGCCGCCGCCTCGCGCAGGGTGCTCTCCACGACCTGGCCGCGGTAGAGCCGCCGCCGGCGCGGGGCGCGCCAGGCCAGCAGCCGGCCGATAACGCCCGGATCCATCGCGGTACCCGGTGGCTGCTCGGCGAGGGTTTCCAGGACGCTGCGGCGTTCGCGCACCGCGTGCGGCACCCGCAGTTCGTGTGCGAGCGCCGCCAGTGGTTTGTCGGCGGCGTCGCGCAGGCCGATCATCCAGGGATAGCGGTCGAGCTCCAGCCAGCCGTGCGCCAGCGGCACCCAGCGTCGCGCGGGCGGCGCTTCGAGCCACGAATCGGCGGCGGGGGTGGGTGCCCAGAACTCGTCGGCGTCGGCCTCCGGCGGCGGATCCGGGAAGCCCTTTTCGATGAGCTTCGCCGCGGCCAGTAACTCCACCAGCAACCCGGCGCGGGTTTCGTCGATACCCGCCGCACGGGCGATCCGGCGCAGTTCCCGCACCCCGAGCCCACCGGCCCGCAGCGCCGGTGCGGGCGCCTGGCCGAGTACGTCCACGATCGCGGTGCAGTGCCGCAGCAGTTCGCCGACCTCCCCGGCGCCCACGCCGTTCACCTCGGCCACCGAATGCGTGGTGGCCGCCGGCTCGGGCGGGGTCAGCTGGTGCGGATCGGTGACCGGTTCACCACGGAGCACCTGGCCGACCGCGGGCGGCAGTTCCACCGTCTCGTCGTCGATCCGGCGCAGCAATCGGCGCGCCAGCAGTTGGGGAACAGGGCGGTCGGCCGGGGCGCCGGGCGCGGCGTCGCGGGTACGCCCGCGCGGGCCGGTTTCGGCAAGTTTGTCCAGTAGTGCGCGTTCGGCGGCGGGCAGGCCGGCCAGTGCCGCGGTGATCTCCGGCTCGCCCAGCGAATCGGTATCGGTACCGCTGCCCAGCGGCCACGGCAGCGCCTCGGCGGCGGCCGGCACCAGCCGGATCCGGTCGTCCTCGAACCAGATCAGGGCCCGGTCGGCGAGCTCGGTCAGTCCGGCCTCCACGGTGGCCGCTTTGGCGCGCCCACGCAGTGCCCGTTTCAGCTCGGTCCGCGTCATGGGTTCGTTCCCGGACGCGGTATGTACCGCCAGGGTTTCCACGATCCCGAACGCCGTCGTATCCAGATCATCGGCGGCCCGCAAGACCGAGGCGCGCTGTTCGGCACGTGCGGCGAGTACCGCCATGGAAGCGGGCAGCGGGACCGCGAGATCGGGTCGCCGTTCGAGCAGCGCCACCAGTTGGGGGTCGGTACGCCCGCCGAGCCAAGCGGTATACGAGTCTGGGCCGGTCATCCGGTCCAGATTAGCCGCGGCCCGGGTTCGCGGTGCGGTTGCGGCCCGGTCGCGGGTCCGGTGGCGAGTGGCCGGGCAGCCCCGCCGAGCAGCGGTTGTGGTGCCGGGCGTCCGGGCGGACATGCCAGAATGAGGGTGTGGTGAACAAATCGAAGAAACCCTACGTAGACAACGGCTGGCCCGAGGTGGCCGACGGCGAGCATGCCGTCACCGAGTTGTCGTCGACTCGTTCCGGTAACCTCTCGCCCTTCGGTGAGGACACCGAGTTCCCGGTGGCCGCCGAGCAGCTGCCGTACGTGCACCCGCACACGGTGATCAACCGCTGAGCCGGGAGAACGAAAGAACCCCGTATCCGAATGGGATACGGGGTTCTTTCGTAGTAGGGGTGCCGCTCAGTTGGGCAGCATGCCCTTGTGGGTCTCGTAGAAGCCCAGGAGTGCGGGATCCAGCTGTGGGGTGCCGGCCTTGACCGCCTCGAAGAGGTCCAGCGCGGGCTGCGGGACCTGCACACCCTGCGCCTGGACGGCGGCGAGGGCACGATCCACCGCGGTGTAGACCTCCTGGGTCTGGGTCTGCGCCGGGGCCTGCGCCTGCTGGGGAGCGGAGGGGGCAGCCGGGGTGCTCGGGGCCTCGGTCTGCACGGCGGGGGTATCGGACGGTGCCTCGCGCGGGGTCGAGCCGCTGCTCAGGCCCAGCGAGGAGGAGCAGGAAGGCCAGGCTCCCCAGCCTTGCGAGGCGAGGACCTTTTCGGCGACGGCGATCTGCTGTTCGCGGGAGGCCTGGTTCGCGGTCGGCGCGTACTCTCCGCCGCCGTGCGCCTGCCAGGTGCTCTGCGAGAACTGCAGTCCGCCGTGATAGCCGTTGCCGGTGTTGATGGCCCAGTTACCACCGGCTTCGCACTGCGCGAGTCGATCCCAGTCGGAGTCGGGTGCCGCGCTGGCGTTACCGGCGAGGGCTGCACCCGCACCGCTGATCATGGCGCCGGTAACGGCGACCTTGGCCACAGTGCGACCGGTATTGGTGGGCTTGCGGTGGCGTCCACTCATTCGGGTTCGTCTTCCTCTCGTACGCACCTGCGAGGGTTTCGCTCGGGTCCAGGCTGAGAGGGTGCCCGTCCCGCCCTCGCCCCTGTCGTTTCCTTGGGGTCCGGTACCCGCGGGGCGAGGTTCGGTGCGGCGGGCCGGTGGGCCGGTGTGCCCGGCTGGGTAAGACGGTACGACGGATCCCGCGAAAAATCACTTTTTGGTAACCGGCGTGTGCGACGCGGTTGCGGAGTGGTCACAACCGGCTCTCGGCGACTCTGCGCAGCTAGTGGGCTCGCGCCGCGGGGCCGCAAGTCCCCACAAGGCCCGTTATTATTCCGTGATGTGATTATCATCACAGAACGCATTTCGGGGCATCTCGGCGGGTACTAGACAGTTGTCACTTGGCTCGGCGGCCGGAGCGCAGCGCGAAGATCAACGCCAGGACGAAGCCCACCGGCGCCAGCATGGCCCCCAGGTACAACAGCAGCCCCGGCTTGCCGTCGGTGAGGATCGGCGTCAGGAAGATCGCCACGATCGCGAGCAGTCCGAGGGCGAACAGTCCCAGCGCCACCTGCAGCAGCCAGGTGCCCGGAGTGCGCCCGGACGACGATTCGGAGGGGCGGGGATCGGCAGGGTTGGTCACCCTTCGACGGTAAAACTGATGTGCTGACGCCCTGGCTACCGGGGTAGACTCTGGAATGATCTCGCGTCCTGCATGCTTGCGGGGCGCGTTTTTCGAGTGCAAGGCAGAACCCGCCACCGGCGGGTTTCCGCGGATATGTGCGCCCGCTCCCGCGGGCCGGGCGCCGAACAGACGAACGGGTGAGCGCAGTGCCGACCGGCAAGGTGAAGTGGTACGACGTGGAAAAGGGCTTCGGCTTCCTTTCCCAGGACGAGGGTGAGGACGTCTACGTCCGCTCGTCCGCGCTGCCCCAGGGCGTGGAAACGCTGAAGCCCGGTCAGCGGGTGGAGTTCGGTATGGCAGCCGGCCGCCGCGGTCCGCAGGCGCTGAGCCTGAAGCTGGTCGAAGCGCCCCCGTCGGTCCGGCAGAACCAGGAGCGCGGCGCGCGCAAGGAGCCCCCGGCGCGTAAGCACAGCCCCGACGAGCTACACGGCATGGTCGAAGACATGATCACCCTGCTGGAGGCCAAGGTCCAGCCGGATCTCCGCAAGGGCCGCTATCCGGACCGGAAGACGGCGCAGCGGATCTCCGAGGTGGTACGCGCGGTCGCACGCGAACTCGACAGCTGATCCGCACACAGCGGCGGCAGTGGGCCGGCCCCGTATTCCGGGCCGGCCCTCGCGTCTCAAACGGTCTTGATCGACCAGATGGCGTGCGGAATGGAGAATTCTTTCCCGGTCTCGTCGATCGCCAGGATCATCACCTGCAGTTCCACTCCGATGAGCTCCAGGCCCGGCTCGGGTTGCGAGTCGACGGTCAGGGCGCGGGCGTTCTCGGGATGGTCGCGATAGCTGCTGGGTTTCTCGACCACCTCGCCGTTCTCCCGCGCATACAGCGGAAGCAGTTCCCACGGTGTGCCTACCACCTGCGACGGCAGCGAGATCTGCAGCGGGTTACCGGCCGGAACCGCTAAGAAAACGGTTTCGCCCTGCCGGCAGTCCTCCATCCGCACCGTGCAGTAGTAGAACGGCGGCACCGTGACGGCCCGCCCGTGCGCGTACGCGGTGAGTTCCGGCTCGTGCGGTTCGGCGTCGCGCGCGAGCAGCCAGACCACACCGGCGGTACCGGCCACCAGCACGAGGAGCGCGGCCAGGGCCAGGGCGAGGGTTGTGCGGGTTTTCGTACTCACCGAGCGGTGTCTCCTCGTGGCGGGTCGTGGTGCGGGATTTCCTGTTCGGCGTGCAGCGGGCGGCGGCCACCGAGGCCGGGCAGCAGGCTGTGTCCACGCGAACTCAGCACAGTCTGGACCAGGCCCGCGGCGAGCACGGCACTGACCACCGCGAACCCCTTCCAATAGTCGGTCGGCAGCAGGACTCCGCCGGCGCCGCCGATCACCCAGCTCAGCTGCAGCACCGTTTCGGATCGGCCGAACCCGGAGGCGATCGACTCCGGCGGCAGATCGTCCTGGATGGACGCATCCAGCGAGACCTTGGCCAGTGCGCTGGCGGCCGCGGCCACCAGCGCGGCCAGCGCCGCCCCTAGCAGATTGTCCAGGATCAGTGCGGCCGCGGCGGCGGCCGTGCAGGCCAGGGTGCAGTTCACCACGATCAGCGAGGGCCGGCCGAGCCGAAGTCGTGCACCGGTGGCGTTCCCGGCGAAGTTGCCGACGGCGGCGGCCGCGCCGACCAGGCCCAGCATCGCCGCCTGCTGGACGGGGCGATGCTCGGTCGCCTTGGCGACGAAGGCGATGTAGAAGGTCAGGAAACCGGTGAGAACCCGGATACTGCCGTTACCCCACAGCCCGGTGACCACCGCACGCCCCAGCGGTTGCCGGCGTTTACGCGGCGGCACCGGTGAGTCGCGGCCGGGTTCGAGGATTTCGGTCTGCGGGTCGTCGCCGTGATAGCCGAGGGTGGCGGGCACCTCGCCCTCGGTGATCTCCACCCAGCGCGGAATCTGCCAGCTCAGATACGCGCCACCGATCGCGATAGCGGTGGCCAGGATCAAGGCGCCGGTGGAGCCGGTGAGCGCGGCCGTCGCCCCGGCGATGCCGCCGGCGCCCAAAGTGCCCCCCACCAGGCCGAATACGGTGAGCCGGGAATTGGTGCGGACCAGGTCGATATCCGGTGGCAGCACCCGGGGTGTCACCGCGCTCTTGAGTACGGCGAACGATTTGCTCAGCACCATCATGCAGAGCGCGAGCGGATACAGCACCCAGCTGTCCATGCTGAAGATCAACACCACGGCCAGGACCGCGCGGGCGGCGAACGATGCGGCCAGTGCCAGCCGGCGGCCGGTCTGGAGACGGTCCAGGGCCGGTCCGATGAGCGGCGCGATGATCGCGAACGGTGCGATGGTGATCAGCAGGTACAGCGCGACCTTGGATTTGCTCTCGGCGGTCGCGCTGGCGAAGAACAGGGTATTGGCCAGCGCCACCGCGATCGCGGCGTCCAGCGCGAAGTTGGCCATGGTGGCGTAGGTGAGTGCGGTGAGACCCGATTTGTCCGCACCGTCGGCCTCCGCGGCCCGCCGGAAGGTGGCGATGCCTTTGCCGGTGAGCTCTTTGCCACGCATGGCCGCCACCCGGGTGACGGTGAGTTTGCGGGGAACCCGGCGGCCGTCGTCATCGTGCTCGGGATCGAGATCGGCGCCGCGGTACTCCTTGGTGGGCGCGGGATCGCCCGGGCGCCCGCGTGCCGCGTGGTCGCCGGGGGGAAGCGGATGGCCGGTGCCGGATGCCGGGTGACCGGCGCCCGCCCCAGTCCAGGGCGGGTCGGCGAATACTCGGCGGTCGTCCGGCGCGGCGCTCTCCCGCGCGCCCGCGGACCAGGGCCGGCCGCCGCTGTTCGGCGGTGTGCCTTCCCGGACGCCCGTAACTCCGGGTGCCTCGAAGTCGGGTGTGGACGGGTCTGCCGTCGTGAATGCGGGACGGGAGCCGCGGCGCGGCCCGGACGTCCCCCGTGCCGCCGCGGGACCCGGGCTTGGTGCGGCGGCCTCTCGCGCGGCTGCGTTACCGGGCGGCCGGTACCCAGGGGACGCGGAGTTCTCCGGTGTGGCTGCGTTACCGAACCGGTCGCCGGCCCGGCCGGAGGGTTCGCGGGACGCCGGACGCGCGGAGCCCCGGGAACCGCCCAGTGCGCCGAAGACCCGGGCGAAGCGGCTCACCCGGCCGGACCCATGCGTCGCCGCGCCGCGGTCGGGCGCGGAGTCGCCGGACGGGAGCGGTCGGGTCGGGGGCGGGGCCGGGCGGGTGCTGCCGGGGTCGGGTTCGCGGTGGCGGTGTGGCACGTTCGGCGGTGGGTAGCGGTCGAAACCTGGATGCCGCTGGGGTGGCGGTGACTCGCCGGCGGGCCACTGACCGCGATCGGAACCGGAGGGCTCGCGGGAAGTGGGCACTCCTCAATTCTGGCCCACGGCGGCCGCGGCGAAACCCCGCCCTGTCCAGGGCGGTCCGGAAAGTGAGCTGCGTCGCTCCGCTCCGGTGCGTTCAGGCCGGGACGAAACGGACCTCGAACATCGCCGGCCAGTACTTTCCGGTGATCAGGAAACGGTCGGTACCCGGGATCGCGGCGATCCCGTTCAGTACATCCGTACCGGCGCGTTGCGCCGGTGGGAGCAACCCGGCCGCATCGATCACCGCCAGGACCCGCCCGGTGCCGGGATCGATCCGCAGGATCTCGTCGGTGGGCCAGGCGTTGGCGTAGACCGAGCCGTCCGCGGCGCATTCGAGTTCGTTCAACCGCGCGTCCGGATGGCCGGTCAGCGCGACCGAGCCCGTGACGGCGAACGTTTCCGGGTCGCGGAAGGTGAGCGTCGCCGATCCGTCGCTCATGATCAGCCGCCCGTCCCGGTGGCACAGACCCCACCCTTCGCCCTGATAGTGCACGCGCCGCTGCTCGGCCAGCGATCGCGGGTCGCGCGCGAAGGCCACGCCTTCTTTCCAGGTGAGCTGCCACAGCGTATCGCCCGCCACGGTGATGCCCTCGCCGAAGAAGGGCAGAGGCAGCTCGGTGTGCGCGACCTCGGCGCCGGTACGCCGGTCGGTGCTGCGCACATCGGATTGCCCGACCATCCCGGTGCCCTCGTACAGCACGTCCCCGTCGATCTCGAGGCCCTGGGTGAACGCCTTCGGGTCGTGCGGGTGGGTCGCGAGCACCTCGACGGACATGCGCGGGGCGGTGTTGTCGGCGTTTGCGCAGGCGCCCGGTGCGAGCAGGCACATCAACGCGGCACCGACCCAGCTACGCCCAGTGTGCTTCATACGGCAAAATGTAGACCGTGAGCGCAGTATCTGTTTCGGACCCCGAGGTGCGGTTCATTCTGGCCGATGCCGTCGACCTGGCTCGTAGTGCGCTCCTGGACCTGGAGCCCACCGGAGTCGGGGTGCATCTCGGTGTGCGTGCGGAGGACGAATGCGCCGCCACGCACTGCTTCGAGGCCACCTTGCCCGGCTACCACGGCTGGCAGTGGGCGGTGGTGGTAGCCGCCGCCCCGGACACCGACCGGGTGACGGTGAGCGAATCGGCGCTGCTGCCCGGTCCCGACGCGTTGATCGCCCCGGAGTTCGTCCCGTGGGAGCAGCGCATCCGCCCCGGCGATCTTGCTCCCGGAGATCTGCTCGCGCCGCCGGCCGACGATCCGCGTTTGGTACCGGGCTATACGGCCACCGGCGATCCGGAGATCGACGAAGTCGCCTACCAGGTGGGTCTGGGCCGTAAGCAGGTCCTCAGCCTCGAGGGCCGGGCCGAGGCAGCGCAACGCTGGTACGAAGAATTCGGCCCGGACAGCGACATGGCCAAGGCCGCCCCGGCCTCCTGTGAGACGTGTGGTTTCTACGTGCCGCTGGCCGGCGCGTTGCGTGCGGCGTTCGGCGTCTGCGCCAATGCCATGGGCGCCGACGGCCATGTCGTGCACCTGGGTTACGGCTGCGGCGCGCATTCGGAAACCGCCTTGCCGACCGGCGCCGGATCGCCGCTGTACGAGGCCTACGACGACGCCGCGGTGGAGGTTGTCCAGGTGGGTTCGCCGGAATCGGCGGACACTGCCGGCACGGCCGAAACATCGGCTGCGGAGGAAGGCGAGCCGGTCCACTCGGGTCCGGCCGGCGGTCCGGAGTTGCCGGGAGCCGATGCTTCGCGGGATCTTGTGGTGGGCGATGCGGAGGGGCAAGGCCGGCATTCGGCCGCGGTCGGCGACGAGCCCGCCGGCGATCCGGCGGAGTCGACGCCGTCCGGAGCCGGAACACCGGGGGGCGCCGACGATGTGACGGGGGAGCCGGCGAACCAGGTGGTGGATTCGCGGCAAGCGCCCACCGGCCCGGCCACACAGATTGCCGATTCGGCGCCTGGGAGCGACCGGTCGGAGAGCGGTGCTCCGGTGGCGGAGACCGGCGAAACACGGGAGGGATCGGTGCCGGAGTCGGGAAACTGATTCCGGGTGCCGGTCACCGGCCATTCTCGCCGAAGGATATTGCGCTGCAACACTTTCGGCGCTACTACGGTCGGCGTGCGCGGACGGAATCGAGTCCGCGGGCGCGCATGTTCTCGCGGGGTGGTTCGGGATTCGGCGAAGGGGAGCGGGCACGTACGCTGAGGCGGTGAGTGAGATCGGCGCCTGGGGCGAGACGGGCGGACCGGCGCGGCCGTCCGTGGAACAGCACGCCGCTGTGCCCGATGACCGGCGAGCCGCTGTATCCGATGAGCGGCAGTCCGCCGCGCCCGACCCCTTCGGTACTGCGCGGCTGCGCGCCGCCGTGCTGGCGGCCTGGCGGGATTCGCCGACCCGGCTGCGGGAGGACGCGGCGACCGAAGCAGACCTCGTCCGGGCCGGCTACCGGGATCGGCTGCTCACCGAATTGGCGCAGAATGCCGCCGATGCCGCGGTCGCGGCCGGGGTGCCGGGCCGGATCGTCGTGCGCTGCACCGGCCGCACCCTCTCGATCGCGAATACCGGCGCACCGCTGGACGTTACGGGCGTACATGCGCTGACCGCCTTGCGGTCGTCCGGGAAAACCGGCGAAACAGGTGAAGTCGGGCGGTTCGGGGTCGGGTTCACCGCGGTGCTGACGGTGAGCGACGAGATCGAATTCCGCTCGACCAGCGGATCGTTGCGTTTCTCCCGGGAGCGCACACGGGTGGAGTCGGCAGCGGCCGGAGTGTCCCTCCCGGACGACACAGCGGAGTTCGCCCCACCGGTATTGCGGCTGGCCTGGCCGCTTGCCGAACGGCCGGCAGACGATGCCGATACCGAGATCGTGCTGCGGCTGCGCCCGGATATCGACCCGGTGGCACTGCTGGAGTCCATGCGGTCCGAGGCAGTGGATCTGCTACTGGAATTACCCGCCCTCGAAGAAATCCGGGTCGAGGATTTCGTGGCTCGTTCGGTGATCCGGGATCTCGCGACACCGGGGTTGCGGGAAGTGCGGATCGGCACCGCCGAATCCGAGCGTTTGTGGTGGGAGTACCGGACGCCGCGGGCGCGCTGGCTGCTGCCGGTACGAGCCGGCCGCCCGGTGGCCGCGCCACCCGATGTGCTGCGCGCCCCGACCCGTTCCGACGAGGAGCTGAGCCTGCCGGCGCTGCTGATCGCCGATATCCCCATGCAACCCGACCGCCGCCGGATCCTGCCCGGCACCCGGCTACGCGAACTGGCCACCGGTTATGCCGGATTCGCCCGGGCGCTGCCGCCCGCGGACCGCCCGGTGCTCGTTCCGGCGCCGGGGTTCGCGCGCAGCGAGGTCGACGGTCTGCTGCGGGAGGAGCTGCTGGCCGAACTACGGGACAGCCCCTGGCTGCCGGTTCTGGCCGCCGAACCCGCGGAAGACGGCGCGGAGCAACTCGACGACCGGGTCGCGGTGCCCACCCGGGCCAGTGTTTTCCCCGGACTCACCGCGGAACTGGCCGGACTGCTGGGCGATGTGCTCGACCCGTTGCTGACCCCGGAACTCTCCGAGTCACGCCATACCGAGGCACTGGCCGCACTCGGTGTCCACCGGATCGGCTTGGCCCGGCTGGCGGAGCTGTCCGCCGGGCTGGATCGGTCGCCGCAGTGGTGGTCGGCCCTGTACAGCGCACTCGAACCATTCGTCACCGATCAGCTGGCGGTCGAAGAACTCGGCGCCCTGGCCGTACCGCTGGCCGACGGCCGGTCGGTGACCGGGCCGCGCACCGTGCTGCTGGACGAGGAACTGACCGGTCTGGCGGAGCCGGTGCCCGTGCACTGGGCGCGGCTGGTGCATCCGGCGGCCGCGCATCCCTTGCTGGCCCGGCTCGGCGCCCGGCAGGCGACGGTGGCCGACCTACTGTCGGACCCCGCGCTACAGGCGGCACTGATCGACCACCCCGACGACCCGGGCACGGTCGAGCCGGTTCTGCGGCTGGCGGCGGTGGCCGATGCGGCGGTGCTGCCGCCCTGGCTCGGGTTGCTCGAACTACCCGACCGCGCCGGCGAACCGCGACCGGCCGATGAACTGCTGCTCCCGGACGCGCCGCTGATCGAACTGCTGGTCCCCGACGCGCCGTTCGGGGTGGTGTCCGAGACGGTCGTGGCGGAGTACGGCACCGGTGCGCTGCGGGCGGTGGGGGTCGGCTGGGATTTCGGAATCGTCACCGAAACCGACCCCACCGGCCCGGACCACGATCTGGACGACGAGGAGACTTGGTGGGCGGGGCTGGCCGACGACCCGCCACAGCTGGTCGCGGTGCGTGATCTCGACCTGGTCGACGACGCGGCCTGGCCGGAAGCGCTGTGGCGATTGCTCTCCGAGCCGCGGACCCGCCCGCTGCTCGGCGACGCGGACGGCTACACCGCGTGGTGGTTGCGCCGCAACGCCCGGATCGACGGGATCCCGCTGGGGGGTTACCGGCATCCGGCCGATTCCGAATTCGCCGGTCTGCTTCCGGAACTGCCGATCCCCGGACTGTCCGGCGCGGACCTGGACGCGCTCCGCGGCTGCCTGGCCGATCCCGCCGCCATCGATCTCACACTCGCCGGGATGCTGCTGAACGCGCTGGCCGATCCCGCCGCAAGCCCGGTGCCGGAGGTGGTTTCGCGGGTGCATACGCGATTGGGCGCCGCGGTGTCGCGGCTGGATATCAGCGAGCTGGATCCGCCGGATCAGGTGCGGGCGCTGTCCGGCGCGGTGATCGACGCCGGCGACGCGCTGATCCTGGACCAGCCGTGGTTCGGCCTCGCGGTTCCGCCCGACCGGCTGATCGCGGTGGATCCCGCGGCGGCCGCGGATCTGGCGGTACTGCTCGATCTGCCGCTGGTCTCGGAACAGGTGGCGGCCGAGGTACTCGGCAAGGGGCACGAAACCACCTGGGAGCGGGAGCCGCTCGGTGTGGTGGCCCGGCAGCTGTTCGCGCAGCCGCCACCCGGCCCGCTGGTGGTGCACGACGAATTGCGGGTACGGCTGTCGGGTGCGGTCGCGCGTACGGTGCATGTCGCGTGGTGGCAGGACGGCGAAACGACGCATATTCTGCGCCCCGCGGTGGCGCACTGACCGGCGCAGTGGCCTATTCGGCGTGCCCGGCCAACGTGTGGGCGAGGAGATCGAGCTGGGCGCGCACACTTTCGCTGTCGTCGTCGACCAGCCAGCGCAGCACGATCCCGTCGATCACGCTGAGGGTGAACCGGGACAGCTGCCGCACCGGGACCTTCCAGGTACTGCCGGTGGCATCGCGGGCATGGTCGAGGATATCGGCGACCGTCGAATCGTTGAAGTCGTACTGTTCCCGGGCGATCGCGAGTTTGGCGGGTGTCTGCTCGCCTTCGCGCAGCGCGTAGGTGGTGGTCTCGTAGGTGAGCAGCTGGCGTTCGGGGGTGGCCTCGATATTGAGCCACATCAGTTCCAGCCCGGCCCGCAGCAGATCGCGCAGCGCGGTGTTCCCGCTGCCCGCCTCCTGCCAGACCGATTCGTTGGCGTCGACCGAATCGCGTAATTCCATCGACAGCGCTTTGACCAGTTCGGTCATCAGCGCGTCCTTGTTCTCGAAGCAGTAGTGCACCACACCTAGTGAGACGCCGGCCGCCTGCGCGACATCGCGGGTGGTGACACCCGCGACCCCCTTCTTCTCGGCGAGGCCGATGGCGGCCTCGATGAGGTGGGCCCGTCGTTCTTCGACGCTCAATCGGGAGGACACACGAGCGAGTTTGGCCGTAGCGGCCCCAACAGTCAATTCCCCCATGCACGCCGCCGGACCGGGCCGGAGCCGGGGGTACGGCCCCGCTGCCACGGAATATATGGGCCGAGTTTCATAATCCGGTCTGTGCGCCCTTGTCGCCGCGGCGCGCGCCGCGGCGCGGCGCGCCGCACGACCGGGTGCCCGCCGAAATGCTGCCGGCCGTCCTGATCGACGCCGGTGCGAGCCACGAGCGTATCCACCACCACATGCGAGCCCGCCAGACCCGTAACGACACCCGCATGCGCAATCCGTACGGATTCCCGCCGTTGCAGA
>NZ_JARWPM010000194.1 GCF_029869215.1 Nocardia carnea
GCCGACTACTTCCGCCAGCTCGGTGATTCGGCATACGGCACCGGCACCGAAATCGAATACACGAAACTGATGTATCTGTCGTCGCTGGGGCTGCTGGCGGCGGAACTCGCGGCGGCATTGATCTTCCCGCCCACCGCGCCGCCGGGCCGCGGGCGCCCGTCGGAGATGTCCCGGCGTTCCACGGCCGTCGGCCGCGCGGTGGAGGCAGGGACCACGCCCGGTATCTCCATCTCCTCCATCCCCTCCACCAGCTCGGAGAGTTTGGGCATCCGGGCCTTCTGCATTTCCAGCGGCGCCATCAAGTCGGAAGTCTTCTCCGCGATTTCCTTGCAGGCGCTCTGCGCCGCCTCGACAATCGCCTTCGCGATCTCCGAATAACTCAATTCGTCGATATCGTCGGCGAATTTCACATCGATCACCGCATTGTCGGCGTTCACCGTGACGCGGATCTTCTTACCCCGGGCGGTCCCGGTGGCGGTGATTTCGGCGCGCTGCTGCTGGATCCGTGCGATGGTGCGCATCTGCTCCCGCACACCGCCCATGATCGCGGCGAAATCGGCTTTGGCCTGTTCGTTGGTCATTCGCGCAGATATCCCGGTCAGCGCAGACCGTCGCGGTTGCCGTCTTCCATGTCTTGGAGGTAATCCGCGCTCTCGACCTGGCCCTTGTAGAAGGAATCCATGGTGCCGGCGACGTTCTCGGCACTGGAGATCAGGTTCGTCCTACCCGACCCGTAACCGTCGTTGTTCTGGCCGTTGTAGAAGGTGTTGCCCAGCGTATCGTTGCCCCACGGCGTGCCCCGGCCGTTGATGCTGGTCTCGAGGGTGTCGAGCACGCCCTTGACCCGGTCGCGCACCCCACCCGTACGTTCCGCGGCCGCCCTGAACGCTTCGTCGTTGTAATCGACCCTGTCGGCCATCGCGTCCACTCCTCCCGCGGTGCCGAGCCACCCCGCACCGTCATCACTGTCGGAATCGACGATGGCAGCCGGGAGCAAACCCGGTGTGATGCCGGTGTGAACGGCAGCTTTACCACGGTTTGCGAACAAGAACTACCGCGGCGCGCAACGATACTCGGGCGGCGCACGGCGGTGATCGCGGAAACAGCGCCGGTGAGCGGTGATTCAGCGCGAACTCTATCGCACCGGTATCACCCCGGGCGTCTGCCGATTCCCACCATTGGCAAGATCTCCGGTACGCGGCCGGGGTCCCTTCCGTACAGCCGCCCGGCCGGTTCGCATATTGCCCGGCAGGGCATGATCGACCGGTATGCGAGCCCTACTCCAACGTGTGTCCTCGGCGCAGGTGCGGGTCGACGGCGAAGTGGTCCGGCGGGGGGGTCGCGCGGCCGGCGGGGTAGGCGCGGGGTGGGGGGCCCGGGGGGCGCCCCGGGCGCTAGGCGCGCCCAAGACTGTATCGGTGAGGTCACCGAGCCGCATTTCCAGCCGGGTCTGGATGAGATCCTTGATATTCGGCCGGATGGCTGCCCACCGGGAGCTACCGGCCACCAGGTGCA
>NZ_JARWPM010000195.1 GCF_029869215.1 Nocardia carnea
GTTCGGCCGTGCGGGCGCCTTTCTCTGTGTGCTCGCGGCGGTCGCGGGGGGGGGCCGGGGGGGGGGCCCCCCCCCCCCCCCCCCCCCGGGGGGGGGGGGGGCGGGGGCCCCCCCCCCCCGCCCCCCCCCCGCCACCGCCGCGAGCACACAGAGAAAGGCGCCCGCACGGCCGAACCATGCAGGCGCCTCGTCGTGATCCGGTGTGCGCCGGACTCCTCCGATAAGCAGCTGTGTCGCCATGACCCGCTCCTGTATCGCCGGAATGTCGAGTGGTCACCGACCATACCGCGAGGGAGCGGCCGGTAAGCCCGGATCCGGTGTCGGAACGGTTGCGGCCCGGCCGCAGGCCGGTACATCGCCCGACCGGGCCGTGCATATCGCCGTCGCAGGCCGGCTACATCGCCCACCCGCAGCCGGCACGTAGCCGCAGTCCTGGCGGCGCTGTCTCAGGCCGACTTGTCGCGGCGCTCCGGGCGCTCCCGCTTACGCGGGACGATGGTGGGCAGCACATTGTCGTTGACGGTATCGGCGTCCACGACCACCTTGGCCACATCGTCGCGGCTCGGGATATCGAACATCACCTGCTGCAGCACCTCTTCCATGATGGCGCGCAGACCACGCGCACCGGTGCCCCGCAGAATGGCCTGATCCGCCACGGCCTCGAGTGCGTCGCGGGTGAACTCGAGATCCACCCCGTCCATCTCGAACAACCGGATGTACTGCTTGACCAGCGCGTTCTTAGGTTCGGACAGGATCTTCACCAGCGAATCCTTGTCCAGGTTCGTCACCGACGCGACCACCGGCAAGCGGCCGATGAATTCGGGGATCAAACCGAATTTGATCAAATCCTCCGGCATCACCTCGGCGAAATGATCGGTGGTGTCGATTTCGGCCTTCGACCGCACCTCGGCACCGAAACCGATCCCGCGATGACCGGTGCGATCGGAGATGATCTTCTCCAGACCGGCGAACGCGCCCGCCACGATGAACAGCACATTGGTCGTATCGATCTGGATGAATTCCTGGTGCGGATGTTTGCGCCCGCCCTGCGGCGGCACGCTGGCCTGCGTGCCCTCCAGAATTTTCAGCAGCGCCTGCTGCACACCCTCACCGGAAACATCCCGGGTGATCGACGGGTTCTCGCTCTTGCGCGCGATCTTGTCGACCTCGTCGATATAGATGATGCCGGTTTCCGCGCGTTTGACGTCGTAATCGGCGGCCTGGATGAGTTTGAGCAGAATGTTCTCGACATCCTCACCGACATATCCGGCCTCGGTGAGCGCGGTGGCATCGGCGATCGCGAACGGCACGTTCAGCATTTTCGCCAGCGTCTGCGCCAGATAGGTCTTACCGCAGCCCGTGGGGCCGAGCATCAGGATATTGGACTTCGCCAGTTCGACGCTCTCCCCGCGCGCGTCGCGACCCTTGTCGCCGGCCTGGATCCGCTTGTAATGGTTGTACACCGCCACCGCGAGGGTCCGTTTGGCCGTGTCCTGGCCGATCACGTAGTTCTCCAGGAAGTCCCGGATCTCCGCGGGTTTCGGGAGCTCGTCGAGCTTGACCTCGCTCGATTCGGCCAGCTCCTCCTCGATGATCTCGTTACACAGATCGATGCACTCGTCGCAGATGTACACCCCTGGTCCCGCAATGAGCTTCTTGACCTGCTTCTGGCTCTTCCCGCAGAACGAGCATTTGAGCAGATCGCCGCCGTCGCCGATGCGCGCCATCGTGTGGGTCCCTACTTCCTTGTTCGCGTGCAACCATCCGTCCAGCTGTCAGCCGGCCGCGCCCGCAGTGGAGCGAATCCGGCAATATCACCCGGATCGAAGGGGCGGTGCTGTCAACCGGGAACACAGGTCCCTGGGTTTGACCGTACCCGGTGTGTGCGATCGAGGTCGACAACTCGGGCAGGTTTCTCATCGCGGTTGTGCGGGGATTCACCCGGATACGGCGTCGGCGCACGATTTCCGGCGCCGGGCCCCGCGGGGCGTGTCGCCCGGCCGGCCCGCTATCCGCACGGCCGGGACCCGCTTCCCGGCCGGGGGGGGGGGGGGGGGGGGGGGGGGGGCGGGGGGGGCCCCCGCCCCGCCCCGGCGGGGGGGGGGGGGGGGGGGTTGGAGAGAAAGAGGGGGGTTGGACGGGGGGCCGGCGCGCCGCGGGGGGGGGGG
>NZ_JARWPM010000196.1 GCF_029869215.1 Nocardia carnea
TGTGTGGCCGGGCACGGGCCACAGGTGTCGAAAGCCCGCGCGGGGGGGGGGGGGGGGGGGCCCGGGGGGCCCCCCCCCGGGGGGGGGGGGGTGTGTTTGGGGGGGGGGGGGGGGGGCGGGCCGCCCCCCCCCCCCCCCCCCCCCGCGCGGGCTTTCGACACCTGTGGCCCGTGCCCGGCCACACATCATCGAGGAGAGAACGCGATGACAACCATGGCCCCGGCCCGCCACCAGGAAACCGCGACAGACCCGCGTGACCCCCTCGGCCGGCTGCAACGCTTCTTCGACCCCGGTACCGTGCTCCCGCTGCATCCGCGGGACAAGTCCGGTGTGCTCGCCGCGATCGGCGAGGTGGACGGCGTGCGGACGGTCGCCTACTGCTCGGACGCCACCGTGATGGGTGGCGCGATGGGTGTCGAGGGCTGCAAGCACATCGTCGCCGCCATCGATACCGCCATCGACTCCGGTGTGCCGGTGGTCGGCCTGTGGCATTCCGGTGGGGCGCGCCTCGCCGAGGGGGTCGAGGCGCTGCACGCCGTCGGCTTGGTGTTCGAGGCCATGGTGCGCGCGTCCGGCCTGGTACCGCAGATCTCGGTGGTGCTCGGTTTCGCCGCCGGCGGCGCCGCCTACGGTCCCGCGCTGACCGATATCGTGATCATGGCGCCCGAGGGCCGGGTGTTCGTCACCGGCCCCGATGTGGTGCGCAGCGTGACCGGTGAACAGGTGGATATGGCCACCCTCGGTGGTCCCGAAACCCACGGTAAGAAGTCCGGCGTCACCCATATCGTCGCCGACGACGAGGCCGACGCCGTGCATCGGGCGCGCCGCCTGGTCTCGATGTTTGCCGAACAGGGCGAATTCGACCCGGTCGCGGCCGAACACGGCAATGTCGACCTGCGGGCCATGCTGCCGGAATCGGCCAAACGCGCCTATGACGTCAAACCGCTGGTGCACGAACTGCTCGACAATGTCGACGGCGAATCCAGCTTCGAAGAACTCCAGGGCGGATACGCCCGGTCCATGGTCACCGGTCTCGGCCGGCTCGCCGGTCGCACGGTGGGTGTGCTGGCGAACAACCCGCTGCGGCTGGGTGGCTGCCTCGACTCCAAGAGCGCCGAGAAAGCGGCCCGGTTCGTCCGGTTGTGCGATGCCTTCGGTATCCCGCTGATCGTGATCACCGACGTTCCCGGATACCTGCCCGGCGTGGGCCAGGAATGGGACGGTGTGGTCCGGCGCGGCGCGAAGCTGCTGCACGCCTTCGCCGAAGCCCGGGTGCCGCGGGTCACCCTGGTCACCCGCAAGATCTACGGCGGCGCCTATATCGCGATGAACGCCCGCTCGCTGGGCGCCACCGCGGTGTATGCCTGGCCGGGCTCGGAGGTCGCGGTGATGGGTGCCAAGGCCGCGGTCGGCATCCTGCACAAGAAGGCTCTGGCGGCCGCGCCGGAAGCGGAGCGCGAAGCGCTGCACGAACGGCTCACCGCCGAACACGAGGCCATCGCCGGCGGTGTGGAGCGGGCGCTGTCCATCGGCGTCGTCGACGAGGTCATCGACCCGGCCCGTACCCGCAGCAAGATCGCCGAAGCCCTCGCGGCGGTGCCCTCCCGGCCCAGTCACCACAAGAACATCCCCCTGTAGACCGCGAGTCTTTGTGCCGCGGGCGGACCGGTCGACTGCTCCGGACAGCAGGTCGGGCACGAGGTGCGCCGGCGGCGGGAGGCGAAGATGCGGGCGAGGGTTTATGAGCCGTCTTCCACGGTGCGAATGCCGTTCAGTTTCTCGGGATTGACCTGAAAGCGGATGTTCTCGATGCGTCCTTCGTGAATGTCGTAGGTGAGTGCACCGACACGATATTCGCCGATGCTGCCGATAACGCTCAGCTCGCCGTTGACCATCGCGGATTCGAGGCGAATGCCGGCGGAGGTCGGTTTGGCCATCACGCCCAGCAGCCAGCGGGCCACATGATCCGGCCCGTGGAGCGGGCGCCGGGCGGCTGTGACGATACCGCCGCCGTCGTTCCACAACGTCACGTCCGGTGCGAGCAGTTCCAGGAGGGCGGGGAGGTCACCGCCGTGGCAGGCGGCCATGAACTTCTCGGTGACCTCACGGCGGGTGGCGTCGTCCGCGCCGAAGCGGGGGCGGCGGGACTGGACGTGCGAGCGGGCGCGGTGCGAGATCTGACGGACGGTGGCCTCCGGGCGGTCGAGGAGATCGCCGATTTCGGTGTGTGAATAACCGAAGACCTCCCGCAGCACGAAAACAGCTCGCTCGACGGGGTTGAGGGTTTCGAGGACGACCAGCACGGCGGTGGACACGGTATCGGCCATTTCGGTCTCCTCGGCGGCGTTGGGCGTGGTGAGCAGCGGTTCGGGAAGCCACGGACCGATATAGGTTTCCCGGGTGGTCCGGGCGGACGTCAGGCGGTTGAGGGCCAGGTTGGTGACAGTGCGCACCAGGTAGGCCTTGGGGTGGTCCACCGAAGCCGGATCCACGGCATTCCATTTCAGCCACGCGTCCTGGAGGATGTCCTCGGTGTCGGCGACACTGCCCAGCAGGTGGTACGCGGTGGCGAAGAGCAAACGGCGGTGCTCGGCGAAGGGGTCGGCGGTCGTGTTGCGGGGCAGATCCGGCGACGGTGGATCTGCGCTGTGCTCTGGCATGGATATCCTTCCTCCGGTCCCGGCCCGGACGGCCGGGCCGGGATGCAGCCGCGGAGTTCTCGGGGGTGCCGGGTCTGTCAGGCAATCTTCCGGGTGGCGCGGCCACCTTTCGACAACTGAACCGGCATCTCGACGTAGCGGCTCATCTTCGCCGCTACCGGCGGGGTGCTGCTGACCTGCTCCTTGTAGATCACTGCGGCCTTGCCTTTGAGATACCACCGGGTCGGCGAGTCGTCGGCCCGGGTGAACTGAATGACGGCGTCCTTGCGGCCCAGGCTCACCGGCTGGTGGAAGTAGCCGAAACGCAGTGGCTTCGGTGCCTTTCCGCGCAGCAGCCGGGCGATCACAGTCGCGGTGTAATCAGCGGTGACCACGCCACTCTGGCAGGTGCCGTGGAGCTGTCCCCAGGGTTGCCGGACCAGGGCGGCGTCGCCGATGGCGTGGATATCCGGATGGGAGACCGACCGCAGCGTGGGGTTGGTGATGATCAGGCCCTGTGCGCTGGTGGCGATCCCGGACTCCGTGGCGAGCGGGGACACCCGCACGCCGGTGGTCCACAGGGTCAGATCCGAGTCGACGAGTTCGCCGGTGTCCAAGCGCACGGCCGCGGGCAGCACTTTGCCGGCCTTCACACCCACCCTGCGCACGACACCCAGCCGGTCCAGGACACGGTTGAGGTGAGCGCGCGCCTTATCGCCCATCATGGCGCCGGGTTCGGTGGCGCTGACCATGGTGACGGTCAGCGCGGGGTACGCCTCGGCGATTTCGGCGGCTGCCTCGATACCGGTGAGTCCGCCACCGCAGACGGTGACCGTCCCGCCCGCGGCCGCGAGTGCGGGCAGTCGTTCCGAGAAATGACGTGCCGTCCGGGGATCGTCCAGGGTCCAGGCGTGATCCGCCGCGCCCGGGACGATGCCGGTGTCGGTGGTGCTGCCGAGTGCGTAGACCAGAGTGTCGTAGTGCAGGACCGTACCGTCGTCGAGGCCGACCTGCCGGCCGGTGGGGTCGATGGCGATGGCCGACCCTTGATGGAACTCCACGCCGGTGCCCGCCAACAGGTCGGGGATCTGGAAGTCCGTCAGTTCCTGACCTGCCGCGACCTGGTGCATGCGCAACCGCTCGGTGAAGCGGGTCGACGGGTTCACCACGGTGATATGAGTGTTCGACCTGCGGGTATAGCGGGCCAGCCGGGCCGTGGCGATCAGGCCGGCGTAGCCGGCTCCGAGGACGACGATCTCGTGGGTGGTGCCGGTGTTCATCACTTGCTCCTTCTGCGGCGCATCGTGCGGGGTCGGCTATGAGACAGACAGGTCGCGGAGAACGTGACGCCAAGAAGGGTGATCTATATCACGCACGCGGCGCCGGCTGTGCCGCAGAAATGAACGGTTATCGCGCCTGCGCCCCGCCACGCCGCCGGGTCGAATAAGCACGAAGTCGCCCGTCACCGGTTCCGGTCGACGACAATGCGCAGATGGGACGCGATGGAGCGGGGGCTCGCGAGCGGAAACGTCATGGCCGGCACTACACGCCGCCCGCGCTTGCGGGTTTTCTGGCGGGCCGGGTGGCGGCGCGGATCAGCATGTCGGGACCGGTTCGGGTCCTCGATCCGGCGTGTGGCGCCGGGGAGCTGTTGTTCGCGATGAGGGACGCGCTGGCCGACCGGCTGCCGGGGATTCCGGTCGAACTGGTGGGGTACGACCTGGATCCGGCAGGGCTGGCGCTGGCTCGGCAGCGGGCCGCGGAGTCGGGAATCGGCGCGCAATGGCGCAGGCGGGATTTTCTGGCCGAGTGTGCGGATATGCCCGCCGAATCGTTCGACGTGGTGATCGCGAATCCGCCGTATGTGCGCACGCAGCAGTTGGGTGGGGAGGCGGCGCTGGCGTTGCGCGGGCAGTTCGGGTTGCGCGGCCGGATCGATCTCACCCATCCGTTCGTCGCGGCGCTGCCGCCCTTGATGGCACCGGGCGCGGTACTGGGCCTGTTGTGCGCCAATCGTTTTCTCACCACCAAGGCGGGAGCGAACCTGCGGAGGGTGTTGCTGGCCGATCTGACGCCGGTGGAACTGTATGACCTGGGGGATACCAAGCTGTTCGAGGCGGCGGTACTACCGGCGGTGACGATTGCCGTGCGCGGCGGGACTCGGGGGAAGTGCCGGTACGTGTCGGTCTACGAGGAGGGGGCCGAGGCCACCGGGACCGGAAGGATCGGGGGTTCGGCCGGCACGATACCGGCCGCGGGAGCGCCGGGCTCGGAACTGCCCGCCGAACATGGTTCGGCGGGCTCGGCGCGGGAGACGCCGGGGACGGTGGTCGAGCCCACCGCAAGCGTGTCGCGCGGCACCACCGGACCCATGGGAAGCCCGGCGGCCGGGGACGGTGAGCGCGATCTGTTCGCGGCTCTGGGCGGAACCGCCGATGCCATGGTGTGGCGGCAGGGCCGCCGGTTCGCGGTGACGGTGGGGGAGCTGGCGACCGAGCCCGGCGCGGCGGCGGCCGCGATGGGGTGGCGGATGTCGCGGGTGGGGCACGACGACTGGTTGCGCGGGGTCGCCGAGCGGATGTGGCGCACCTTCGGGGAGCTGGGACGTATCCGGGTGGGAATCAAGACCAATGCCGACAGGATTTTCATCGCGGCGCACTGGGGCGATCCGGCGGCCGAACCGGAGCTGCTGTGCGACCTCATCACCCATCACGATCTGCGGCCGTGGCGAATCGTGCGGCGGCGCGAGACTCGGGTCCTGTACCCGTACGACCTGGACCATCCGCGCCGGAGACCGGTGGACCTGGCGCGTTATCCGCGTACCGCGGCCTATCTGGAACAGCATCGCGAGGTGCTCAGCGCGCGGAGTTATCTCACCGGAGCCGGCCGCCAGTGGTTCGAGCACTGGGTGCCGCAACGGCCGCATCTGTGGCGGGTGCCCAAGCTGGTGTTCCCGGATATCAGCGATCGGCCGCGGTTCGCGCTGGACCGTTCGGGGGCGGTGGTCAACGGCGACTGCTACTGGGTTTCGCTGTCCGATCTCGGTAATGAAGACCGCGCCGAGGAGCTGGCCTGTTTGATGATGGGTGTCGCGAACTCGTCGCTGGGGGTGCGCTTCTACGATGCGGTCTGTGGCAACCGGCTGTATTCCGGTCGCCGGCGCTGGATAACCCAGTACGTTTCGCGGCTGCCGGTACCGGATCCGGCGACCGCATGCGCCGCCGCGATCGTACGGCTGGTCCGTGAGCTGGCCCAGGGTCCGGATCCCGGGCCGGCCGCGCAGAGCGAACTGGACGAACTGGTCAACCGGTCGTTCGCGGTATGAGCGTGGTCAGCCGGGTTTGTGCCCGGACACCATCGGGAGCAGGGTGCGCCGGGCGAATTCCCGGCCGGCCGCTTCGTCTTCGATGGGAATGAGACCGTCGGGGGTGAGTGCCAGGGATTGCGCCAGCCGGGCCATGATCTCGGCGATCAGGTCGGGGTCGAAATCGGCGTTGTCGCCGCTGTCGCTCAGTTCGCGTAGTTTTGCGGCCAGATAGGTGCGGCCGACCGCCAGGATCGGACCGGCTTCGGTGGTGAGGCGGGGTAGTACCAGGTCGGGTTCGGTGCGCAGCAGGCGCAGCAGCAGCGGGTTACCGGCGATGGCGGAGATGAAGGCGACGAAGATCTCCACGAGCTGATCCTCGGAGCCGGCCACCGTGCGCACCCGGTTGTCGATTTTGACGACGAAGCGTTGCGCCTCCCGGATCGTCACTGCTTCCACCAGGTCGTTCTTCGATTCGAAGCGGCGGTACAGGGTGGCGGGGCTGATCCCGGCGCGGCGCGCGATCTCGCCCATGCTGGTGCGTTTGATACCGAAATCCAGGAACGCCGATAACGCGCTGTCGAGCACCTTCACGCTGTCGGCGGGAGGTTCGGACAGGATGCGCTGCAGGATCGGCGGTACGGGTGGCATGGTTTCCACACTGTATCGGACCTTGTGTGCTCCGCGTGATGCGATACCTCCGCCGCACCGCGGCCTCCACCGGCCGTGGGCACCGCACTCCGAACAGGCTCGATGCTCCGCCGCCAGGTTTCGTGCCGGCGTCACTCCGGCGGCAGGTCCAGTTCGGCCATCTCGTGTTCTATCGCGTTGGCCGCGAAATCCACTCCGCGAGAGCGGAGTTCGTGGACCCGCCGGCGCAGCGCCTCGATCCCCCCGGGCTGCGCGGCGATATCGGCCACGCTGACCCGACTGTTCGACCGGCGCGTTTCGGAACGCTCACACGCCACCCGTCAAACCTCCTGCCGGCACCCGTGGTGCCCACGTGTTCGGGGCCCGCCCGAAACGCCGACGCCTTGCAGGACAGTGGGTTTCGAGCTCGCCCGTCTCCCCGGATACGTTGGTTCCATCGTATCAGCCAACAACTGGACGATTGTCCAGAAAAATGTCTCCCGGGGTCTGTCTCACACCTCCTTCGCGGTGCGATGTTCGGAAGTGTGGTGCAGGTAGACCATGGCATTGAGCTCGAGCCCACGCTGCTGTTCGGGGGTCAGTTCGCGGCGCACCTTCCCGGGCACACCGGCGACCAGCGACCCCGGCGGGATCTGCGCGCCCTCGGGGATCAGCGCGTTGGCCGCGATCAGGCTGCCGCGCCCGATCACGGCGCCGTTGAGTACGGTCGCGCCCATCCCGATCAGGCAGTCGTCCTCGACGGTGCAGCCGTGCAGGATCGCATTGTGACCCACCGACACCCCGGCGCCGACCGTGGTCGGGAAGCCGGGGTCGGCGTGCAGTACACAGCCGTCCTGGATATTGCTGCGCTCACCCACGGTGATCAGTTCGGTATCCCCGCGCAGCACAGCGTTGTACCAGACGCTGGCCTGGGCCTCGAGCTTCACTTTGCCGATCACGCAGGCAGTGGGCGCGATCCACGCGGTCTCGTGGATATCCGGCTGATGGCCGCTGACTTCGATCCTCATGCACCGAACTTAACCCGCCGGTTCCCGGGTCCGGGGATACGAGCCCCTGCGCCGCCTCACTCGTCACCGGGCGCGGCCGGGTTCAGGAGCCATTCGGCGTCGATATCGTCGGGCAGGTTGCGCAGTTTGTCGGGATTGCGGACGGCGTGGATGGCGGTGATCCGGCCCGCGTCGACGGTGAAGGAGAAGATCCCCGGATGCCGACCGTCGAACACCAGCAGGCCCGGCGTGCCGTTGACCTCGATCGAACGACCCCATCCGCCGGGCGCCGACGGTGCGTGATACCAGCCGAGCAGCATCTTGGCGATGAGTTCGGCGCCGCGCACCGGTTTGCGGATGGCCGGGACCTTCCCGCCGCCGTCCGCGGTGAGTGTGACCCGCTCGTCCAGCACGCCCAGCAGCGCGTTCATATCCCCGGACCGCCAGGCCAGCGCGAACGCCGACACCACCTTGCGGTGTTCGTCCGGCGACGCCGGGAACCGCGGCGTCCCGTCCTCCACCCGTTTCCGGGCCCGGGAGGCCAGCTGGCGGACCGCGGCCGGGGTGCGGCCCACCACCTCGGCGACCTCCGGGCCCGCCATCCCGAACACATCCTGCAACACGAAGGCGGTGCGCTCGGCCGGGGACAGCGATTCCAGGACCACCAGCAGCGCCATGGTGACGCGTTCGTCCTGCGAGATCCGGTCGGCCGGATCCTCCCATTCGGCGACCGCGGGTTCGGGCAGCCATTCGCCCACATACTGCTCCCGCCGGACCCGCGCCGACCCGAGTTGATCCAGGGCCAGCCGCCCGACGACGGTGGTGAGCCACGCCTGCAAGTTGTCGATCGGGGCACCGCCGGATTCCCGATGCCGCTGTAACCGCAGCCACGCCTCCTGCACCACATCGTCGGCGTCGGCGAGACTGCCGAGGGTGCTGTAGGCGAGCCGGCGCAGGTACGGGCGCAGTTCTTCGAAACGAGCGGCCAGGTCGGCGGGAGCGGATCGGTCGGTCACTGCGAATCCTCTGTGTTCGAGCCCGGGGGGCGCAACGGTGTCGCCGAGACGACGAAACCGGCATCTGCTCTGTGACAACCGCGCCGTGCGCCCGGATATTGCCGCATCGACGCGCGGCTCTCCCGATCCTGCCACCGCCGTGCACCGCCCGGCGGTGCGCCGGGGTCGCGAGCTGTCGGCCGGACCGCAGTGCGCCCTTGATCGTCCCGTCGGTGGACAGCTGTGCCGGGGATCCGGCCGGTCGCGGGGTGCGTGTCGGGCCCGGGTCTTCGGCCGAGCCGTGTTCGGAGCGCCGTGGTGCGCGCGGGTCGGCCGATTCGGAGCTGTACCGCGCCGACCGCGGGCGTGCGCCCACCACCAAGGTAGGCAGTGCGCGCTGAATGGCTACGCTCACCGGGTGCGTAGAGGTGCTTCGACCGCGGCCGGGCTACTTGCCGGGTTCGCGTTGGATCGAGTGTTCGGCGACCCGCGGCGCCTGCATCCGGTGGCCGGGTTCGGGATGCTCGCGGCGTCGCTGGAAACGATCACCTACGCGGATCGGCGCCGAGCCGGAATCGTGCACGAGGCGGTCCTGGTCGGCGCCACCGTGGGGGCGGGTCTGGTGGTGCGTCGCGGCGGTGTGCTGCCGGTGGCCCTGGCGACCTGGACGGTGCTGGGCGGCCGGAGTCTCGTACGGACCGGGCGGGAAATGGCGGGGCGGCTGGAGTCCGGCGATGTGGCCGGGGCCCGGGAGTTGCTGCCCGCGCTCTGCGGGCGCGACCCCGAGGTGCTCGATGCCGACGGGCTGGCGCGGGCGGCACTGGAGTCGATCGCGGAGAACACCTCGGATGCCGCGGTCGCACCGCTGCTGTGGGGTGCCGTGGCGGGTGTGCCGGGTCTGCTGGGGTATCGGGCGGTGAACACGCTCGACGCGATGATCGGCTATCGCAACCAGCGCTATCGGCGGTTCGGCTGGGCGGCCGCCCGCCTCGACGATCTCGCGAATCTGCTGCCCGCCCGGGTGACCGGGTTGCTGACCGCCGCGGTGGCGCCGATGGTCGGAGGACGGCCGGGTGCGGTGGTGCGGGTGTGGCGCCGGGACGCCGCCCGGCATCCGAGTCCGAACGCGGGCGTGGTGGAGGCCGCGGCGGCCGGGGCACTCGGTATCCGGCTCGGCGGGCGCACCGAATACCGGCACGGCGTCGAACAGCGGCCCGAACTGGGCAGCGGCCCGGCGCCGACCGTTGCCGATCTGCGCCGGGCCGTGCGGCTGTCGGAGCTGGTGCAATACGCCGCACTCGTCTCGGCCGTGGTGTTGGCTCCACTGTGCGCGATACCGCGGGAGCGGCGCCGCACCCGCGGCCGCTGAGCAAACGGCCCTCTCAGGACGATGGCGGGCATCGCCCCCTGCGCATCTACGCGATCTCTTTCGCGAATTCGGTTACCTCGCGCCGGCAGCCAGGCGAGCTGCCGGCCCTGTATTCTCGAACGCGGTCGCAGACGATCCAGCGGTCGGCGCGTGTGGGGCTGGCTGTCGAAGTGCTGTGTGACGGGGTGTTCGTCAGCGGGGGGTGCGGCCGTAGCGGTCGGCGAGGCGTGCTTCCGTAGTGACCGGTTCCGGGTCGGTTTCGGCCGGTTCGGGTTGCTCCGGGGCGGCGCGTGACCGGCGGCGTTCGCGGATCTCCGCCCAGACGAAATAGCCGAGGCCGAGCGGCGCCATGATGCCGAAGGCCAGCCACTGCAGGCCGTAGGAGAGGTAGGGGCCGGAGTCGAGCTGGGGCAGCGGTACGGGGGTGAATGCGCCCGGCTGGTCCTCGGCGAGTTGCAGGTAGGCGCCGCGCTCACCGACCGGAACAGGGGTCAGCGGCAGATTCAGGACGGTGGTTTCCTGCGGGACGTCGATCGAGTAGACGTGCGGGACACCGTTCTGCACGGCCGGGGCACGCTCCGGATCGACGTTCTCCGAGACCCGCACCCGCGCCTCGACCCGCTGGGTGCCGGTGGGCGCGGGCTCGATCGAGGGTGGTTGCGAACCGTCCACGGCGGCGACCAGCCCGCGGTCGACCAGCAGGGTGCGGCCGTCGGTGAGGGTGAACGCCGCGAGGACCCCGTAGGCGGGGGCACCGTCGAGATGGCGCAACCGGACGAGCACCGTCGAATCCGGGACATAGCTGCCCTCGGCGTACACCTTCCGCCATTCGCTGGCCGCGCCGGTATCGCCGTCGAGCAGATCGGTGACCGGCACCGGATCGGCGTCCACCGAATCCTCGATCAACTGGTTGCGTTCGGAGGTGCTCTCGTTCTTGCCCAGCTGCCACGGCGCCAGCACCGTGAAACACAGATAGGCGAACGCCGCGACCACCGCGGCCAGGATCAGCCAGCCGGGGCGCAGCAGGAAGGTCAGGCGGCGCATCAGGCGGGCTCCGGTTCGCCGGCGCGGGCGGCGCGGGCCGCGAGGGTCGCCCGGACCCAGTCCAGCAGGCCGGGGACGGCGGCTTCTATCTGCGTGCGGACCAGGTCGAACGCGGCGTCCGAACTGTAGTAGGGGTCGGGCACGTCGAGGCCGTCGGCGGCCGGGTCGAAACTCCGCAGCAGCCGGCGCCGCTGCGCCGGAACCCCGCGGACGGCGAGATGCCGGTCGTGTTCGGTGGTCATGGCGACGACGAGATCGGCGTCGTAGTGCTCGGCACCGAACTCCGCGGCCCGGTGCCCGATGGGGTAGCCGTGGCGGCGCAGGGTCGCGGTGGTGCGCGGATCGGCCTCCGCCCCGGCATGCCAGCCGTGGGTGCCCGCGCTGCTCACCCGGACCCGGTCGGCCAGGCCGGCCCGCGACAAGTGCCCGGCCAGGATCTTCTCCGCCATCGGCGACCGGCAGATATTGCCGGTACAGACGAACGATATGTGCAGCTCACCCACGACAGCCATTCTGGCGGGTCGGGCGCCGCGGGCGCCACGTAGGGTGCGTCTCATGCTCGCCGATCACGTCGATCTCGCCGGCCTCCGTCATCACGGCGATGTGGAAGCGCTGCCCGGGCTGCTCGATTTCGCGGTGAACGTGCAGGGCAGCGCGCCGCCGCGGTGGCTACGGGAACGGCTGGCCGCGGCGCTGGATTCGCTCGGGCGGTACCCGTCGGCCGCGGAGGACCGGATCGCCCGGGAAGCGGTCGCGGCCCGGCACGGGGTCGCCGCCGATCACGTCCTGACCCTGGCCGGCGGTGCGGAGGGTTTCGCCCTGCTCCCGCGGCTGAACCCGCGGCTGGCCGCGGTGGTGCACCCGTCGTTCACCGAACCCGAGCTCGCGCTGCGCGAGGCCGGGGTGCCGGTGACCCGGGTCGTGCTGGAACCGCCCTACACCCTGGACCCGGCGCTGGTTCCCGAGGAAGCCGATCTGGTGGTCGTCGGTAACCCCACCAATCCGACCTCGGTGCTGCATCCCGCACGAACTCTGCGTGCGCTGCAACGCCCCGGCCGGGTCGTCGTGGTGGACGAGGCGTTCATGGACGCCGTGCCCGGGGAACCGGAAACGCTGGCCGCGCAGGCCGGAGACGGGCTGCTGGTATTGCGTAGCCTCACCAAGACCTGGGCGCTGGCCGGGCTGCGCTGCGGTTATCTGCTCGGTGCGCCCGAACTGCTGGGGCGGCTCGTCCGGGGTCGCGCGCATTGGCCGTTGGGCACTCTGCAGCTCGCGGCGATCACCGCGACGGCGTCGGCGCGAGCGGTCGCCGAAACCGCGGAGGCGGCGTTGCGGCTCGCCCGCGACCGGGCGGCGATGGCCGAGCGGCTGGCCGCGGCCGGGGCCGAGGTCGGTGCGCCGGCGGCGGCACCGTTCCTCTTGCTCGAGGTTCGGGACGGGGAGCTGGTGCGCACACATCTGCGGGAGCAGGGAATCGCCGTGCGGCGCTGCGATACCTTCCCCGGGCTGGGGCCCGACCACCTGCGCGTCGCGGTGCGCCCCGCCGCGGAGGTCGATCGGCTCGTCGAGGCCCTGCGCGCCGCCGGGGTACCGGACTGACTGTTACGGCTCGAGCCCTGTCGAGGACCGATCGGGCGGGTTCGGATATCGACGTGGCCGGAAATTGTCCCGCACCACAGCCGGGCCGGGTTGATTCAGGACGGAAAGTGGCCTGAATCCGCGACACACTCGACTCATGAGCGAAATCAACTCGACCGCGGCACAGCCGGAGCAGACCGAGATCACCGACTACGACGACCCGAACGCGCCATGGAACCAGGCCTGGGACGAGCAGGTCGGTATCGCCCACTGGAACGATGACGTGATCAAGGAGTTCCGGGAGAACTCGGGCAAGGTGGGCGGTGCCTACGCCGGCGGCGACCTCATCCTGCTCACCACCACGGGAGCCAAGAGCGGTAAGCGGCATACGACTCCGCTCGGGCCCTTGTACCGGGGCGACACCATGTACGTGAGCTCGTTCATCGAAGACAAGTACCCGGCCTGGTGGTACAACATCAAGGCGAATCCACAGGTCACCGTCGAGCTCCGGGACAAGACCTATCAGGCGACCGGCAAGGTGCTCGAAGGTGCGGAGTACGACGAATTCGCCGCCTGGGTGCTGGCCCACAACCCCTTGCTGGCGGACTTCCAGTCCAAGATCGACCGGCCCATGCCGCTGGTCGTGCTGACCCTCGACGGCGCGGGCCACGAACCCGCCCGCACCCACGAGACCGGGTAGAAAACGCGAGCGCCGCCCGCATTATTGTTGCCGGATCGTCGATCCCGCCCATCGCGCGCGGAGATCGACGTCGTGGTATCCGTCGCCGGTGCGGTACTCGCTGCACCGGCGATGCGCGGTGCGGCGTACGGGAGCCACCCGGCGGGTGCTGCCGGGTGGCGGTCTACGAAAGGTGTGGTGTGGCGAGGCTCGCGGAACTGATCGAGACGCTGGAGACGGCCTATCCGCCCCGGCTGGCCGAATCGTGGGATTCGGTGGGGCTGGTGTGCGGGGATCCGGACGAAGACGTGCGGCGGGTGCTGTTCGCTGTCGATGTCACCGCGGCCGTGGTCGACGAAGCGGTGGCATGGGGTGCGCAGGCGCTGGTCGCGCACCATCCGCTGTTGCTGCGGGGTGTGGACAGTGTGGCGGCCGACCGGCCGAAAGGTGCCCTGATCCACCGGCTCGTCCGGGCGGGCTGTGCCCTGTTCACCGCGCATACCAACGCCGATTCCGCCGATCCCGGCGTTTCCGACGCGCTCGCGGCGGCGCTCGGGCTGACGGTCACCGGTCCACTGGACCCGAAACCCGTTCCGGCCGTTGACAAATGGAGCGTTCAGGTGCCGGTCGAGCATGCCGAGGCAGTGCTCGCGGCCCTGTTCACCGCGGGCGCCGGCGGTTCCGGTGACTATCGGGAGGCGGCGTGGCGGGTCACCGGCACGGGCCAGTTCCGGCCGCTCGACGGTGCGAATCCGGCCGTCGGCGCGGTGGGCGAGCTGACCCGGGTGGCCGAGGACCGGATCGAGGTCGTCGCCGCGCCACGCGCCCGCGCGGCGATCCTGGCGGCGCTGCGCGAAGCACACCCCTACGAGGAACCCGCCTATCACGTGACCGAACGCGCCGCCCTCCCCGGCAACCTCGGCCTGGGCCGCGTCGGCACGCTGCCCGGACCGCTGACATTGCGCGAGTTCACCGCCCGCGCCGCCGCCGCCCTGCCGGCGACCACCTGGGGGGTGCGCTCCGCCGGCGACCCCGATCGCGTGCTGCGCCGCGTCGCCGTCTGCGGTGGCGCGGGGGATTCGCTGATCGAGGCCGCCACCCGGCTCGGTATGGACGCCTATCTCACCGCCGACCTGCGCCATCATCCTGTCGACGAACATCTGCGCCGGACCGGTCCGGCGCTGATCGATGCCGCGCACTGGGCCACCGAGTTCCCGTGGTGCGCGCAGGCCGCCGGTGTGGTCCGGGCCGGGCTGCCCGAGCTGGAAACCCGGGTGTCGGAGGTGCGGACCGACCCGTGGACCGTCGGCTGCGGCCGCTGAGGTGGCCGGTCCGGAATCGCGGTGACCTCTTCGGACCGGCGCCCGAGGGACCGGTCCGGCGACCGAGTACGGTGGACGTTCTATCCGTCCACAGCGTGCAGGGAGTTCGTTCGCGTTGAATGTCGAACCATCGATTCAGGCCCAACTGCTGCGTCTCGCCGAGGTCGACACCGAGCTGACGCGGATCGCGCACCGGCGCAAGGTGCTGCCCGAACAGCAAGAGGTCGACCGGTTCGAGACCGAACGCAACGCGCAGAAGGACGCGGCCGTGGCCGTGGAGATCGTGCTCGACGATCTGGATCGCGATATCCGCAAACTCGAGGGTGAGATCGAGGCGGTCCGCAAACGCGAGGAACGCGACCGCGGGGTGCTGGAAGCCGGTTCGGTCGGCGCCAAACAGCTCTCGGAACTGCAGCACGAACTCGGCAGCCTGGAACGCCGCCGCTCGGTGCTCGAGGACGAACTGCTGGAGGTGATGGAGCGCCGCGAGGCCTCCGCCTCCGATCACGAGCACGCCGGTGCCCGGCTGGACAAGGCCGAGGCCGATCTCGCCGCCGCCCGCGAACGCCGCGATCAGGCAATGGCCGATCTCGAGGTGGCCCAGCAGCGCTGCGAAAACGACCGCGCGAACCTCGTCGGCAAATTCCCGGAAGAATTGCTGGCTGTCTACGACCGTCAGCGCGCCGGTCACGGCACCGGCGCCGCCCTGCTGCAGGCCCGCCGCTGCGGTGCGTGCCGGATCGAATTGGACCGCGGCGAGATCGCGCGGATCGCGAAAACCGCGCCCGAGGTAGTGGTGCGCTGCCCCGAATGCGGCGCGTTGCTGGTGCGGACCAAAGAATCCGGATTGTGAGAACCGGCCCCGGGCGGGGCCATGCGGTGGGAGGCCGGAATGAGTGTGCGCGAGGTGATCGTCGAGGCCGACGGGGGCTCCCGGGGCAATCCGGGGCCCGCCGGCTACGGCGCCGTGGTGTTCGACGCCGACCGGGGGGCGGTGCTCGCGGAACGTAAGGAAGCGCTCGGCGTCACGACCAACAATGTCGCCGAATACCGGGGCCTGATCGCGGGCCTGGAAGCGGCGGCCGAGCTCGGTGCGCGGGTGGTCGCGGTGCGGATGGATTCCAAACTGGTGGTCGAGCAGATGTCGGGCCGCTGGAAGGTCAAACACGCGTCGATGGTCCCGCTCGCCGATCGCGCCCGCCGCTTGGCCGCGGGGTTCGAGCAGGTGAGCTACCGCTGGATTCCGCGCGCCGAGAATTCCCACGCCGACCGGCTCGCGAACGAGGCCATGGACGACGGTGCGCTGATCGACGAGGTGCACGACGCCGTCGCCGCGACCTCATCGGGCAGTACCGCAGCGCAACGGTCGGTTACCACGCCGTCCGGAGCCGGAGCCGGAGCCGGAGCCGGAGCCGGAGCCGGAGCCGGAGCCGGAGCCGGAGCCGGAGCCGCCGACCCTGCTCGCGGGGGAGTTCCAGGGGCGACAGCCGGTTCGGCGGGGGCGGATCCGGCCGCGGATTCCCGGAGCGCGACGGCCCGGCTTTCCGGGGCCCCGGGCTGGACCGGTGCGACCGGCCGCCCCACCCGATTCCTGCTGCTGCGGCACGGCCAAACCGAGTTGTCGGTGCAGCGCCGCTATTCCGGGCGCGGGAACCCGCCGCTCACCGCGGTGGGCCGGGAACAGGTCGCCCGTGCCGCGAAAACGCTTGCCGCCAAAGGCGATATCGCGGCCGTGGTCACCTCCCCGCTCGGCCGCGCCCGGGAAACCGCCGAGGCGACGGCCGCGGCGCTGGGGCTCGAGGTCCGGGTGATCGAGGGCCTCACCGAAACCGATTTCGGTGAATGGGAAGGCCTCACCTTCCGGGAAGCCGCCGAACGCGACCCCGATCTGCACGCCCGCTGGCTCGGCGACCCGTCCCTGCCCGCCCCGGGCGGCGAGAGTTTCGACGAGGTCCGCGAACGAGTGGAGAACGTCCGCCGCGACCTGGTCGCCCGGTATCCGGGTGCGAATATCGTCGTGGTCAGCCACGTCACCCCGATCAAGACGCTGCTACAGCTCGCGCTGGGAGTCGGCCCGTCCCTGCTCTACCGGCTGCATCTGGACTTGGCGTCGCTCTCGCTGGCGGAGTTCTATCCCGACGGCGGCTCATCGGTCCGGCTGGTCAACGATACGAGCTATCTCTGACCGGCCGGTGCGGCCGCCGCCCCCCCCCGG
>NZ_JARWPM010000197.1 GCF_029869215.1 Nocardia carnea
CCCGGTCGCCGCGCAGCCCCAGATGCCGGATGGCCGAGGGCGCCCCGGTCCCGTCGAACCAGCGGCCGCCTGTGATGATCGTGTCGAAGCTCACATCCCCATTGCAACTGGTCACCTGACCGGAGTCAAGGGTCGGTGGTGGGGGGGGGGGGGGGGCCCCGGCTTTGAACGGATTGCGCCGAGGAGGTCTCGCCCTCCCGGCTTCTGATCCGTAGTCAGGCGCATCGGCGCCGAGCGGCTGATACCGCAGCGAGCGACGAGGGGGTTCTTGATCGGTTCTTTCAGGCCCCGGCGAAGCGCGTCACGGTCTCCGCGGCGGTCGCGAAACGCAGGAACAGGTCGTTTTCGTGCGGATCACCCGCCGTAACCCGTACCCCCTCGCCCGCGAACGGCCGGATCAGCACGCCCGCCTCCGCGCTCGCCTCGGCGAATTCCATCGTCGCCGGACCCAGATCGATCCACAGGAAGTTCGCTTCGCTCGCCGGCACCCGGTAGCCCGCGGCCAGCAACTCGTCGCGCATCCGGTCCCGCTCGGCGATCACCGTCTCGGTGCGATCCAGCAGTTCGTGCCGGGCCTGCAACGAGGCGATGGCCGCCGCCTGCGCCACCCGGCTCACGCTGAACGGGATATGCACCTTCAACAGCGCCGCGATCACGTCCGGCGCGCCGACCGCGTACCCCGCCCGCAACCCGGCCAGCCCGTACGCCTTCGAGAAGGTCCGCAGCACAACCACATTCGGCCGCGACCGCCCCAGCTCCACCCCGTCCGGATGGTCCCCCGGCAACCGGAGGTACTCGTAGTACGCCTCGTCCAGCGCCACCAGCACATCGGCGGGCACCCGGTCCAGGAAACGTTCCAGCTCCGCCCGGCCCACCGCGGTGCCGGTCGGGTTGTTCGGATTGCAGACGAACACCAGCCGGGTCCGGTCGGTGATCGCCGCCGCCAGGGCGTCCAGATCGTGCACATGCTCGGTGAGCGGCACCGTCACCGCGGTCGCGTTACCGACCTGCGTGATGATCGGGTACGCCTCGAACGAACGCCACGCGAACAACACCTCGTCGGCGGGGCCTGCGCAGGTGATCTGCACCAACTCCTGGCACAGCGCCACGCTGCCACAGCCGATCGCGATATTCGCGGGCGTGACACCGAGGAACTCCGCCAGCGCTGCCCGCAGTTCGCCGGACTGATTGTCCGGATAGCGGTTGGCCAGCTCCACCGCCTCGGCGATGGCCTTGCTCGCGGCGGGCAACGGACCGAGGGTGGTTTCGTTGCTCGCCAGCTTGACCGCGCCGGGATGGCTGCGGCCGGGAACGTACGCCGGAATGGAATCGAGGTCCGGCCGGATGTGCGCGGTCACGTAATGAGCTTAGTTCCGATCTCGATCGCGCCACGTTCGGGCTGTTCACCTGCCAGTTCTTCCCGCTCCCGGGATATCGCCCTACGCTGGGAACATGTCGGGCACTTATGACGATATCGCGCCCCTGCGGCGTCACGAACCGGCCGCGGCCGGCCGGGAACAGCAACCGACAGAGGCCGCCACCAGGCCCGCGACCGACGAACACGTTCCGATCACGGTGATCGAACCCGAAGGGTACGCCCGCGGCGGAATCGTGCTGCTGCACGAGTCCCGGGAGTTCACCGGAACGTTGCTGGAGTTCATGCGGGGCCGAGCCGGCGCGGGGGGGGTGGGGGGTTGCCCGCCCCCTTTACACCGCGCCACCCCCGCCACCGATCGCGCCGGCGCCGAAGCCGGTACAGACGGACGGAACTGCCGCTCT
>NZ_JARWPM010000198.1 GCF_029869215.1 Nocardia carnea
CGTGGGCCGGGCGCCGGGGGGGGGGGGGGGTGGGGTGGGGCGGGTGCCCCCCCCCGGGGGGGGGGGGGGCCCCGCGGGCCCCCGGGGCCGCCGGGGGGGGGGGGGGGGCGCCCCCCCCCACCCGCGGGGATGGCCCTACAGGGTGGCGGTGCTCATTCCAGCCCGCGTGGCTCACCGCGGACCACTGACCCGAACAGGACTCTCATGGGCGGGCGGCCCCGGCAAGTCATACGGCGTGCGTGTCCAAATCCGGCCCAGCGCCGCGACTCGGTGGGCTGCGGGGGCCAAGCCGGATACTCTGCGGTGGTGAGGTTTGGTCCGGGTACAACGGCATCCAGCCCTTGCTGCGCCCCCACTTGGCAAAGTGCGCATCGAGGCCCCCTGATCTTTCCACCTCGCTACTTCACCATCTCGGCGGCGGTCGTATACAGGCACCGGGGCCAGGACTGCTCGTCGGTACAAGTCGACAGGGTCGAAGCCATAAGGAAGGAGTACCCGCACGATCGTGTACTGTGACGGCATGCACCCCGAAAGTGTGCACACCTGCTGCAAAGCCAGTGTTCTGATCCCCCTCCGGACACCACGAAAACGTCTCTACCTGCGATTATACCCAGATTGCATGAGCCGTTTTTCTGCATATTCCCAGGTCAGACCACTATATAAGTGTTCATGCCCGCATTGGACACCCAACTCAGGCAAATCTGCCCCATGGAGCGTCGCCCTCTTTCATCTGCAGTTCAACACTGCACATCGCGGACAACGGCAGTTCGAGAGCCGTCGTCGACCAGTCCGCGATCACCTAGAACCTGGCATATCAGCGACCCCACGCCCCGCAACCCCCATCCGTCCCTGTCACTCACCCTGCAGTGCCCATCGTGTGGGGGTTCATGTCGGGAGGGGGAACCGACCCAAAACCCCACGTTGGTACACCGTGCGGAACTCCGGCTACCGGAGCTGGACGGGAAGGCATGAACACGCCAATCGATCACTATGGGGCTCGCACCAGCCCCAGGTTCGGGACCAACGATGACCGGTCCGCCGCACTCGATCGATCCGCCTATCGCGAGTCCAGCCTGTCGGCCAGGCGGTGATCGCGATGGCGGTGGTGGCGATGCGGGCAGAGCGCATCCTATTTGGTGCTATCGGCGGGTGACCCGCGGTGCCGCGTGCAATACTCGCGCCGAGGAATTCCGAGCCCAGAAGGTGCCCGTGGCCGCTCTCGACGATCAACCGGTAGTCGAGCTGATCCGCGACACCTGCCCGGTTGTTCTACTCGCACCGAGCTCCGCGCTCGGTCGACGCCGCGGCGCAGCGGAGCACGGCTGCAATCCGGATCAACGCGAGGAACCCGATGCCAGCGATGAGTCCTTGGCGGAACAGGGCGACAGGTCACCTGGTCACCCCTTCAGAAATACGGCGAATATGCGAAACGACCTCAATGAACTCTGAAATCTCCGCTTCCTGCATCCACAGTGTGACGAGGGCATGAGTGAGTACTTCCGGTGGGCGCGCCAGCTGCTCGGCAACTCGACCGATCCAGTACTGATGATCGAGACGGGTCAACGAATCCAGCGCTACTTCGATATCCCAGGTCGAGCACCCCAGCTTCTGTGCCAATTTGCTGGGTGCGCGCGATGCCAGATGACGCAGTTCGTGCTCCGGGGACCGCATCCCGGGTAGGAAGAAGAGTCGGCCCGCGGCGAAGGGCGGGGTTGGGTTTGATCGCAGGTCGCCGTCGAGAACCCCTACGTATATGATTCTGCCGGACGATGACATCACCCGCAGACCAGCGACGACCTCATTCGGCCCGCCGGTCGCCACCACCTCGACTTCCCGGGCCAACGACGGATCGGTCTGTTCGCACAGCAGCGTGAATACCGTCGCTGCGAGTGCATCCTCGACCAGCACCACCACACGAACAGCGACTTCGACGCCGATAGCGTCGCGTACCTGGGCCAGGCTGGTCGGCTCGGCAACCCGGATTCCGTTCGATGTCCGCGTGCACATCCGCAGATTCGATACGGGGAATCGGGACAGGACTTGCGGAGAATGCGTCGATAGAATCAGCTGACGGCGATGGCGCACGGTCTGTCGAATCAGTTCGTCGACGATGAGCCCGTGGCCCCGTGGCGCGAGGAAGGATTCGGGTTCGTCAATAAGACGCGGCTCGTGGGCGTCCGTGACGAGATTCTCGTGGCCGAGTAGATAGTGGGTCCATATCTCACCGAGGCTCATCATCGAAGTGCCAATCTCGTTCCCGTCCACATCTATGGCTGCGAAGCTGAAGGCCGATCCTTCGGGGTCGCGGCTGTGCCAGTAGCTGTGTGCTGTGATCGATGCGTAGTCTCGGCCGACGATCTCCCGAGCTGCGTGAAGGTCTCGGGTCGTGTAGTCGTATTGAGCGTGCTGGTCATAGTTATTGGCGCGAAACCTGCGATCGAACTCTTGGTTGTGGTTCTCAAGGAGGTCGAACATCAGTGGGACGCTCAGCAAGTGTGGCGCGAACTCGGCACCGAGACTGGATTCCCACCCGCGATAGCGAGCGCTCCCCGACTCTCGGTCAGAGCCGTCCGCCGCGGATTCGACTCGGCGGGTGACTGGCTGGCCAGCGCGTAGCACAGTGACGTCAGCGACGAACTCGATCGGGTTGCCGAGATGTTCGAGGGTGCCTAGATTGGGCTGCGCTAGAAGGTGGGGTGCCAGTCCGAAGGCATGATCGAGTAACCGCAGCAGGAGCGTCTTGCCAGTCCCATGCCGACCGACGATGCCGGTGAGACGATCGAAGCGAATAACCTGGGCAGCAAAGATATTAGATTCGAGAATCTCGATCGAAGAGATTTGGATCTCCGTTGGCTTGCGGAGCACATCCTGCAAAGGATCACTACGCGAGTTCGATCGATTCGTAGACACAGACATGAGCGGGTCGGCCCTGGAAAACGTTGTCCCAGAATGCGCAATTTTATCCCCAAGTTGCACTGCAGTCGGCGCAGGCACCGCCGGTTCGCCATGATCGGTTACTCCGACCGCTGGCCCGCTATTGGTAGCGGCGGAGCATGTGGTTACGGAGGCGTCGTTCTGCATATCCTGGAGATCCCGCGCCATACGCCACCGTTGCTGCCACATCGCTCGCTCGAACCGCTGAGAATCGATGACGATCCCGTCTTCATAGGCAGCTCTGCGACACGCATCGACGAAGGCTAATACCGTCGCAGCCGAGGGTAGCCGCTTGCCCCTCACAGCATCTGAGGCAGTCGTACTCGGCAGCGATGCCGCCTTTCCCACCGCTGAATCCGAGCCCCGCAACTTCGACAAGCTCTGAATCCGCGCGAAGCTTGGCTTTCCAGCATGAATCCGCAGGTCGGCCAGTGCAGCAGCGAGGTCCTCGATCGACTGCTGCGCCTCATCGTCTATCACGAGCAGTATCCTGCCAAATCACTTCCGCTCCAGGTAGTCACCGGGCGGACGCGATCCATGTGACGGCAGCAGCAGAGATGGCCAGGACAGCAACCAGTACGCACAGCCGCGCGGTGGTGCCCCAATCCTTCATCGCTGCCCGAAACGTCATACCGATTTCTTTCCACATATCGCCTCCTTTGGTGTGTTGGACTCCCATTCCAAAGGCAAAATCAATCGCAGTCACCCTCTTCGGCTGCACTCGGCTGCACTCGGCTGTTCTCGGCCGAACCCGGCTGTGCTCAGTGGCAGGCCCGACCGAACGAGACCCGGTGTCAGCGTGAGAAAACCAGTGGGCATTCGCACCAGACCGCAAGCGTTTGGAGTCGTGCAACCAGGCGAAGCTGCGCTCGACCGGCCACCGGAGTTTGTTGAAACCCATGCCGTGATGCCAGGGCTCGCAGCAGACAGATGCCTGCCCCCAGGACCGTACTGGTGCGTTTGTGTGAGGACTGCTCTTTTCCATATCGCCGATTGAACCGTGTCGAAGGCATTCGGGTATCCCGGTGTCGTACAGCTGGTGTGCCATTCGTCGGCACCCGACGCATGAGGTCCCCACCACACCGCGCCGGCATCGCCAGGAGTTGCCAGTCGGCTAGGTCGTGTCTCCCAATGATCTGAGCCATTCGACGATCAGGGCCATAGTGAACCCCGCACGGTAAGTCACGGCCATCTTGTCGTAGCGAGTCGCGACCCCACGCCAGTGTTTGGCCTTGTTGAATGCGCGTTCGACCACGTTGCGGCGCTTGTAGGCGACAGTGTCGAAGTCCGGTGCGCGCCCGCCGGCGCGCCCTCGGCGTTTACGGTTGGCGATCTGATCGGCACGCTCCGGGATCACTGCCCGGATACGTTTGCGCCGCAGCAAGGCCCGATTCGACGCTGCTGAGTACGCCTTGTCCGCGACGACCGTGTCGGGGTTGCGTCGGGGCGGTCCCCCGTCGAGTCGGGGCACCGACACCTGCGTCGAACATCGGCGAGTCACCAGCTTGTCCGGGCGTCATCAGCACGACCAGGCCCCGCCCATCGCCGTCGGTGGCGACATGAACCTTGGTCGGCGGCCCGCCTCGCGAGCGGTCCAGCCCGTGGTCGGCCGGTTCATAACCCACACTCCGGGTCGGCGGCCCGGGCCCCGGCGGCGTGCTGGTGCGCGCGCACGATCGTCGAATCGATCGACACCACCCAGTCCAGGTCACCGGAGGTACCGGCCAACGCCAGCAACGCGGTCAGCACCCGATCCCAGGTGCCATCGGCAGCGTATCGGCGGCGCCGTTTCCACACCGTCTGCCACGGCCCGTACACCTCCGGCAGGTCTCGCCACGGCACACCCGTGCGCAGCCGGTACAACATCCCCTCGACCACCACACGATTGTTGGAGAAGTTACGGCCCACGCGCCCTTCGGATTTCGGCAACAATAGCTTGAGCAGTTCCCACTGCTTGTCCGTCAGAACCTGATACCGATCACCAACTACCGTACCAAGGCACACATGATGGACGATCAGCCACCATGAACCGTCACGGGTAAGGGACCGGCTTCGGTTTCAGACCAGCGCCGGTCGGCGTGGCGGATTTTGAGCGTAGTACGCGGACTCGAACTCTGATGGGCTGAGGTAGTCCAGCCGGGAATGCAGACGCGTGTTGTTGTACCAGTCGCACCACTCCATGAGTGCGAATTCGACCTCGGTGAGCGTCTTGAACGGGCCGTGCCGATTGACGACCTCGGTTTTGAACAGGCCGATGATCGACTCGGCCAAGGCGTTGTCGTAGGCATCGCCAACCGATCCGATGGATGGCGAGAGGCCCTGCACAGCAAGTGATTCGGTGAATATCACCGACGTATATTGCGATCCTGCATCCGTGTGAAATCTCAGGCCGGGCTCGACCGGATGACCGTAATGATCACGCCGCCAGACCGCCATATTGAGCGCCTTGGTGACCAGGGCGGTCGTCTTCGAACTCGCCGCGGTCCAGCCGACGATCGCGCGGGAGTAGGCGTCGAACACGAACGCCACATACGCCCATCCGGTCCAGGTCGAGACATAGGTGAAATCGGCGACCCACACCTGGTTCGGGGCAGCAGCGGTGAAGTCTCGGTTGAGCTTGTCACCAGCACGTATACAGTCCTTTGCTGGGATCGTGGTCCGGTGTTTGCGGCCCCTGACCATGCCATTGAGATGCAGCTTCCGCATCAACCGGTCGACTGTGCAAAATGCCACCTCGTGGCCCTGGCGCCGCAGGTAGCGGGTCATTTTCCGGCGGCCGTACATCGCTTCGGGTGTGTCCTGCAGATCCCGCAGGGCGTTCTCGACCTGGGCGTCGGTGATGTCACGCTCCGAGGCCGGCCGATGCCGGGCCTTGCGGTAGGTCCTGGGCGCGATCTGCACGCCGTGCGCTGATAGTGCGCGGCAGATCGACTCGACGCCGTAGACCTGGCGGTATTCGTCGATGAACCCGACGATCAGCGGTGTCGCGGGTCGAGTTCCCGCGCGAAAAAACTCGAAGCCAGCTTCAGGATCTCATTGGTCTGCATGAGTTCCCGGTTCTCTTTCCGCAGCCGCGCCAACTCGTCCCGCTCGGCCGACGCCAAGCCCGTCGCTGCTGGTGCCCCGGAGCGAGATCCCGTCTCGAGGGCCTTCTTGATCCACAACCTCAAAGTCTCGTGAGGCACATCGACCAGCGGGCCGATCGCACGGGCAGCGGCATAGGCAGATCCGTACTCATCGAGCCTTTCCAGAGCCAGACGCACGGCCTTTTCACGAACCTCGGGCGGGTAACGCTTCGACATGATGGTGACCATCGTCCTCTACGAAGGAAGCGGCCCCCAACCCGTGACGGTTCAAGCTAAGGGGACTCGAACCCCTGACCCCCACATAGACCGTCATGAGCCCACCGGCCCGGACAGGATCGGTGTGCGGAGCCCAACACCAACGACCACCCCGGCGCGGCGACCACCGTAACCGGTAGTGCAGGTCTCTGGCTTCACGAATAACGCTGGGCTGCAACGGAATTGCAATGCATTGATCACAGCTTCCGCAGAGGCCCAACCCGCGCGGCGCCTCTTCGCGGCTTGCCCCGAGACCAGCAGCACGAACCCGGCCCGCACTGATCGTTGGTCAAAGCGTCAAATCCCCCGACGCACGACAGGAAAGCGGCCCGGTTCACCTCGCCGAGATGGCCAGGAGCACGAAAAGAGAGCTGACCAGCACAAAGGGCGGAACCCGCCGATGGTGCCCGCCTTCAGTTCTCGAACAGTCTCCTCTCGACAAAAGCCTGATGCCGATGCCACCTCGACGACGAAAGCGCGGGGTTACCGGTGGGCCCGCTCGAGTCTTGCATCTACCGGCTTCTTCCCGACATGGCACGGCGGCCGACGCTGTGTGATCAGAGCTTCTCGATCGCGCTGTGGCGTCCGACCACGTCTACGGGCTACAGCCCCTTTGCTCACAGAGAGGTCACTCGCAGCATCCGCATCGGTGGCGGTCGTACGGTCGAAGCCGTCGGCGAGGCCCACCGCCTCGATGTCCTGGGCGACGTCGAGCCGGTCTTCGTTCGAGGTAACTCGGAAGATGGTGCCGCCGTGAGCGCCGGCACACTCGAGTAACTGAGTGAGCTGCTCGTCAACAGGACACCCAGATGTTTCCGGATCGACAACTCCGGCCCGGTCGCCGGTCGACGACTCACTCACCGAAACAACAACTGCGGCACCACCGAGGACGGAGGGTGACAGCGATCAGACCAGGTACCTCTGAACCTGGGGCACTGCCTCCACTGGATGCTGGGCGTTGACTTTGTCCGCTATTTCACGTAGCCGCCATCCGTGCTCGCCACGAACCAGCACCGCCGGAACGAAACCGCTGGCGGGGTAGAGACTCAGGTCGTGCCGCAGCAGTTCGACCCCGTTTCGCGCATCCACCAACCGGCAGAACGGGTTCTCGACCTCGGCAAAGGTCTGGCCTGTGTAACAGGTGACCAGCAGGACGATCCGGTCGACCACGGCCGGAACCCGGGTGAAATCGATCGAGATGACCTCGTTGTCGCCTTCGCCGTCACCGGTCACGCTGTCACCCAAATGCCGCACGGAGCCGTCCTGGGAGGTCAACTGCTCGTGATAGACAGCATCGACCAGTTGCTGCCCACCGAAAAGCAGTGCTGTCGCGTTCAGATCGATCTCCCGATGCCGGAACAGCCTCCGCTGCGCAGGGTCCCAGCCGAGACCCATCATCAGGAAGTCGATCCGCTCGCCGCGGTCGGTGACCAATGGCAGAAAATCCACCGCGTCCCCCTTTCGCTCCGGCAACCGGGCGCGCTGGCACCGGTTGCACACGTACTCTCTCGACCCACCACTCTATGCGGGCATCGAGGTCAATAACGGCGTACCCCGTCCGGGGAGAAGGGCTTTCGGCGAGCACCGGACTGGATCGTCACTGCGGTGTCGCGAAGCCGATGCGCGCGTCACGAATATTTCTTCGAGATCTATCGAAAAGATTCCGCTTCGGCTAGTTTGTATTCGACAGGTGTAGAAGAGATTCTCCAGGAGGTGTGGTGCCCCTCGGACGGTGGAAGTCCGCCGATCACCCATCGATCGACGAGGTGTCGATAGACGATGTCCTGCACGCCCTCGCCGACCCGACTCGACGGCGGATAGTACGGATGCTCATCGAGGAGGGCGACCGGCCGTGCGGCACATTCGGTCTCGGCGTCGCACCATCCACCCTCAGCCACCATTTCAAGGCTCTGCGCAACGCCGGGCTGATCCGCCAGTTCGACAGCGGGCGACAGCGAATGAACACCCTGCGCATCGCTGAACTCGAGACCAGATTCCCCGGCTTGGTCGACTCGATCCTCACCGTGGCCGGACCGGAGCAGCCCCGTCACTGAACAACACGCCAGGAGTGGACATGTCGCTGATCACCGTCGCCAGAATCGCTGCCGTACCGGTCAGCTCATGGTTGATCATCATGCTGACCATCGACGCCGACTACCGGGCGGACAACATGTTCGCCGTTCCCGATGCCGCGTTCTCATTACTGCTGTTGGTGGGCGCGGCACTCCCTGTTCGCATCGCTGCGCCCGCTCTGACGGTCGGTTACCTCTTCGGTTCCGGCGTGATCACCATTGCCGCACTCGACCGTTTCGAGCAGAGCCAGACCAGCCAAGGTGTCCTCAACCTCGCAATTGCCGGAGCATACCTGGTACTGGCCCTACTGCTGATTCTGCGGAGCGCGCCGGCGCCCAGGCCGCACGGCGCCTGACTCATCACTACATTGCTCGTCCTCGGCGCGTCGAACCGGCCGATATCGGCCTCTTCCGGTTTTCGGTACCGAATCGTTCAGTACTTCTGGTGTCCGAGTCGCCGGAGGAACCACCAGCACAGCAGGCCGCAATAGCCGGCGCCGATCAGGATGTACGGCCACATGGTGCCGCCGTCGGCGGCCTCCCAGTAAGCCTTGGCCGGCCAGTAGGTCGGCAACAGCCCGAACAGGAGCATGAAGGGGTTGTCGTCGAAGAAGTACGGGATCAGGGGCAGTCCGACGAGAACACCGCCGAGCCCGCGCACAAGGGCCATTCCCTCTACTTTGTTCCGGGCGAGGGCAGCCAGCATCAGGCCGATGAGGGTCGCGTTCATTCCGCAGAGGAGGGTGACGGGGATTGCGGCGATGATCAGATCGGCGGGTACCAGGAAGGTGAGCCACAGCGCGACGGTGAGAGATACCGCCGTGGCGAGGGTAGTCGTCACGGCCCGGTAGAGCGGATAGCTCATGGGCGGCGCCGGGGTCACTCGCAGGGCGGCCAGTGTGCGCTGGTCCTTTTCCTCGATGAGGATCATGGCGCAGATGAAGCCGAGTACCGCGCAGGGAGCGATCAGGACGAATCCGGAGATGATGATGGTGTGGTAGGGCAACAGATCGAAGTTGTGCTGCTGATCGAGGTAGCGGGTGAGAGCCGGGACGAACCACATGGCCAGTGCGTAGCCGAGCGGGCCGAGGGAAACGCCGATGAGCAGGGTGTCGCGGCGGATGTTGCGCAGATCGTTGCGGCCGTAGGCGGCCATTACTGCGGCCATGTCATTCCTTTCCCTGCGAGGCGACGATGTGCCGGTCGAACATGCGGCGCGAGACCACACCGAGCACAGCGATCGACACGAGTGGGTAGAGCGTGGCGTAGGCCAGCTGCCACGGTTCCAGCGTGGTCTGGTCGAAAGCGGTGCCGAGCAGCATGAGTGGCCCTTGGGTGGGCACGAGGTAGGTCAGGTAGCTGTTCCACAGTCCCGAGTAGTTCAACAGCGGCACCGACAGGACGGTGAGAACCACCGTGGAGGGCATGATCCATTCGGAGACGTTCTCGAACGGAGTGGCCGAAATGAAGCTGCCCATCAAGAACAGCACCGTGCACAGGACGACTCCGACGGTCAACGCCACCGGATCGAAGTCCGCGCCGACGCCCGAAATCGCGATGACCAGGGAGAGCAGCAGGCTCAACAGGGTCAGGACGGCCAGTTTGGCGGTGTAGTAGTCGCGGAACCGCATCGGTGTCACCAGCAGGGCGAACAAGGTGCGCTCACCGCGTTCGAAATACACCGCCGCGGCGATGAAGAAGAATCCCACGATGGCGAGGTCACCGAAGACGACATACGGAAGCACCACCGGATGAAGATCGGCGGGTACGAGATACAGGAAGACCTCCCATACCAGAGCGGAGAACACCGCCGCATAGACGAAGCCGTATTTGACCTGCAGCCGGAGGTCGAGGACGAAGGCCTGCCGCAATGTGGTGGACGCGCTCATTTCAGGCCCCTGCCGGTGACGTCGATGAACACATCGTCGAGGCTGGCTTCCTGACTGTGCATCGATTCGATGTGCTGCTCGCGCAGCAGTGCGAGGAAGGCGGGGTCGTCACCCAGCCCGTCCAGTGGAAAGTCTTTGTGTTCCAGCGCAGAGCCCGAACGGTAGGTGACGGTGACCTGCCGGCGGTGGCGGGACAGTTTGTGTTCGGTGGGTGAGGCCAGTGCGGCGATCCTGCCGTCCACGACGAAAGCCACCCGATCGCACAGCTGGTCGGCGGTGGACATGTCATGGGTGGTCAGGAAGACGGTGCGACCGTCGGCCCGCAGTTCGGTGATGATGTCCTTGACGATCCGGGCGTTCGCCGGGTCCAGCCCGGAGGTCGGTTCGTCCAGGAACAGCAATTGCGGGCGGTGCAGCAGCGCCCGGACGAATACCAGGCGCATCTGCATTCCTTTGGAGTACTTGGCAACCCGGGTATCGGCGGCCTCGGCGAGCCCGACCCGCTCCAGCAACCGCATCGGGTCTTCGGTGGGTCCGTCGTACAGCGAAGCGAAGAACTCCAGATTCTCTCGCCCGGTGAGTTTGAGGTAGTGGTTCGGTAGCTCGAACGAGACCCCGATCCGCTGGTAGTACTCGGATTTCCACGCGGCGGGCTCTTTGCCCCACACCGACACCCGGCCGCCGTGACCGGTCAGCAGTCCGGTGAGGATCTTCTGCGTCGTGGACTTCCCGGCACCCGACGGACCGAGAAAACCGAAGATCTCCCCGGATTCGACGGTGACATCGATACCGCAGACTGCCGGCTCGGCAGATTTGGGATAGGTGAAGGTGAGGCCGTCGATTTCGATGACGTGACTCATGACTGGCGTTGTTCCGATCTCGATCAGGGACGGTCCGATGCGTTCGCCTGGCGTTCGTGCCACAAGACTTCGATCCGGGCGTACTGCTCGGCAAGGAAGGAATACATCTCGCGGGCTTCGTGCAGGCGGCGCCGTGATTCGGGCGGGGAATCGGCGAGCAGATCGAGACCGCGCTCGGCGACCTTGACCCATTCGGCGGCTTGGCGGGCCTTCTGGCTCGCTTCCTCCAGCCAGAAGCCGGGGCGCAGCCGGTAGTAGGTGCGCCGATCACCGGGAAAGGCGACGATCTCGATGACCTCGTTGGCGCGGAGCAGTTTCATGGACATGCTGACGGAGCCCCGGCTCACACCGAGTTCAGCAGCTAGTTGGTCGGCGGATTGCTGGGGTGGCTCGCAGACCAGTAGCCATCCCAGGATGCGTCCTGCGATGCGCGGCAGACCCCGTTCCTCGTAATACAAGCCGATCTCGTCGGCGTACTCATGCCGTGCGGTGCGCTGCGGAGAGCTGGCCATACCACTCGTTTCTGTGATCGAACCTATTGCCCAACAGATGGTATCAAAAGTTTCAATAGTTTTTGAAACTTTTGACAGGTGGGGTCGCACGACGGTTTTCCGGCTGTACAACTCCGTCCTCGGCGCCGAATGCCCTCGGTATGGATGCCGTAAAAACGGGCGCGGGGGCGTTCGATCGCCTCACGACGAGGTTTCGCCGCGATGTATTCGCCGCACCGACCGCGTCGGCTTTCCCGGGACCGTTCCGGCTTCGACGCGGCAGAGATCGTCGACGATGTGGTCGCGGAGGGTTCGGGCCGCGTCGGTAGAATCGGAACAATAGGGCCGGTACCGGCACCCCGCTCACAGGCTACGCAGCCACGGAAGTGTGGGTTATGAGCGAAACCGATGGTTTGAGCCTGCCGCAGTTGCCCCGCAACGCGCGACTGCTGCTGATCGGCGCTGCGTGCCTGCTCATGTTACTGCTCGTTATCGCGCGACTGGTCGGTGCCTACACCAGCTGGTTGTGGTTCGGCGAAGTCGGCTTCCGCAGTGTCTGGAGCACCGTACTCATCACCCGCCTATCACTGTTCACCGTAATCGCGGTCCTCGTCAGCGCGGTTGTTCTCACGGCGATGTGGGCGGCGTTGCGCTATCGCCCGCTGGTGGCCGCAACCCCCGGCGAGGTGGATTATCTGCAGCCCTACCGGGCCACAGTGTTGCGGCGGCGCCGGTTGTTCGGGCTGGGGATCGCCGGTGGGATCGGGTTGGTCTGCGGGCTCATCGGCCAGTCGCGATGGATGACAGTCCAGCTGTTTCTGCAAGGCGGATCCTTCGATATCCGCGATCCCGAGTTCGGGCACGATATCGGTTTCTACGTCTTCGACCTGCCGTTCTACCGGCTCGTGGTGACCTGGCTGCTCGTGGTGATCTTCCTCGGTTTCCTCGCCGGTCTGGCAGCGCATTATCTGTTCGGTGGCCTGCGGTTCTCCGGTGGTCGCCCGGGTCTGAGCCATCCCGCCCGCGTCCAGCTGGTGTTGTTCGCCGGGCTCTTCGTCCTGGTGAAAGCCATCGCCTACTGGCTCGACCGATACACGCTGCTCGCCGGGGACAGCCAGGAACCGACGTTCACCGGCGCCGGGTACACCGATATCAACGCCGTGCTGCCGGCCAAGCTCATCCTGTTCGCGATCGCGGTGATCTGCGCCGCGGCGTTCTTCTCCGCCGTCGTGGTCCGGGATCTACGCATCCCCGCGCTGGCCGCCGCGATGCTGTTGTTGTCATCGATCCTGGTGGGCGGGATCTGGCCGCTGGCGGTGGAGCAACTCTCGGTCCGTCCGAACGCCGCCGATAAGCAACGTGTCTACATCGAGCGAAATATCGCCGCGACCCGGCAGGCATACGGGATCGGTGGCGACCGCGTCGAGTACCAGCCGTACCCAGGTATCGGGACCCGCCCGCCGCCGGAGGTCCCGGCGGACGCGACGACCCTCGCGAATGTCCGCCTGCTGGATCCGAATGTGCTGTCGCGAACCTTCACCCAGCAACAGCAGCTGAAGAATTTCTACAGTTTTCCGGAGAATCTGGATCTGGACCGCTACCGCATCGACGAGCAATTGCGTGACTACGTGGTCGCGGCGCGGGAGCTGACCCCGGAGGCGCTGAGCGGCAATCAGCGGCATTGGGTCAATCGGCATACCGTCTACACCCACGGCAACGGGTTCGTCGCCGCCCCGGCCAACCGCGTCAATGCCGCGGTCCGCGACGCCGCCGGCGATACCGGCAGCAGCAACAGCGGCTATCCGATCTACACGGTCAGCGATATCGCCACCGGCGCGACCGGTAACCAGCTGATTCCCGTCGATCAGCCCCGGATCTACTTCGGTGAGGTGATCGCCGCGGCCGACCCCGATTACGCCATTGTCGGCGGCGGCACCGAACCACGCGAATACGACACCGACAGCACGAAATACACCTACACCGGCGCCGGTGGTGTCCCGATCGGGAACTGGTTCAACCGCCTGGCCTTCGCCACCGCCTACGCCGAACGCAACATCATCTTCTCCGGCGCGATCGGCCCCGATTCGAAGATCATCTTCAACCGGGACCCGCGGCATCGCGTGGAGCTGGTCGCCCCCTGGCTGACCACCGACAACAACCCGTACCCGGCGGTGGTCGACGGCCGGATCGTCTGGATCGTCGATGCGTACACCACGATCGACGGCTACCCCTATGCGAAAACCGGTTCGCTGGAGGCCCTCGCCAACCCGGGCGATCCCGCCGCCGGCCCGTTCGAGGAGATCTCCTACGCACGCAACTCGATCAAAGCCACCGTCGACGCCTACGACGGCACGGTGACCCTCTATCAGGTCGATCACGACGATCCCGTCCTCGATGCGTGGATGAGTGTTTTCCCGGGAACCGTCGAACCCGAGGAATCGATCAGCGACGAGCTGCGGGCCCATTTCCGTTATCCGGAGGATCTGTTCAGCGTCCAGCGCGAGATGCTGGCCAAATACCATGTGAACGAACCGCGAGAGTTCTTCACCACCAACGCGTTCTGGTCGGTACCCAGCGATCCGACCGTCGATACCAACCCCCATCAGCCCCCGTTCTATGTCCTGATGGGGGATCCGCAGGATGCGGAGCCGTCATTCCGGCTGGCCAGCGCGATGGTCGGGTTCAACCGGGAGTTCCTGTCCGCCTATATTTCGGTCGGTTCGGACCCCGGCGACTACGGCCGTTTCACCATCCTGCAACTCCCCACCGACACCCTCACCCAGGGGCCGCAGCAGATCCAGAACTCGATGATCTCCGATACCCGCGTGGCGTCCGAACGCACCCTGCTGGAACGGTCGAACCGCATCCAGTACGGCAACCTGCTCACTCTGCCGATCGCCGAGGGCGGCATACTTTACGTCGAACCACTGTTCACCGAGCGGATTTCGACCACACCGAACACCTCGACCTTCCCTCAGCTCGCCCGAATTCTGGTGAGCTACCGCGATCCCGCCACGGCCGGCGTCAGGGTCGGTTACGCCCCCACTCTCGCTGAGGCACTGGACCAGGTATTCGGCGCCGACACCGGAAACCTCGCCACCGCGCCCGGCGGCAGCCCCGCGGCACCACCTTCACCCGGCAGGCCACCGCCGGCACTCGCACCACCGCCGGGAGCCGTACCGCCCGAGCAGGCCCCGCCCTCGCTGGACGAGGCGACGATCGCCGAGCTCAACGCTCAGATCGAAGCGATCCGCGACGCGCTCGACCGGATCCAGCAACAACTGAACGGTGCCGAGGACCCCGGTGGCTGATGGGTGGCCGAGCCCAGGAGTCGTCCGGCGGTTTCGGAGGAGATGAGCACGCTGTTGGCTCCTGCTTGGTGCAGGAGGTGGGTGTTTTCGCTTCCACGGGCGGCGACGGTGATGGTTGCGCGGGGTGCCAGGCGGCGGGCGGTGAGGGTGGCCAGGACCGTGGTGTCGTCGCGGTCGGGTCGATTGCCACGATGGAGGTGGGGTGGATGTCGGCGGCAAGCAGGACTTGGGCGGCGGCGCGGCCTTTGGTGCCGTAGCCGATGATCACAGTGTGGTCGTGCACACGGTGGCGCCAGCGTTGGATGCGCAAGTTTTGCCGGGAGCTCTCGGTGAGCGCCGAGAGGGTGGTGCCGACGAGCACGATGAGGAAGAACACGCGCAGTGGTGTGACGACGAAGGTGTTGACCAGCCGCGCCTGGTCGGTGATCGGCGAATGTCTCCGTACCCGGTGGTGGACAGGGACACGGTCGCGTAATAGGCGCAGTCGGTAAGCGAAACTTTGCCGTCGGCGGCGTCGTTGTAGCCGTCTCGTCCGAGGTAGACGACGAGTACAGCGGCGGCCAGGGCGGCGAGCGCGTATCCGATACGCAGGCCGATGGCACGGATGGGGCTGGGTGTGTGTTCGGGGATGCGTACCATCCCGACCAGCCTGAATGCCGCCCGGGCAGCGCGGGAGCGGGCCGGCGCCCGTGCCGGGAAAATCACCGCCGCGCCGATTCGTTTGCCGTCCGGCCTGGCGGGGTCGAATTGTATCGGCGGGCTGTACAGCAGCAGTTCACGATTTCTCCCTGGTCGCAGCACGATAATGCTCGCCGACCAGGCTTCCCGGCACACCGCCGAACACGGTAGCAGCTCGGCACCACCGCCCCGGTGGGATGTGCGGCGCGTCCGGCACGGTGGGCCCACAGTCTTGCGATCGCCCCGGGATGGCAGTAGCTTCCGGCGGGTCCACCCGTCAGCGGCGGCGGCCACGGTGTCGCGCGGCCCGGCCCGAGGAATGCCCCTGAGTACTCCACGCACACCCCCTGGTGCTGCTCGCCCGCTTCCCGGCAGCACAACGGCGCGCCGGCTCGGCAGCTGGTTGCGGCAACCGCGGCATCCCGCGCGGTTTGTGGTGTTCGGCTTCGGTGCGGCCACCGTGGTGGGCACTCTACTGTTGATACTGCCGATCTCGTCGGAGTCGAGAACTTTCACGGATCCGGTCACGGCGTTGTTCACGGCGGTATCGGCTGTGTGTGTCACCGGGCTGGTAGTCGTGGACACCGAAAGTCATTGGTCGTTGTTCGGTGAACTGGTGATTCTCGGGCTGATCCAGATCGGTGGACTGGGGATCATGACCCTGGCCTCACTACTGGGGTTGCTGGTGGCGCGCCGAATGGGCCTGCGCATGCAGCTCATCGCACAGACGGAAACCAAAACGGTGCGGTTGGGAGAAAGCAGGCGGGTGGTCATCGGGGTCATCCGGATGAGCCTGCTGGTCGAGGCACTGGTGGCGGTCGCGCTCACGGCCCGGTTCATGATCGGATACGGCGAGCGCGGGTGGCATGGCGTGTATTCGGGGGTTTTCCATGCGGTGTCGGCCTACAACAACGCCGGATTCGCGCTGTATTCGGACAGTCTGATGGGGTTCGCCACCGACCCGTGGATCATCGTGCCGATCTCACTGGCACTGGTCATCGGAGGCTTGGGGTTTCCGGTGATCTTCGAGGTCACCCGGACACTGCGCCGGCAACGGATACCGGGCAAAAAATGGCGGCGGTGGTCGCTGCACACTCGGATCACGCTGGTCACCTACGCCCTGCTGAGTGCGGTGGGGGTGGTTGCGGTGATCGCGTTCGAGTGGACCAACCCGGGCACCTTGGGGCCGCTGGGTACTGCGCACAAGTTGCTGGTCGGTGGCTTTCACGGGCTCACGCCTCGCACCGCGGGCTTCAATTCGCTCGATGTGGGGGCGATGCATTCGGCTACGTTGCTGATCAACGATGTGCTGATGTTCATCGGTGGTGGCAGCGCGGGCACTGCCGGCGGGATCAAGGTGACCACGTTCGCGTTGCTGGCGTTCGTGATCGCAGCCGAGGTGCGGGGCGAGCCGACAGTCCATGTGATGGGGCGGCGGCTGGCCGCACCCGTGCAACGTCAGGCGATCACGGTGGCCCTGCTCGGTGTCGGCGCCGTGGCGCTCGGCACGCTCACGCTGCTGGTGATCACCGGGATGGACCTGGATGCGGTGCTGTTCGAGGCGGTGTCGGCGTTCGGAACGGTAGGTCTGTCGACCGGTATCACCGCCGATATCCCCGATCCGGGGCTTATCGTGTTGATCGTGTTGATGTTCATCGGGCGGCTGGGCCCGATCACCCTGGCCACCGCGCTGGCGCTGCGCGACCGCAGCCGCCGCTACGAACTGCCCGAGGAGCGTCCCATTGTCGGCTAGAACTCCGCGTAAACAGGGCACCCGGGTCGTGGTGGTCGGACTCGGACGGTTCGGCAGCGCGCTGGCCCGGGAACTGGTCACCCACGGCTCGGAAGTGCTGGCGATCGATTCCAATCAGACTCTGGTCCAGCAGTATTCCGACGAACTGACCCATGTCGCGGTCGCCGACACCACCGATATGGAGGCCTTGGAACAGCTGGGGGTACCGGACTTCCCGCACGCGGTGGTCGGAATCGGCTCCAATATGGAGGCCAGCATCCTGACCACCTCGCTACTGGCCGATTTCCGGATCCCGAAGATTTGGGCAAAGGCCACCAGCCGCCGCCACGGCCAGATCCTCGAACGCGTCGGCGCCCATCACGTGGTGCTGCCCGAGCACGATATGGGCGAGCGGGTCGCCCATCTGGTCACCGGACGGATGATCGACTACATCGAGTTCGACGCCGACTATGCGATGGCCAAAACCAGCGCACCCAGGACCAGCATCGGCAAGACGCTCACCACCAGCGACCTACGCCAGCATTTCGATATCACCGTGGTCGCGATCAAGCACCGCGGCGGCGAATTCACCTACGCCACCGCCGATACCGTGGTCGCCGCCGGTGATGTGCTCATCGTGTCCGGCCGCATCGAAGAAGCGGAAGGCTTCGCCGATCTCACCTGAACACATTGCGGCACGCGGGCAAGCCCCGCGGCTTACGTAACCGCGGGGCTCGGGCGGATGGAATTCAGGAACGCAGGTCCCGCTGGTTGAACCGGAGAAACCCGAGAGCCACCAGGGCAATACTCACCGTGAGCAGAATCGCCGCGTCGGCCCATGGCATTCCGTTGCGCAGCGGTTCGCTGCCGATGTAGTAGTGGAACGGCGAGAGATACTTCAACCACTCCGCGCCGATCACTCCGGCGAGGTTGCCGGCAATATAGGTGAGCACACCAATGGCCACGGAGATACCCAGCACCGGACCGCGTTTGCCGAGCGCGGCCCCCAACCCGAGGGCCAGTGCACCGAAGGTGATGCCGAGCAGCGCCAATTGCACGCACTGCGCGGCGAACTCGGCGATACCGATCGATTCGAGTTCCGCACCGGACCGGATGGCCAGCATCCCGGCGAACACCAGGACCGCGATCGCGACCGCGCCGGTGACCAGCCCGGCGAACCGCTCCACCGCGAGCCGGGTGCGGCCGACCGGATGGGCCAGCAGCAGGTCCAGGTAGCCGGTTTCCTCGTCCCCCGCGACGGCGCGGGCACCGAAAGTGACCCCGAAGGCCATGACCAATAGCGGAAGCAGCAGCCCGAACACCGTTGACCCCAGATAACCTGCGGCCGAGCCGATATCCTGCATGCGCAGTGCTTCGCGCATGGCCTCGGGGTAGTTCTGGACGGTTTCGGCCATCCCGCCACTCCCCCCGATCTGCGGGTAGAACGCGGCATACATCAACCCGACCGCCGCGGTGCCGATCGTCCAGGCCGCCAGCGCGCGGCGGTTGTCGGTGAGGGTCCGGGTGTAGATATCAGGCAGCATCGGATTCTCCGGTGTAGTAGCTGTGGAACAGGTCCTCGAGGGCGGGTTCGGTGACCAGCAGTCCTGCGACGTGATGCCCGGCGAGGGCACGCAGCAGGGCGTCAGGGCTGCCGGTCACCTGGCAGCGCAGCGTCGAACCGTCGAACCGCACCTCGGCGACGCCCGTCAAGCCGGTGAAGGCAGCGGTGTCGACGGGCCCCGTGAAGGTGACCTCGACATCACGGACGGCGCCGGCGCGCAAGCCGGCGACGGTGTCGAGAGCGACCAGCCGGCCTTCGCGGATGATGGCCACGCGGTCGGCGACCGCTTCGACCTCGCTCATGATGTGACTGGACATGAACACCGTCTGCCCGGCCCCGGCGGCCTCCGTCACCATGTCGAGGAAGATCTGCTGGGCCAAAGGGTCCAGACCCGAGGTGGGTTCGTCGAGGATGAGCAGTTCGGGTTCGTGCATGAATGCCTGCACGAGCCCGACCTTCTGCCGGTTGCCCTTCGACAGCGCCGAGATCTGCTCGGTCTGATCCAGTTCCAGCCGCTCACACAACGCGTCGATACGATCGGCGCCTGCTCCGCCGCGCAGGGCGGCGAGGAAACGCAGCGCCGCCCCGACCTTCTGGCGCCCGGGCGCGACGAAATCCCCGGCGAGGTAGCCGATCCGCTCGTGCAACGCCACCGCGTCGGCCCGGGGATCCAGGCCGAGGACACGGGCGGTCCCGGATGTGGGGCGGATGAGGTCCAGCAGCAGGCGGATGGTCGTGGATTTCCCGGCACCGTTGGGACCCAGATAGCCGAAGACCTCGCCTCGTTCGACCGACAGGGACAGTTCGACCAGACCTCGGGACGAGCCGTAGGTCTTCGTGAGCCCGTTCAGCTCGATTGCTTTCACCATGAGACAGAAGGTATCGAGATTTCAAAGATTTGTAAATACTCAGAATTTTCGCAGTACTGATACGTTGGAGGCATGGGAACCAATGAGCGATTGCGGGAAGCCGCGGAGAAACTGGCCCTGACACTCTCGGCCGGCGGCGGGATGCAACGGTCGACAGCGCGGGTGCTGACAGCGCTGCTGTACACCGAACAGGACACGATGACCGCCGCCGATCTCTGCACAGAATTGTCGATCAGCTCCGGCGCGGTATCGACCGCGATCAAACATCTGATGCCGGTCGGGCTGATCGAACGGGTCCCCGCGCCGGGCAGCCGCCGCGACCACTACCGGTTCCGCGCCGGCGCCTGGGCCGCGCTGATGTCACAGCAGAACACGATGCTGGCCACCATGCGCGACTCGGCGCAAGAAGGCATCGACGCCACCGGCCCGGACACCGTCACCGCGCGCCGCCTGCACGAAATGCAAGACTTCTACACCTTCATGCTCAACGAACTCGTACCGTTGATCGAGCGCTGGCGCCAGCAGTACAGCGTCGATCACCCCACATCGACCTGAGCCGTAACGCCCGGGCACGAGAACGCTGCGGGCAGTCAACCGGCAAGCAGCCTCGAAGTATGGCTGGTCACGCAGTCGTGGTTTGCGTTCACCGTGGTCTATACGGCATCTTTACAGCAGGAGAGCCGGGAAGTCTGGTCGGCACACCTGGCCCAGATACGGGCCGGGGTCGCCGACGACGAAAGACGACCCTCGCTGATGAGTTCTCCCCGCCCCCGCCCTACCCTGTTCGCTCGCGGTTCCTGGCCCGAAGCCCGGCGGATCACCACGATTCTGCGCACCGAGACCGCCGGTGGCATGCTGTTGATCGTCGCCGCGGCCATCGGCTTGATCTGGGCCAACACCCCCTGGTCGAGCGCCTACGAGGCACTGCGCGACTTCCAGCTCGGACCATCGGCCCTGCATCTGAACCTATCGCTGGAGACCTGGGCCGCCGACGGGTTACTGGCAGTGTTCTTCTTCGTCGTCGGCCTCGAGCTCAAACGCGAATTTGTCGCCGGCGACCTCCGCGATCCGCGCCGGGCGGCGCTGCCGGTGGTGGCCGCGGTCGGCGGCATGATCGGACCGGCGGCGATCTTTCTGGCCTTCAACCTCGGCAACGGTGACGCCGTGCAGGGATGGGCGATTCCCACGGCCACCGATATCGCGTTCGCACTGGCGGTGCTCGCCGTGGTGAGCTCGCATCTGCCCACCGCGTTGCGTACCTTCCTGCTCACACTGGCGGTGGTCGACGACCTGCTCGCGGTGACGATCATCGCGATCTTCTACACCGACGAACTCCAGCTGCCCTACCTCGGGTTGGCGCTACTCCCGTTGGCCGCCTTCGCCGTCGCGGTCCAGCGTGGGGTCCGGTCGGTATGGATACTGGCACCGCTGGCGTTGCTCACATGGTGGCTGGTGCACGAATCCGGCGTGCACGCGACAGTCGCGGGTGTTCTGCTGGGCTTCACCGTGCCCGTTCTCACCACACGCTCCGGTAAAGGCGATCCCTCGGCGCAGGACCCAGGCCTCGCCGAATGGTTCGAACACCGGATCCGGCCGCTGTCCGCCGGCGTCGCGGTGCCAATTTTCGCGTTCTTCGCCGCCGGCGTCACCATCGGCGGGCTCGACGGGATGGTCGATTCGCTCACCGATCGGGTCACCCTCGGCATCATCGTCGGTCTGGTGGCCGGTAAGGCACTGGGAATTCTGGTCACCACCTTCGCCACCGCCAAGCTGACTCGAGCCGAGTTGGACGCCGACCTGAGCTGGGTGGATGTCGTCGGAGTTGCCCTGCTCGGCGGTATCGGATTCACAGTCTCGCTGCTGATCGGGGAACTGGCCTTCGCCGGCCAACCACGATGGGAAGACCACGTCCGCATCGGTGTACTTGTCGGCACTCTCACCGCGGCGTTCCTGGCGACGGTGCTGTTGCGGCTGCGTAACCGTGTCTACCGCCGCATCGCCGAAGAAGAGACCCGCGATGGCGACAACGACGGCGTTCCCGACATCTACCAGCAGGGGTCCTGATCATGCCGTCAGCGTTCGATGCCCGTCCCGCATCGGAAAAGGAAGGCCGGCCGATGGTTTCGGCGTATGTCAACACACCCAGCGGTGAAGTGATCGGCCTGTGGTGCACCGAGCAACTACAGGAATGGAACACTGCCCATCGGTGCTGGACCATCACGACATCGGCCGGAGCCACCCGCGTCGTGGCGCTGGGCCATGAACACGAGTCGGGGCCCACCGTTGTGGTAGTCCCGGGAACGAATATGAACACCGCTGCCGCACTCCCCTTCCTGGCCGAACTGGCGGCACGCTACCGGGTCATCGCGCTGGATGTACCGGGACAGCCCGGGCTGAGCACGTCACGGCGGCCGCGCCGGGACCGGATGGCATGGTACGGGCGGTGGCTCGGCGAGGTGCTGGAACAGACCGTGCCCGAAACGGCCGTACTGCTCGGGCATTCACTGGGCGGCGCGATCGCCCTGGTCTGCCCACCCGAACAAGTCGCCGGCCGTGTACTCGTAGCGCCGGCCGGGCTCGTGCGCCTGAAGGTACCGCCACGGCTGCTCGCGGCAACCCTGGCCTGGCTCGCCGCGCCCTCACCCGACCGCACCCAGCGCCTCCTGCGTCTGATGACAGGCCCGGAACAGCCCGTGTCAGCGCATCTCGTGGAGTGGATGACCTTGGTCGCCCGCTACTGCCGGACCACCCTGGCACCGGTGCCGCTGGCGCCCGAACTGCTCGACCACTGCCGGTCGACCCCCTGTGTGGTGGCCACCGGATCCCACGACATCTTCCTGCCACCCGACCGACTCGCGCCCGCCGTCCGCGACCTGCTCGGAACCGAACTTCGCGTACTCAGAGGCTTTGGGCACCTGGCGCTCGACGACGACCCGGCCGGTGTCGTGGCATTGGTGGACGACCTCACCGAACGCCTGTGAGACCGGTTCGGCCGGCCGGCGTGCAGCGGGAGCAGGGGCGGTCGAATTGGATCGCCTCGGCAGTGCTGGTCGCGATCCTCACGGCAAACACTGCATACGCGATATCGGTGATCTACGACTTCGCCCGAGGCCGGCCGGTCGTGGCCGAGGTCGACCACTGCACCAGCGTGCGGCCGGCCGGTTGCTCGGGCGAGTGGACCTTTCCGGACGGTACCGGGGGCGATGGCAGAATCGCTGGGGCGAGCGGTGTCGACGAGGGACACCGGCTCGACGTCGTGGTCGGGCCGATCTGGGGCGCATACGTGGATACCCCGTCGACGCTCGCGTGGCAGCTCGCACCGGTACCGACCGTGTATGCAATGGTGCTGACGGGGTGGGTGATCGCACGGTGGCGCCGTGCCCGCGCGCGCCGGATGACCCACGACTTCACCACCAGTCTGCGGCCGGGTCAGGAGTTGTATCACCTCCGTGATGCGGAGGTCACCGACGCCGACGGATATTCGCGCTGGACCGGGCGCCGTATCGGCTATCGACTCGCCGTCCTGGAGGAGCCGGGCACAGCCGCGTTGCATATCCGGCACAGCACTGCCGCCCGCTACTTCTATTACGCGAACGGGATATACGCGGGGGCAATCCTGCGCGATCGGCGCATGTACCCGCGTCTCGGTTTCGCACTCTGTGACGCACGCGGTGCCGCATTCGCCTTCGCCACCGCCCTCGACCAACCGTTGTCGTGGCAGGTCACCAGCGCCGACGGCTACTTCCAGTACGCCCGGATCCTGATCACCACAGCAGGCCACACCGTGGCAGTCGAACCCAACGCTCCGCCGTTGCTACGACCGCTGATATTCGGCTTCCTCATCGAATACGACCGGATCGTCTTCGAGGCAGGCGACGGTCTCGGCCTCGAGCACCGGCGCCATATCGCCCGCTGAGGACTCGACGAGCGTAGCTGGGTGCAGATCAATCGTCGGCGAACATTTCACGGCGGCGCTTCTGCCAGCGGCTCATCAATTCGGGAAGTTCGGCGCGCATGAACCGGTAGTACTCCAGCGTCTCGCGGACCCGGCGGCCACCGGGACGGGCGGCGTCCAGGAGTTCGACACCATCACTGAGGAACCGCAACGCCCGGTCGAGCGCTTCCTGACGCTGGCTGGTGATCGCGTACCAGACATCGTCGTCGTAGACCCGATAGGTGTCGGCGCGCGCCCCGGGTTCGCGTTCCCGGCCGAGCAACCCGGCTTGGACGAGGTAGCGGACGGCGCCCGAGATCGCGGCGGGGCTGACCTGGAGCCCGGCCGAGAGTTCTTGGGCGGTGTAGCGCTCGGCATCGTCTGCGAGGACGTAGGCGAAGACCCGGGCCGCCATCCGCGGTGTGCCGGAGTCGGCGAGCAACAGCGCGAATTGCTCGACGAACCGCAGGACCGCCTGTTCCTGCTGGTCCTGCTCGTCCACACAGACCTCCTCTACCCCTGCCGACACATGCAGTTACATCATAGCCTTCAAACTATTCACACATTTGTGAAAGAAATGTACGCTGATAGGCATGAACACAGCCGTCGCAATCTCCGGGTTGCGCAAGACTTTTGGCCGCACCACCGCGCTCGACGATCTGAACCTCGACGTTCAGCGAGGTGAGGTCCACGGCTTCCTCGGCCCGAACGGTGCCGGGAAGACCACGACCATCCGGGTCCTACTCGGACTCCTACGCCCCGACAGTGGCTCGGTCGAACTACTGGGTGGCAATCCCTGGCGGGACGCGGTCGCGTTGCACCGGCGCCTGGCCTACGTCCCCGGCGATGTGGAACTGTGGCCGAATCTCACCGGCGGGGAGGCGATCGACGTATTCGCCCGGCTGCGCGGCGCGGTGAACACGACCCGTCGCGAAGAGCTGATCGAACGGTTCGATCTGGATCCGACGAAGAAGGCCCGCACCTACTCGAAGGGCAACCGGCAGAAGGTCGCCCTGATCGCGGCACTGGCCTCGGACGCGGATCTGTTCCTGCTCGACGAACCCACTGCCGGGCTCGACCCCCTGATGGAGGTGGTGTTCCAGGATGTGGTCGCCGAGGTGAAGAGCCGGGGCGGCACGGTCCTGCTGTCCAGCCACATCCTGGCGCAGGTCGAGAAACTCGCCGACCGGGTGAGCATCATCCGCAGCGGGCGGGTCGTGCAGACGGGCACCCTCACCGAGCTCCGGCATCTGACCCGCACCACGGTCGAAGCCGTGACCGAACGCCCGATCGGGGACCTGAGCGCGCTGGCCGGCGTCCACAATGTGATCACCGAGGACGGCCGGGTCCGTTTCGACGTCGACACCGACGCGCTCGACGCCGCGATCGCCGCCGTCAGTCACGCCGGGGTGCGCGCGCTCACCAGCCACCCGCCCACACTCGAAGAGCTCATGCTGCGTCATTACGGCGACGAACTCGCCGCCGCGGGTAACGGAGCAGGCGAATGACGAGCACGACACTACATTCCGGCACACCCGCCGCGACCCCGATCGACGCGCAGCAGACCACCTGGCGCGATACCCTCGCCGGTACCGGCGCGCTGGTTCGGCTCGATCTGCGGCGGGACCGGATCAAGCTCCCCGCATGGGTCCTCGGTATCACGCTGATGAGCGTCTACTACGCCTCGGCACTGCAGCAGGTGTACACCACTCCCGAAGACCTGCGGGCGGTCAGCCAGTTCAGCGAGGGCGTCGTCGGCGCGCTGATCTCGGGCCCCGGATACGGCCTGACCGACCCCACCGTCGAATCGGTGATCGTCGCCGTCTACGGCCTGTACTACCTGCTGCTCGCCGCGCTGATGAATATCCTGCTCATCTCCCGGCACACCCGCGTCGAAGAACAGACCGGGCGTGCCGAACTCGTCCGCGCCAATGCTGTCGGGCGCCATGCCCAGCTCACCGCCGCACTCGTCCTCGCGGTCATCGCGAACCTCGCGGTGACACTGCTGATCGCCGGTTCGTTCGCCGCGGCCGGGCTCGATACCTCCGACGCCCTGCTGTTCGGTGCCAGTGTCGGTGCGGCGGGCCTGGCCTTCGCCGCGATCACCGCGGTCACGGTGCAGATCACCGAATACTCCCGCGCCGCATCCGGGCTCGCGGGTCTGGCACTGGGCATCGCCTATGTCATCCGCGCCGCCGGCGATGCCGTCCGGGAAGGTGGCAGCGCGCTGTCGTGGCTGTCCCCGCTGGCCTGGTCACAGCAGACCCGCGCGTACGCCGAGGGGCGCTGGTGGCCGCTGCTGCTTTCGGTCGCGCTGGTTCTGGTGGTCACCGCGGTGGCCTATTTCCTCTCCTCGCGCCGCGACCTCGGTGCCGGGCTGGTACCGCCACGGCCCGGCCACCGGGAGGCCCCGGCCTGGCTGTCCACACCGGTGGCGTTGGCGGCACGCCTGCAACGGGCCGGGCTCATCGGCTGGACTTGCGCCCTGGTGGCCAGTGGCGCGCTCTACGGCGGGATCGGCAACACCATCGTCGATTCCTTCGATGACCTGCCCGACCAGGTCGTCGACGTCATGGGCGGCGACGCGAGCCGAATGCTCGACGGCTACCTCGGCACCATGGCCTTCTTCGACGCGCTGCTGGTTACGGTTTTCGCGATCCTCGCCGTGCAATCCCTGCGCACCGAGGAAACCACCGGCCGCACCGAACCGGTACTCGCCACCGCGACCGGCCGGGTCGTCTGGTTCGCCGGATATATCGGTGTCGCGGCGCTCGGCGTCCTCGCCCTGCTCGCCGCGACGGGCCTGGCCCTCGGGATTGCGCTGGCCCTGTCGGTCGGCGACGCCGGCTACGTCGTGGACGGTCTCGTATCCCACCTCGTATTCGGGCCGGCGGTGCTGCTGGTACTCGCGATTGCCGCCTTGCTCTACGGTGTCCTTCCGCAGGCGATCGGCGCCACTTGGGCGCTGTTTGGGTTCGCCCTGATTGTCGGGTTCTTCGGCCCGATCATGGACTTGCCGCAGTGGATCCATGATCTGTCCCCGTTCCAGCACATCGCCCGTATCCCGATGGAAGAGCTGCGCTGGCCGGCGTTGATCGTGCTGGCCGTCCTGGCGGCACTATCCGCTGCCGTCGGCGCCTACCGCTTCCGGGAGCGCGATCTGGACGCCACATAACGCACACCGGCTGCCTGATCAGCGGGTCCTGCGGAACCTGTCGTACAGGTTCCGCAGGATCATGATCGGAAAAAGAACGGCACACACGATCGGTACTCCCCCGACGATCAGCAGAAAAGCTCCCATGAACACGCCGACGAACAACGCAGAACCCCATCCGGCACCGGCATAGGCCTGATCCTGGTCCGCTCCATCGATCCAGTTGGACGGGTCGGCCCGTACCAGCCGGGCCGGGAACACACGACCTGCCTCGCAGGAACCGTCCACGTGGGTTCGGATATCGCGAAGCGGCAGGGATTCGCCCGTGGGCGTGAAATCACCAAAGCAGTAGACGGTTCGGTGCCCGCCGCCCCGACCGCCCCCTTCGTATACCCGCTGGGCACGGGCGACCGTGATGGTGCCCCGCTCACCGGCCCAGTCGAGACCCGCGGCCACCACCACAGCATTCCGGATCGGTATGTCTTTGATGAGATGCCCGAAAAACCAAGCAAAGGGCAGGCATATCACCCACATCACGAGCAGGGCACCGGCGTCGCTCCGCCCGGGGTAGGACTTTCGCCGGTACACGAAACCTATTGTCGGTCATCGAAAAAATCCCTGTCACGGCTAGGCATCCGATTGCGTTCGGTCTCACGAGGACTGGAAATCCGATTGCACCGACTATCTCTCCCCTCCTCTGCCCCGGAAACCGCCCGCCCCGGCGCGAATCCCGCGCCGGGGCAGGTCAGGTCCCGTCCATCGATCAGGGTGCGACAGGTGCCGGTTCCGCGGCAGCAGCGGCGACGGGGCGCCGACCGAAGTACAACAGTCCGGCGGCAAGGGCGCCGACGAACAGGGCGAGCATGCCGGCGAGCAGCCAGCCGACACCGAAGTTGGCGATGATGGGAATCGCGCCGGCCGTGACGAGACCGCCGCCGAAGAACGGTTCCATGATCAGCTGTTTGTACCCGAATGCCTGGTATGCCGGGGTTTTCAGATCAGGGTCGACAACCCGCAGCAGGATCAGCCCGGTGGAGGTCACACCCATGGCCTGACCGACATCGGCGATTCCCCGCTCGAACCAGAAATCCGGCAACATCCGACGCGCCAGGAAAATGAAGGCACCGGCCGTCCACACCAGCCCGGTCACGGCCAACAGGATGAACGGCCCCATATTCGCCGCGATCGCCGTCAGCGACAAGGTGCCCAAGGCAGCGATCACCAGCACATCGAGGCTGAAACCCTGCAAGCGCTCGATCATCTGCACATCCACGATCTCTTCGCGATCGAATGCCTGGATCAAGCCTTGCACGATGATGCCGCCGATCATGGCAATCGGGAACAGCGGCACGTGCGCGAAGAGTTCGAAACTGTCGGCCCACAGCTTCGATTCCACCCACTGCAGCCCGGTCAGCATCAGCCACCCGATCAGAACTGCCACCGCCAGCAACCCGAAGTGCAGGGTCAGCGGCTCGATCGACGAGGGATTCACCGTCAATGTGCCCGCGGAACGACGCCGCTCCTTCTCCACCAGTCCCGCACGCTCGGCCACCGAAGGCTGCGCGTCCGCGCGCAGTTCGGTGGTTTTGCCGGTGCGCACACCCCAGTTGATCAACGCGATCCCGCAGATGATGCCGGACAGAACGCCCACCGTGGCCAGCCCCAGTGCCAGGTCTTGCCCCTCGGGGAAGCCGAATTCCTCGAACGTGCCGGCCATACCCGCGGCGGTGCCGTGTCCGCCTTCGAACCCGATCTCGATCAGCGTGCCGGCCATCGCCGGCAGCCCGAACACCGGCCCGAGCACCAGAATCGCCAGCAGCAGCCCGAACACGTATTGACCGCTGGCCACCGTCATGCCGAACGTGATCTGCGGCCCGGCCACCCGGAACGCCTCGCGCGGCGACGGCAGCTTGTGCCCCATCAACAGACCGGCGAACACCAGCGAGATCAACAGGCCCGGGAGGGTCTTCCACACTTCGATGATCTCCGGGGTCATCAGCCCCGATTCGGCGAACCGGTCGGTGCCGAACAGTCCGGAGATCCGGCCGAATACATCCGGCCCGATCAGCAGGGCCCAGTGCCCCGCCGATGATCGAACTGGGAATGAACAACTTCTGCGCCAATCGCCACTTGACCCTGATGATTTTGGCGATCAACATCATCACGCCCAGCAACAACAGTGCGAAGCCAATTGCGTTGGGAGACATACCCACCTACTTCCGTCGTCGCGACACCGACCACATCCCCCCGCAGAACCTGCCGCTGGGTGTGATGAGCGGAGTAAACGTACCGTTAGTTGACGGTACAATAAAGATTGGTCCGTCGCTTGTGAACCGCTCCCCCTGATGGAGATACCTGTCGAGGCGGCGATAGATGAGCCGTTCCGCGAACAATGGACACCAATACAGCCGAGGCCGGCAGTCGATCACTGCCAGCCCGAGTCGGCGAGCACACGGTGCCGCACTACTGCGGCCACTGCAGCGTTCGGGGGCGGGTTTTTCGGGGTTGCGCCCGGCTGCCCGGTGAGGCAGGCTCGGCGCTGGTGTGCCGGGAAGTCTGGTCGGCACCGGTCCGGCGTGGATCGGGTATGGTCTGACGATCGGGTGAATTCTGCGAAAATCAGCCCTGGCACGCACCGCGTTTCGCGAGCCCACTGCGCTACAGGCGTTCACCCCAGGTCCAGGCCTACTGGCCAGCGGCACATGAACACCGCGATGGCTCGCACCGCCTTGGCGGCCACCACCGCGTACGTGACGGCACTGCCGCTCCGGGCACGAATCCCCGTGTTGCGGCGACTGGTAACCCACAAGCGGTTTCCGCCGTTCCGCGCTTGGCATGCGCGGCCCCCCCCCGCCCCGCGCGGGGGTGTTTAACCCCCGGGGGGGGGCCCGGGGCGAACCGGGGGCCCGGCGGGGGCCGGGCCCCCGGGGCGGGCCGGGCGCCGAAACTGGCGGCCTCGGTGACCGCGCCCACCGCCGAGGTGGCATCGTCGAGGACGAGGATCCGCGGCCGGGCCAGCAGCGCCCGGGCCACCAACCCCCGTGTGGGGGCGACTGTAAACCCACACGCGGTTCCCGCCGTCCCGCGCTTGGCTTGCGCGGCCGCACCCGGCCGCGCGCGTGTCTGTTCACGCAGCGGGGTGGCCTCGTCAGCTACCGGCTGCCGCTGCGGATCCGGGCACCGCGACGCTGGTGGTGCACACGGGATACAGTTCCTATCCGCCGCGGGCGCAACGCGTCGATCTGCGGGTATCCCGGCCAAACGTCCCGGTGGTCTACGTCGATGGGTACCCCGCTTCGTGGGGATGGGGCATCACCCGGATCACGATCACGGCCGGAGAGCACCTCGTCGCAGTGGCCGGCAGCCACTCGCGCTGCTATCGCCGCCTCCACCTCGTAGAAGACGAGACGGTCACCTTGTACTACTCGAGCGTCCTCGGCTCCGGAGCGCACCGGTTCCGGGAGCCGGACGCGGACGTGCACGAGGGCGTGTGGCTCGGCACCGTCCCGCCGGCGAAATTCACTGCCGCGGACCGTCGGGTCACCGCGGTGGTGCGGGCGGTCCTGGCCTGCGTCGCAGCGCTGGCCCTGCTGGGTATCACCGCGGAACTACTGGACTCCCCGCTCGAGGACCTGGTCTCGACCGGTGCGCTATTCACCTACGGTGCGATCGGATCGGGCGTCTGCGGTGGCCTGATACTCGTCGCCGGTGCGGTTGCCGATGCGCTCCGGTCACCCGCTCCACAACCGCCGGTCGACCCTCCGGACCCATCGACCCCGCCGGATGTGCGCGTCATCGACTACGACGAGTCCGCGACTCCCCGTCCCGCACCGGGATGGTCCGCGCTCTGCTTGCACCTCCGCTACGAATTGACCGCCCACACCCCCGAAGAACTGGCCACCGCAGCCGGACGCGAAGGACGGCGACTGAACCCCCTGCAGCGTTGGCGCGTCATCCGCATCGGCGAAGCCGAGGTACCCGGCGGACGTCCCTGGATACCGCCGCCGGACGTCGCCATCGACGGCGTTGCCATCCCCGCCGGCTGGACACGGATGTGGATACAACTCGCCCCCGGCACCCATCACATCTCGATCGCACTCGACGCACCCCGGCCCGAAACCGGGCCGACGACAAAAATCGACCTTACCGACGCCCGGCAACAGCACACCGTCGTTCTGCGTACCGGCGAAACCCACCACCTCGCCGGCCTGGCGACCATCCACGCCCTACCCAGACCCGAGCATCGAGAAATGGCGAAATACCATGCCCGGCTCAGCTGAAACTCCCGAGGCGCTGGGCGAGCGCGATGAAACCGGTGACGTCGGTGATGATGGTGAGTGCTGAAGTCCGCGAGCTCGCTGGTCCGCAGCCGGCTCACCGCGAGCCGCGGACCCGTGCGCCCGGGCGGCCATGGCGCCGAGAACCTCCATATAGGCGGCAGGACACCGCCCCCAAGGACCCGTCGGTGGTGGTGAACTCGAAGCTGAAGAACGAGCAGCAACTCGACTCCCAGGCCGCCGGATCCAGGACAACCGGTTCGGCGTCGCCAGTGAGCGGGGTTCCAGCCGCTGACGAAGAACCGGGCGAACTCGGCGGTTCGGATCGACTGCTTCGCGGTGAGCAGCGTGCGGACATCCCGCACCCCGTTCGTCGGGCACTGGAGGTTGTCATTTTCGACGGTAAGCCTGTACTGCGGTACAGGATGCAATCCCGCATACCGTCGTCAGACGGTCTGTGTTACTACGGGTAGTCCGGCGAGGCTCCATTCGAGCAGGCCTGCACGGCCGGAGTGACCTCTGCGAGGCGGTGGGGCGGGGCTGCCGACAGAAACCCCAGCTGGGGAGAGCGCGTTCGGGCGCGGTTTCGACCGTTCCGAGCCGAGTTCCCAGTTACGCTGGCTTAATGGGGGATAGCGAATTATCCAGCGCCACAGACGCGACGGAGCTCAGGCAACCGCGCGCAGGGGACGAGACCGTAAAGGTCATGATCACCGTCAAGACCTACCCGAACCCGAGCGACACATACGGCGAGACCGTCTGCGTGGCGGGAGTCAGGCTCGACCGGGAGCGCCCCGAGTGGATCCGTCTGTACCCGGTGAAGTTCCGCAACGAAGACTTCGACAAACAGTTCAAGAAGTACGAAATCCTGCTTCTCAACGGCACGTACAGACAGCCCAATGACAACCGCCCCGAGTCGTTCCGCCCTCGCCAAGAAGAGCTGGAACACATAGAGCTGCTGGACACAAGCAGCAATTGGCAGCGGCGCCGGATGAATCTCGACGGTCTCATCGGCGCCGCTACCATGTGCGGGCTCCTCGCACAAAACCCGATCGGGGGCATGGGCACCCCGTCACCGTCGCTCGGACTCATCAAACCGACCGACGTCGAGGTCAGCGTCGTCCCCGGAGAACCCTGGTCCGCAGCGGAACAAGCGAAGATCGACAAGTCGTCGGCGCCGGACCTGTTCGGCACCTCACTCAGGCCACTGGAACCCGCACCATTCGCTGTCCGATACAAGTACCGCTGCGAATCGTCGAAGTGCCGCGGCCACAACCAGAAAGTGCTCGACTGGGAGGCAGGACAGGCCAGCCGACGCTGGCTGAAGTCCTACGGTGCCCTCCGAGCGCAGAAGATGCTCCTCGGGAAGTGGCGCGACACCATGCTCGCACCTGACCGCGATGTTCACTTCTACGTCGGCAACCAGAACCAGCACCGCCGATCCTTCTCCGTACTCGGCGTCTGGTACCCAAAAACCGAACTCGCCTTGTTCTAGACGTGCACCACCGCAGCCTTGGGCCGGGCTTCAAGCAGCCGATGCACCACCATGTCACGATGGCACTCGGCATGATCGTGCTCGAAACACAGCAGCGCCACCACACCACCGTCGAGAAGCTCGCACACGTGCGCAAGAGCATCGGCCGCTGCGGCACTATCGAGTACGTCGTGATACCGGGCGCGAGATTCCGGCTCACCGGCACGGAAACCATCCCGATTGTTCTTCGGATTGCCGAGCGCACGGTGGTGGACGTAACCGATGCCCACCACATCAAGAGCCTCGGCGAGCTTCGTCTTCGACAGCCCAGGTTTGCGGCTCAGCGGAGTCAGGCGTACATCGACGAGCACCTGGACGTCTTGCTCGACGAGCTGGGCGACGAGATCGTCGATGGTTTTCCCTTCGTAGCCGATGCTGACAAGGGTTCCTTCGGCGGCGTCGCCATCGGCGGCAGTGTCAGGGGCTCCCATAAGTTCCTATGGTGCACCAACCACTGCGATGTAGCGCGATGGACCCACAGGTGCACGCACGAATCACGACCACAGCTCAGTCCGAGTCCGACCAGCCGTGTGCGCTGAGTCTCGCGGTGACGGCAGAGATGCCCGAGCAGACACATTCGACGCGCGCAGCGATATTTCGGACTTGCCTCGTCCCGCCCCATCTCTGGCTGGCCGTCCAAGCCCGGCACGAAGGCGCGCTACAGACACTGGCAGACCTACCCGACCTGCCACAATGACTCCCGGTCCCGGACATACACCCGGATCAGGTCACACAGTTTCACAGGCAGGACAACGACAGAACCATCGTCAATACCATTTCAGTACCAAAACGGGGGGTAAACGGGGGGTTGGTCAAAATAAAACAGGTCAGGCCAGGTACTAAACCCGGCCTGACCTGGGGTTTTAAGTGGACCTTGGGGGACCTTACTACAACCCTAAAAGCGCAGGTAGAAGCCCTGAAACGCAGGCGGAAGCCCTGGAAAACCTGATCCAGAAGCTACCCGACCCCACAACATCGGCCCCACCGCCTGTGGTGAGAATCAGACCCCGGCGGGCACGGCAACTCGACGCCGATGAAGTCGCGGAGCTGATCACCGGCTACCAGGCCGGAGCAACCGTGTATGAACTGGCTGCCCGATTCGGTATCGAACGGCGCACAGTCAGCAATATCCTCCACCGACACGAGGTACCGATGCGCCGCCGCGGGCTGTCCCCCGACCAGGTCGACACCGCCATCCATCTCTACAAGCTCGGCTGGTCACTCGCCCGGGTCGGCAACCATCTCGACGTCAACCACACCACCGTCCTGACGGCACTTCGTCGGCGCGGAATACCCACGCGGGATCCTCATGGGAGAGCGCGAGTGTAATCGGTGGCTACGCTATCGCCTCGTAAGGAGAGGTGTTCCGAGACTGCGGCCCGGATGACCGGTCGGTGGCGGATCGTGGCGATGAGCCCCTGGGGTAGAGATGCCATCGGCCGATGGAGCCGGGCTTTATCGAATGAGACGCGGACGGCCCGGCCAGCTCCGATTCATCGCCGTCCGCGGCTGGTTCGACGGCCGCCGGGCCCCGCCGGAGCACGGCGACCGCCGACGAGAAACCAGAACAGGCGGCTGGCCGAACCACCACCAGGCCGACCCGCTACACCGGGCGCTGTCATCGAAACAGATGTAGCGCCGGACTGCCGTGGCGGGAGAGACTTTCGGCGTGACCGGCACTGAGGGGCTGGTACTGCCCCACGACGCGCCGGAGCATCGCTTCATGAGGTATGTCCGTGCACCACATGGCGAGCATCGGCCGTTGTATCCACTCGTCCCGGCGACGCGGCCCGCTGCGAGTCGGCCTGGATCTGTCGACCCTGGGGGCCGAGCCGCCCGATATCGCCGACTTCGTATCGGTGCTGCGACGGCGCCCGGAAATCGAGCCCGCGTTCCTCGTATTCGGCGAGCAACACGACGATCTGACCGAACCGTGGAGGCAGCGCCTCGATTGCGCGATCGTGCATGTCGTGGACTATCACAGCTTCGGCGAACTGGAAAAGATCGCCGACGCGTCGCAGGTCTGGGTGACCACCTACACCGCAGGCGAGCAGACCTTCGGCGGCTGGTGCCCGTTCTTCGGCGTCTACGCCAACCTCGACGCCCTACAGTCGGCAGAATCCGACCTCACCGAGGAAGACCGCTACCGCGCCGCAGCGCTGGCGGCCGTGGCCCTCAAACTCGGGCTAGACGTTGTGGTGACCGAGGCGCCGACCGCGGGCCGACCCGAAGTCGCCGACAACGATATCGCCGCCATGATCACCCCTCCCGACCTGCTACCGATATTCGGTCACTATCTGCGCATGACGGGAAACCTGAGCCTGCGGTACAACCGAACGGGCGTCATCGTCTACGACGATCTGCGCGCCGGATCGGTCAGCGGGGTCTACCACATCGGGATCGAGAGCCACATCCCGCATCTTCGCCACCTGATGGTGGCCGCCCTGATGGGCAGGCACACCGATGTCGTCTCCGACCTCGGCTCGATCTCGGCACGGGCCCAGCGCGCGCTGCGCGCGCTCGACGAGTTGCTGGCCGCACTGTCGACCCACAACGGGCCGCACACACCTACCGCCGATACCACCGAGCGGGTCAGCGAGGCATTCGACCGCGAACTGCTCTACCTGACCGCAGTATTCGACACATTCGGCCGACTGTTCAGACGGCTGCACGACGGCCGGGGACCGAAGAGGAACGAACCCAAGAGCCTGCACTCTCTGCCCCTAATCACCAGCCACATCGTCGAGAAATACGCCGCCGGTGAGATCGTGGACCGGATCGTCGAATACAGAACCTACGCCTACATCACCTCGACACTGCGCAACTACATCCATGAGGCCGTACTGCCGACTGGGCCGGTACCGAGCCGTGGATACGGCAGCGCTACCACCATCGCCGTAAACCTCGACCTGCTCGACGACGTGAAACTCACCCAGCAACAGGTCGCCAAACTCGGCGTCTGGAAGGCCAGCACCACGGTCCTGTCGGCCGAACCGACGACCGTCGGCGACTTGGCCACCTTCGCGGTCACCTTGATGACCACGGCGCTCGCCTACGTCGACACAGTGATCGAATTGATCCTGTTCCACCACCCCACCGACCCCACCGCAGACGCCCACCCACTCCTCGGATGCGCGCCAAAAGACCTCCATATACCCGAGCCACGCCCGGACGAATTGCTCATCCGCAGCTACTTCGGCTGGTAATCGGAGCAGCGAAACGGCCGGCGCCTGCCGCACGAAGGCCCACCGCTGGAACTCCTTGCGGGTACCCCTGGGCACTGTGACCCCGGTCCGCGAGAGTTGTCAGTGGCGCGGAATATCCTGTCGCGCATGCGGATCCTGCACACGTCCGACTGGCATATCGGGTTCCGGATGCGTGGCATGCCCTTGCTGGCCGCTCAGCGGGTCATACTCGTCGGGGAGATCCCAGCACTCGTAGAGGAGTGGGAAGTCGATCTCGTGGTCGTCGCTGGCGATATATACGACAGAACCGATCCATCTGAGGCCGAGGTTGCTGTGTGTCAGGACGCGTTCGCCGCGATCCGAGCTGCTGGCGCGCAGCTGCTGATAATAGCAGGTAACCATGACTCACCGATCCGTCTGGGAGCCGGAGCAGTGTTCTCTGCCGCAGGCGGGTTGCACTTGGTGACCAGCGTGGCCGGCATCGGCAGGCCGGTGTTGTTCGACGACGAGCACGGGTCTGTCGCGGTGTACGGGGTTCCATGTCTGCAGTTCACTGGATCCGCGCTCGGTTGTGGTGCGGGCCGGTCGCACGCCGATCGCTGGCTTACCGCGATGACGCGAGTGCGTGCGGACCTGGCGGGCCGTCCGGAAGCGCGTTCGGTGGTGGTCGGTCATGTTCCAGTGGCCGACCCCACCGAACGCGGTCCGGAACGGTTGCGGGTCGGTAGCCGTCACACGGTCCCGGTCGAGGTGTTCGCCGGAATCGACTATGTCGCGCTCGGTGACCTACACTGGCCGCACGCGGTCTCCCGCGCGGTCCGCTACTCGGGCTCGCCTCTGCCCTATGTCTACGACTTCGGCCCGCGGCCCATCGATTTCGACCCGCCGAAATCGGTCTGCATGATCGACCTCGGCGCAGACGGGCTGACCTCGACCACCGAAGTCCCTCTACTCATGCCGTCTGGACTGGTCCGGGTCGAAGGCACCCTCACCGAGCTCACGGCCGCCACGCGGTCGCTGGACTACGTGCACGCAACGCTGACAGACGCCTTTCGGCCATCCGGGGCATGGAAGCAGCTACGCAGGCGGTTCCCGTTCCTGGTTCGCGCGGAATGGGTCGATCCCGTCACCGCGAGCGTGACTCCACTTCATCCTGATGAAGCCGAACCACACGCGTCCCTCGCCACAAGCATGCCTGTGACCGGCGAGCTTTGGCGCGGGTTCTACGGCGAAATGGACCAGCCGTGCCTACGCTGCGGCGCGCACCCTGGACGCCCCTGCTTCCAGATTCGCAGCGCCATCGGCGCCTCGACCATCAACACCTTCCATCGCGAACGCGGACTCGACGCCGCCGAACTGGCTCGGCTCGGCTATCAACCCTACGAGGTCGACGACCACGGCACCCACCGCCAGCTGTGGCGCACCGAAAGCCAGTGGCCAGTACACCGGGACGGCTGCCACACCCTACCGCCGACGCCGGCCGAACGGCCCGGCCTTGCCGAAGGTCGCCCGAACCGTCTTGGGATCTGCGCCGCACCGGGGTGCGCGGCACCACTGAAACAGCGCCGCGGTGGCAGACCAGCACTGTACTGCTCCGGCAAATGCCGTGTTCGCGCCCACCGCGCACGCACACCGGTTCCCGCAACGTGACCAGCACGCGGCTTGAATTCGCCAGCGCAAGCAAGTGTGATGGAGTCCATCGGTGATGAAAGAACAGCAGTCGACGTCCCTGGCCGCCCTGGTCTGCGAGCAGCTCGACCAGGCGGCGGCACCGATCCGGAGCACTGGTGCGATGGTGATTTGCGGATTCCCCGCATCAGGCAAGTCCTCGGCCGCGCGGTGGCTCGCCGCGGGGATGGGCGCGGTCGTGTTGGACAAGGACACACTCGCACCGGCGTTGGAGGAGTCGGTAATGACGCGGCTGACCGGCGATCCGTTCGATCGCGATTCCGACACCTACCGCGAGGTCGTTGCGCCGGGCATCTACGACAGCCTCATCCGTACCGGCCTGACCGTGGCCACCCACCACCCGGTGGTGCTGGACGCACCGTTCCTGTCGACCATGCGTGCGGCAGGCGCCGCAGGACTTCCGTTGGGAGTTTTCATGCGACAGCACACCGAAGCTGAGGCGGACCTGCCGGTCGTGACCGTGTGGATAGACTCGCCCACCGAACAGGTTCGACAGCGGATGATCGCACGGGGTTCTGCCCGCGACGCACCCAAGTTGGCGGACTGGACTGGGTATCGGTCCGGTGTTCTCGATTCCGGAGTTCGGGAACTGGCCCGCACAGTGTGCGATCTCGTGATCGAAAACTGAACCGGATTCTGATCAGTACGCCGGGTTGTCACGGTGGAGTAGCGGAAGTATCGATCTCATGACCGTGTGGATCTCTCGCGCATGTTCGGGTGATGCTGAGGTCAGCGGTGGCCGGACTAGGGTCGGGAACCCGGGCAGCCGGGTCGACACCGCGGCTTTGGCGAAGGCGACATCGCTGATGGGTAGTCGTTTACGGGCGTCGGTGTAGCGGTCGAATTCGTGTTGCCGGGCCTGGGCACGCTCGATGTCACCGGCCGCCACCGCCGCTGCGACCGCTACCGGCAGCTCCGCGACCGGCCCTCCGGCGCCGGTGACCACCCCGGCCGCCCCGATCTCCGCGATCCGGGCCCCGATCCGGTCGTCACCGAGATACACCCGGAAGTCGGGGCCGATCTGCTGATACTCGTAGGTCAATGAGCGGTCCTTCCCGGAGTCTTTGATCCCGGTCAGCTGCGGAAACTCTCCGGCCAGCTGCGCGGCGAGCCGCGGTGGGATTGGTGCCTGGGTGTGGCGTGGGAAGTTGTACAGCAGTGTCGGGCGCAGGCAGTGCGGCAACACTGCGCGGAAGTAGGCCCCGATCCCGGTTTCGGCAGCCTCGGCGAAGAAGAACGGGTTCATCACCGCCAGCGCATCGGCGAAGTCGCTGGCGTGGCGCGCCAATTCCACGGCATCACCGACCGCGCATGCACCCACGTGCACGACCAGGACACCGCTCCACCTGCTTCGGCAGTGCTCGGCGACCTGGATCCGCTCGCGCACCGTCAGACTGGCGAATTCCCCGGTGGTTCCGTTGACCAGGACCGTCTCGACACCCGCAGCCCCAATCAGATCCAGATAGTCGCTCAACGCCGAAAGATCCAGGTGACCGCCACGTTGGTACGGCGTTACCGTAGCGACAATCGGACAGGAGAAGGATTCGGTCACGGCCCCCAGCCTCCCACGCTCTCCGCAGCGCATCGTGCGGACGAGAGGCTCGGCGAACGCCTCGGGACGTACGCCGTGCGGAGCATCTACTGTGCGCGGGCTGCGATGAGGTGGAAGAACCGTGCGGTATGGGTGTACGGAGCGCGGTGGGACAAGGTGAGTTCCAGCCGCTCGAGCTTGCTGTAGAAATCCGGGTCGGACTTGCGGGAGTCGTCGACGATGAGGTCGCAGACACAGCGGATGCCGTACCTCCCGATAACGCTCAGCTCCGCCGTGCGCAGGTCCGCCGCGACCCGGTCGGCATAGCAGGCGTGAGTTCTGGTGTCGTACGCGCCGCTGTACCGGGTGGGGCTATCCAGCAGCCACAGTGCTTCGTCCAGATCCAGGCCACGCACCGCACTCAGCAGTGGGTCGGTGTCAGCGTTGGGTGCTATCAGCGACAGCACCCCAGCCGGCCGAAGCTGGTCCGCCAGCATGGTTGCGGTGCGTTCCCTCTCCGGAAGGTACTGAAGCACGTTATGCAGTAGCACGACATCGAAGCCGTCGGTGCCCAGCGTGGCGCCGAGGGAGTCGATATCGGCCGGGTATGTGGTGATGTGGTCGCGGACGCCACGCTCGGAGGCGATCGTGTTCGCTTCGGCGAGGGACTGGGGTGAGGGGTCGGCGATGGTGACGTGGTGTCCGCGTCGAGCGAGTTCAACCGCTTCCACACCATTGCCACCACCGACATCGAGGATCTCCAGTCCTCGCTCGGCGGGCAGGTGCCGGACAAGGTTCGCCATCGCCACCGTGTACCGCAGCCTGCCCCATGGGCTGGCCTGCCATTGCTGGAACTCGCCCAACTTGTCGTCGAACATCATTGATTCAGCTCCTTCTGCTCACCGCGACCACCCCGATCAGGCGGCACCGCGCCGCGTAATTATCGTGCCGTTCCGGCGCCTTCGTGAGCAGGATCGGCGCAGAATCGTTGTCATGGAACGCATCTCGTTCGACATCGACGACTATGAACGGCGGGTTCGCTCGAAACCGTGCTTCATCTGCGCCATCGTCGCGGGACAGCACGACTCGAAGCTTGAGCAGATCGTTGCTGAGGACGATGAGAACATCGCGTTCCTGTCCCGGTATCCGACCCTGCCCGGCTACGTGCTCGTTTCGCCGAAACATCACCATGAGCATGTGGTTGACGACCTGGACGAAGACGAATATCTGCGACTGATGAGAATGGTTCGCCGCGTTGGGAGAGCACTGCAAACGGTGGTCCCCACCGAACGGCTATATATCGCCAGTCTCGGCAGCCAACAGGGCAACGCTCACCTCCACTGGCACGTTGCCGCCCTACCACCTGGAGTGCCCTACCGCGAACAGCAATTCCATGCCCTGATGGCGGAAAACGGAATACTGTCCTGGTCTCTGGAGCAGGCAGTCGAACTCGCCGGCCTCATCCGCGCCGCCTTGGCTGCCGACGGCACGAACTGAACCACCATGCGTCGAAGAATTCATATCCGCAGGTAGCTGAGTAACCGCCAAGTGTAGGACCAATCCCTAAATTGTTTTCCGATGGACTCGCGAAAAATATTGCTGTGGAAATCTTTTCGCTGAATTACCTATTGATGGTCTCCGGGCGCACATATAGCGTCGTATCCGCCAGAATTGAGACGCCCCGGCTGGTGGGCCAACACCAGACCGGGGCAGGTACGGAGAAAGGGCTCCGCAATGCAAAGTGTAATCATCTCGGTCGGGTCCGAGGTCGAAGTCGAGGCACCATACGACCGCCGTTTCCACGACGCGGCGGACGAACTCGGTGGCACACCCACCTCGGATGGTGAAGCGTGGCGCTTCTCCCGCAACGACGAAGAACGTGTCCGCCAACTATGCAGCACAATCTTCGGAGAAGACCAGGGCACGACCCCGGCGACGGACCAGCCGCTCGACCGCTCCGAAGTCGGCACCAGCGAGGCTTCGGAACTGCCTGTTGTGAGCACCCATCAACGGCGGGCGGACCTGCTCGACCGTCTCGACATGCTGCTCGACGAGGTCGCTGAGGTACATACCGCCCTGCAAGCGCTGAAGTAGGGGCTGGCCTGCCACACAGAAATCAGAGGGCTTCGACCGGTGGCCGATCAATCCACCGGCCATCGGTCGTCGGCTCTCTTCTGATGCTTCGTGTTCTTGCTGCTGCTCGGTTGAACGCTCCGGTTTGCATTTGGCAGCAGGTCTACGGTGGCTCGTTCAGGCGGACAGCTCTTCCAGCCGATATCGGGTCCATTCGATGGCGGCACCGCCGCATCGTTCGAATGCCGCGCAGTTGTCGGCGCGGTCGTCGATCAGAAGCGCCTCGCCGAAGGAGAGCCCTGCGGTGGTCAGCCAGGAGCCGAAGAAGGCTTCAGGGTCTTCGGATTTCAGTACGCCGGTGTCGCTCGAGCTGATGATGTCGTCGAATACGGCGGCAGCCTCTTTCAGCGTCTCCGTGCCTGATGGTTGTTCGTTATGACTGGACGTGACGGCGTGAAAGGTGCTGGTGAACGCGTCGATATTGTCGGTCGCCAGGACAACGGTCGAGTGGTACCGGGCGTCACGCAGTGCTCGGAGAAGCGACTGGTTTACGGGCATGTGGGCGATGTCGTGTGCGAGTTGCGTCAGGAGCTGGTCAACATCGAGGCCCGAGTGCGTGGCAGCGAGGTTGGTGAGGATGTCGCGGGAGCTGCGCTTTCCGCACATCCATTCGCGGCCCTCCCGATTGCCTGTCGTGAACAGCCGGTCCAGTTCTCGATTCAGAACAGCGTAAAGGGAGTGATCCGGATCGTCGGTAATGCTGTGCCAGAACGGTTTCCGGCACAGCACTCCGTGCCAATCGCAGAAGACGACGCGAGGAGGGTCCGCACTTCGCATAACGTCTGCGATGGTCTTGATCGCCGGGTGGGCGAGGGTCACTGGGCGTATTCCCGAGCCGCGGTCGCGCGGTCGAGCCTGTCGAGGGTGAGCAGGCCATCGAGGACTCGGTGGGCGGTGATGGCTTGGTCGGTGATGTGTCGAACGGTTTCGTCGCCTTGTTCGGAGAGGTGCACTCCGTCGGCCCACACGCTGGGTGCTTCGGCGGCTGGGGCCGTGGGGGTGGCGGGTGACCATCCGAAGCAGGTGGCGACATAGGTGATGTCGTCCCAGATGTCGACGAAGACCGCGTCGTGGTCGGCGGCGGCGCGGCGGGCGCGCTGGTTGTATTCGGTCAGATCGCCGTTGGCGGCGGCGACGTCGATGGTGGGGTCCCAGCCGATCGGGGGTTCACCGATCACGACGATCCGGCGGGCGCAGGCGCTGAGGAGCCCGAGGGCGGTGCGGATGTTGGTGTCGTATTCGCCGATGCCGACTGCTTCGCTCATCCGGCCTTGGTGGTGTCGCCAGACGTCGTTGAGGCCGACTCCGAGGACGGCGAGGTCCCATCGGCCGCCGGCGTCGACTGCGGCTCGGAGGTTGGTCAGGACGTCGCGGCTGGTTGCTCCTCCTTCGCCGTGGTTGTCGGTGGTGAAGGTGATCCATGGGTAGCGGGTGGACCATCCGGTGGTCAGGACATGGACGTAGCCGCGTTTGCGCCATTCGGTGACCGTGATCTGTTCGCCGATCTCGGGGAGATCGGCTTGGACTGCGAGGCGGGGGTTGTGGGCTTCGTAGTGTTCCATCAGGGATGTTCCGAACCAGCCGATCCGCAGTTGGGGTCGGGGGTGTTCGGGGTCGAGGGGTCCGGGGTGGCGGGCGGTGACGCGGGCGGGCGCGCCGACGGCGGTGGTGTTCGGCGGCACGGATGCGGTGACGACGGCGTTGGCGCCGATGCGGGCGTTTTGGCCGATGGTGACGCCGGCGGTGATCGAGACTTTGTTCGCGACGATCGCGCCGGGCTCGATGGTGACTGGAGCGGTGTCGAATCCGCTGGCCCACGGGGTGATGGGCTCACCCGGGGTGAGGGTGTCGGGGGTGCGGGCGCGGTGGTTGTGGTCGTGGATGTCGACCATGTTGGAGATTCCTGCGCCGCGTCCGATGTGGATGCGGGTCATGGCGGACAGGACGACGTTCTCGCCGAGGGCGGTGTCGTCGCCGATGGTGATGTGTCCGCCGGTGTTGGCTTGCAGGGTCGTGCCGCGGCGAATGCTGACACGGTCACCGATGGTGATGGTGGCGTCGGTGTCGACGACGAAGTCGACGTCGTCGGCGATGTCGCAGTCGGCGCCGATGTGTACCGCGTCGCCGTAGCGGGCGCGGACTCGGTCTGTGAGGGCAATCGAGTCGGTGTCGGTCACGCTGGTCATGATCCTTTTCTCGGTGGTCGGTGCTGTTGATGGGTGGGTGCCGATGGTGGTGTGGTGACGAGGTAGTCGCCGATCACGAGGGCGTCCAGGCCGAGTCGGGCGCCGCTGGCGAGTGCGTCGGCTGGGGTGTCGACGATCGGTTCGCCGGGGCCGTTGTAGCTGGTGTTCAATACGACGCCGATCCCGGTCTCGGCTTCGAGGGCGTGCAGGAGTCGGGCGTATTCCGGTTGGTGTGCGGGGTCGACGTGTTGTGGGCGCAGTGTGCCGTCGGCGTGGACGACGCCGGGGATCTGTTGGCGTGCTCGGGGTGTGGCCTCGTGGGCGACGATCATGAATTCTGCCGGGCCGTCGGGTGTGGTGGTCCAGCCGGTCGGGTCGAGCATGCTCGGTGCGAGGGGCCGCCAGAGTTCGCGGTGTTTGATGTCGCGGTTGATGCGGTCGCGCAGTCTGGTGGTGCGGGGGTCGGCGAGGATGCTGCGGGCACCGAGTGCCCGTGGACCGGCTTCGGCGCGGCCCTGGTGCCAGCCGATGACCTTGCCCTCGGCTATCAGGCGGGCGGCGGTCGCGGCGATATCGGGTGGGGTGGTGAAGTTCGCGCCGGCATCGTGCAGGGCGGTCTCGATGGCGTGGTTGTCGTAGGCCGGACCCAAGAAGGCGTGTGCTTGGCGAGGACCGGGCACTGTGTGGTCACCGCGGCGGTGCGCGACTTCCAGGGCTGCGCCGAGAGCGCATCCGGCATCACCGGCGGCCGGTTGCACGAACAAGGTGTCGGTGTCGGGGGTGCGGGCGAGGATGCCGTTGGTGGTGCAGTTGAGCCCAACACCGCCGGCCAGACACAGCGCGGTCGCGCCGGTTTCCTCCAGAGCGGTGGAGACGACGCTGATCAGGCAGCGTTGCAGCAGGAATTGGGCCGATGCTGCGAGGTCGGCGGCGAGGCTTTGGTGGGCGTCGTCCGATCTTGGTGCTTGGCGCGGGATTCCGGCGTCGGTGAATGCCTTGCGGTAGGCGTGGCGCAGGGCTCGGTAGTAGGTGAGGTCGGTGTAGCCGGCGGTGTGGTCGGCCTCGGGTGCGAGGCCGTAGGGGGTGAGGTCGAGGTGGTAGCCGTCGCGGGTGGGGTGCAGGAAGTTCAGGTCGATGGTCGGTTTTCCGTAGGCGGCCAGGCCCATCAGTTTGCCTGCGTGGGTCCAGTCGCCGAGCCCGGCGTGTTCGGTGGCGAATTGGTAGAACCAGCCCAGTGATTGTGTGAACGGGAAGGTTCGCAGGCATCGCAGACCGGCTCGGGTTCCGTGATGGATGCTGGTGGAGACACCGTCGCCGGAGCCGTCGACCACGATGACCGCGGCGTCGGCGACACCTGCGGGGTAGAAGGCGCTGGCGGCATGGGCGAGGTGGTGGCCGACGATGGTCAGTCGACGTGGTCTTTCCGGGCCGGTGCCGAGCGGTCCGAGGAGTTCAGCGATTAGGTCTGGGTCGGTGATCTCATCGGCGGGGTTCGGCCAGTACGGGTTCCAGGCCACCGCGATCTCGTCGATATCACCGCACCGGATTCCGGCCTGGGCCAGGCACCATGCGGCCGAGGAGGCGGCCGAGCGGGAATCGCGGTGATGCTTGATTCGGGAGAACCGTTCCTCTTCGGCGAACGCGACGGGTTGGCCGTCGGCGACGAGGCAGGCGGAGGCGTCGTGATGGTAGGGGCCGCCGAGCCCGAGCACGTATCCCACGCGGTCAGCCCTCCCGCACGGCGGCTGTGGACAGTGAGTTGCGGACCGCGCCATGGACGTCGGCGACCGTGATGGTGTCCATGCAGCCGCCGATCCCGCCGCAGGTGACCCGGTGTGCGCACGGGGAGCACGGCAGAGTCGACCGCAGCGCGGTGACATTGTCGGCGTGTTTGGGGATGACTTCGGCGCCGTTGCTCGGGCCCAGGAGCAGCACCACCGGCAGGTCGTAGGCGAGGGCGAGGTGGAATCCGAGGCTGTCGCCGGTCACCATCGCGTCGCAGAAGTCCGGGACCGCGGCGAATTCCTGCAGGGTCATGGCGTCGTGACGCACTCGGCCCACTCCGGTGTCCAGTTCTCGTAACAGCTGGTGGCAGGTGCGGGCGTCGGCGGGGCCGCCGGTGATGACCAGCCGGTGCCCGTCGCCGAGCAGTCGCCGCCCGAGGTCGGCCCAGTGACCGGTGGGCCACAGCTTGGTCGTCTTGGAGCCGCCGACGTTAAGGCAGACCCAGCCGCCGCTGGTACCTAGCCGCGCGGCGACGCGGGCTTTGGCCGCGTCCGGCACCGACAGCTGGTAGGGCTCGCCGGTGTAGATGTAGCCGGCGACCTCGAAGTACAGCTCGGTCCACGTCTTACTGTTTCCGCTGGTGCGGAAGTCGTTCCAGGTGTTCATGGCGAAGAAGTGCCGGGCCGCTGTGCCGATCGGATAGAGGCTGTTGTTCTCGCCGCCGTAGGCGAGGCCGGCGTGGTGCTCGGCGCTGATCCGGGGCACGAGCCCGGCCACGGCGGGGTGGCGTTCGAAGCTGTAGACGGCGTCGTAGTGTTCGGCGAGCACTGTGTGGGCGGTCTCGGTCTCCCAGGTCAGGACGCGGTCGACGTGCGGGATCATCTCCACGATGGGGGCGGATTCGGCGCCGACGAGCCAGGTGATGTGTGCGCCGGGGTGTTCGGCTTTGATGCGGGCCGGTAGTGGGGAGGCGATGAGCATGTCGCCCATCCGTTTGAGCATCACGATCAGGATGCGGTGGGTCACCGGGTCATACAGTGTGCACCCTGGGCAAGGACGCCAGTGCTTGCACGGCAGGCCGCCGATGAAATGACGACAGTCGGGTCGCCAGAAGAAGTCGCTGGTGGTCAGTGGCAGATCAGTGGCGTTCATGAAGTCCTCTCTTCCTGCCGCCACGCTCGGCGCAGCACCTCCTGCGCCGTATGGTCGGCCGCAGCGGCGTCGCCGATGCCGTAGCGGATGCGCAGGTCTGCGACGTTGCGGGCGACCTGTTCAGGGTGATCGCGGTGGATGAGTACGCGCGCCATGAGCGCGGCGAGTTCGTCGAAACCCGCGGCGTCGAGACCGGCGAAGGTCAGTTCCTGTGCTCCCAGCCGCAGGCCGGGCTCGGGCAGGTAGGGCAACGGGATGGCGTTGACGACGATCCTGGCCTCATACAGCAGCCGTGAGGCAGTATCAGCCGGGCACGTGGGAGCGATGTCGATCCACACCTGGTGTGATCGGGTGTATCCGTGGTCGGCCGCGCACACGGTGAACCCCTCTGCAGCGAGGGCGTAAGCCAGGCGGCGGGCGTGGGTGACGGTCGCGGTCGCGTAGTGGGTGGCATGGGCGGTCATCCATGCCGTCGAGATCGCCAGCGCGGCGACGTCGGCGGGGTGATGGTGCGATATCCATCCGGCGGCGTGGGTGTCGATCTGGTGGGCGAGGTTCGGATCGTTGGTGGCCACGATGCCCTTGCCGACCGGACCGGGCCAGGTCTTGTGGACGCTGCCACCGAGGCTGTCGGCGCCTTCGGTTAGGGGGTTCTGGAACGCGCCGCCCGCGATCAGGCCGAGGGTGTGCGAGCCGTCGTAATGGATCACCGCGTCCTCGCCGACCGCGGCCCGGATGCCGGCGATGTCATGGGGGAACAACGCCATGAACGAGTCGAGGTACACCAGCACGGGCCCGCTGGTCCGGCGGGCCTGGGAGGCCAGCAGCTCGAGGTCGACGCCCATAGTGGCTGGGTCGACGGGCAGGGGCTGCCAGTTCAACCCGAACCTGTGTGCGACGAACTGTGTCGAGCCGTGACCGCCATCGGCTTCGGCGAGGCTGAGCACGGTGTGTGCCGGCCCGGCCAGCGCCGAGAGCGCCACCGTCATCGCCGACAATCCCGAGACGGGTTTGGTGTTCACATGCTGGGCGCCGAGGAGTTCTCCGATGGCGTGGGCCGCTACCGATTCCAGCTCGGCGAGTTCGTCGCGTCCAGGCCACGCCCAGTGCGTGTCCTCGGCGCTGCCGAAGCAGTAGCGGACGGCGGCAGCGCTCACATACGGCAGCCGGGCGTCGGCGGGCATCTGGTTCTCGCTGGCGATCAGATGAAGCCGGGCTGCTGTCGCGGTTTCGAACCGGGCGAGCCGGTCGACGATGTCGTCGATGTTCACCGGCCAGCCACCTCCCTTGTGCGTATGCGGGCTTCGACCGGCCCCGCTGGCGCCCGGACCGGCTGGAATCGGCCGACCTCTGGTCGTCGGGCCGGCAGGTCGATCCAGTGTTCGGCCAGCACAGCCGCCGCCAGCAACAGTGTCGTGGCCTCGGCGAACCCGCGACCTGCACAGGCGTGCGGGCCGCGTCCGAACGCGAGCAGCCCCGCGGCGCGGCGCCTGCCCTCGGCACTGCGAAAGCGTTGCGGGCAAAACGCTTCCGGGTCCGGATATTCCTGCGGTAGAAGGTGGGTGACGGGAGCGCTGTAGGCGACGTGCCAGCCTGCTGGGACCAGATAGCCGCCGAGCGTCACCGGCGTAGTGGCCCGCCGGGTCGCGATCGTGTTGGGTGTATGGACTCGGGTGCACTCGGTCAGCACGTGCCGCAACTGCGGGATAGCGCCGTGCTGGAGCACCTGCAACGGGTTCTCGACCAGACTGCGGGCTTCAGCGGTGAGCGCGGTGGCGAGCTGGTCGTCGAGCGCGCACTCGACCAGCAACCAGGTAACCAGGCTGGCGGTGGTTTCTCGCGCGGCGATCAGCAGGGCCAGCAGATGATCAGCCAAGCTTCCGCCCGGGGCGTGACCGGCGGCGACCAGCTTCGAGGTCACCGACTCGGCCCTGCCCTCTATGCGCACTGCGGGCGATTCGAGCAGGGCGCGCAGTTCCTCGGCGGCGGCGAGTGCGGCGGCGTATGCCGGGTCGCTGCCGGTCGTGCGGGTCGGTGGGAGTTCGGTTCCGGCGACGAATCGGTCGAACAGGTCCGGCACCCGCTGTGCGATGGGGTCGTCGACGGCCAGGCCGATGATCGCGGCCAGGCACACTGCCATCGTGTAGTCGCGCGCCGCCTGATAGAGCTCGATGGTCGGCAGGGTGGCCCATTGGGCGACATGGCGGTGCGCAATAGCGCCGATTGTCGGCAGGTAGGCGGTGACCGCACCGTGGCGCAACCCGGTCGACAGGAAACTGCGCGCCCGCAGGTGTTCGGCACCGTGGAGGGTGAACACCGCTCTGCGGAACAGCGCCTGCACCGCCGCAGTGTTGTACACCCTCAGCGTGCCTGCGCGTTCCTGGTCGAACATCTCCCGCACCGAGTCCGGCCCGATGCAGAACACCGTCGGCGGCCCCGTCGTTGAGCCGACACCAAAGACGGGGCCATGCCGAGCGTGCGCAGCAGCCAGAATCTGCGGCAGGTGCGACCCTGGTGGTGGTTCGGCGATGGTAGGTGGCGGTTTCACGGGGTGGCCTCGCCGACGTCGAGGGATGCCGCGGTGCGGGCAAGGATCGCGTCATGGTCGAGGTCGACCGCTCGTATGTCAGGCCGGCAGTCGCAGGTGACGGGCAAATCGGCGAGGTCACCGGTGACGCTGTAGGACACCAGCCCGTCGACGATGCCGTTCGCGCAGCGCTCGCAGGAGTCCGGGTACACCGAGTCGAAGTCTGTGCCGCGCATGTTGATACAGGCCACCCGCACCGCCGCTTTGGCGTGCGCGCCGCGCACGGCGTCGACGACGGTCCACAGGTTCGGCGCCTGGTAGTGCCCGCGTTGGTAGAGCCACCACGCCACGGTGTTCGGTGCCAGCCTCGTCGGGCACACGGTGACTCCGCCGATGCCGAGCGAGGCCACGTACTCGGTGGAGGAGATCACGTCGGTGATGGCCTCGCCGTCGGTGAGGAACGGGGGCTTGATCATCAGGTACACCTTGGGAATTACGTGGTGTGCCTGCATCAACGCCACCGCGTCTTCGAACGACTCACGGGTGATTCGGGTGTTGACCAGGGTTTCGCGGACCAGCCGGTCGGCCGATTGCAACCCGATTCCCACCTCGAGCTCGACATCGCCGAGGGCCTCGACGAAAGGTGCCAGGGTCTCGGGCGTGAGGAATTGGGGCAGGCTTTCGACGACCAGGCGGCGCACACCAGTGACCGCGACGCGGCGGGCGATATCGAGCTGGACCTCGGCCGGTACCTCGCGGCGGGCGAAGAACGACCCGTCGTTGTAGAGGGCGAGCATGTCGTAGTCCGGCTCGTCATCGGTGCGTGCCAGCAGCGTGGCGACCTGCTCGCGCAAGCCCCGGGGGTTCGCGCCGTGCAGGCCGAAGTTGTTGTAGTTGGTGAACGGACACATGGTGCAGGTCGGCACCGAACAGCCGCCCGACATCAGGATCGCCTTCTTGCGGCCGTAGGTGGTGCCGTCGGCATCGCGGACGGTGTCGTAGCTGATGTACCGCGGCTCTTGGAGGTGCTCGACCGCGGTCACCTCGCGCAGCGACCGCGACAAGGCCGTGAGCCGGTGGCGTAGCGCCTTCTCGCCAGCGAGCACGCCGGTTGTGCTGGTAGACATTGCGTTTCCTCCGATCACAGGGACTTCACAAGCTCGCCGACGCCGAAGGTTTCGGCGCGGGCGTGGTCGAACAGGTCGCGGGCGTACCGGTGGATCACCTCGGTGTCCACCGGCTCCAGGCCAGGCAACGCGGCGCGCAGTCGCCGCATATCGGCGCACGTCCAGTACTGGTAGCGGTCACGGATCGGGTTCGGCACCCCCACCAGCGGCACCGGTGCGCCCGCCCACTCCGTACACCAGCCCAGCAAGGTCTCGAACCGGATCGCGGTCCCGGAACCGAGGTTGTAGACGCCTGCGACCTGCGGGGTATCGAGCAGCCGCACCAGCGTCGACACCAGCACCTGCACCGGCAGGTAGTCCCGCGCGGCGGTCAAGGTGTCGTCGAACAACCGGACCGGCCGCCGCGCCGCCACGGCCGTGACGATCTGCCACAGAATCGAGGCCATCGAGCTTTTGGATTCCTCGCCGGGACCGAAGACGTTCGTGTAGCGCAACCCCACGCAATCCAGGCCGAACACCGCCGCGCGGCGCAGCATCGACTGATCCAGGACGAGTTTGGATTTCGCGTAACAATTCAGGGGGCCCGAGCAGCGCCCACGATCCTCGGTGTCGGATTCGCGGGACGACGCCCCGTGCGGCACCACGCCGTACACGCTGCCCGAGGAGGCATACACCAGTCGTGTCCCGGAGTCGGTGCATGCGCGAGCCAGCCGCAGCGGCACCGTGGCGTTGGCCCACCGCAACCGCTCGTCATCTGCGGCGAGGGTGTCGCTGACCGCTGCCTGGTGCACGACCACCGCGAACTCCCCTCCAGCGATCCGAGCCAGCACAGCTGGGTCGGCAGCGTCCACGGTGATCGATTCCCACGGCCACGCCGTAGCCGCGGGATTCTGGTCGACTCCGGTCACCGTCCACCCGGCCGCATGCAGACCGGTGGCAACATGCCCGCCGATGAACCCGGCCGTCCCGGTGACCAGCACGGAGCGGGTCATGGCTGCATCACCCGCCCGGCGACAGCGCGTTCGATCAGCTCGCTCGTCGACACCCCTTCCAGGTACGGGCCGACGACAACTTGGCCGCCATGACGTTGCACCACGGCCGTTTCGGGTAGTTCGGTCGCTCCGTAGTCGCCGCCTTTGACCCACACATGCGGACGCAACCTTTCCAACAGCGCAGCCGGGGTGTCCTCGTCGAACACCAGCACCGCGTCGACGAAGGAGAATGCTGTCAGCATCGCCGCCCGCTGCGCTTGCGGTACCAGCGGCCGGTTCGGTCCCTTCAAATTGGCCACCGACGCGTCGCTGTTGAGCAGCACGATCAAGCAGTCGCCCATGGCGCGAGCGGCCTCCAGCAGCTGTCGGTGCCCGTCGTGCAGCACATCGAAACAGCCGCCGGTGGCCACCACCCGGCCACCGGCTGCGTGCACCCGATCGGCCACAGCGAACCCGTCACCCGCGCCATCCGGTCGCGGGTGGTTGCCCGCCGTAGCGCGTTGCCCGGCGACGTAGTCGGCCGCCGCTGTGACGGCGCGTTGCACAGCTGTCGACATTGTGCGATTACCGATCAGTTCACCGAGCAGCCTCACGGCGAACCGATCACCCGCCCCGCAGGTATCGCCTTGCTCCCGGCGTGGGGCCGGGAATACGTGCGCGGGATCGGTGTCGGCGCCGACCAGGACAGCGCCATCGGCGCCTCGGGTGACCACCGCGTACTGGCATCGCCATCGTGATCGAAGGCTGCGCGCCCGGCGGACATCGCTGTCGAGGTCGCCGGCCGCTCCGTCCTCGGCGGTGAGCAGATCGGCTTCCTCCGCATTCGGGACGATGACGCTCACCCCGTCGGTCGGTGCCGGGCCGTGACGATGGGGATCCCACACCACCGGCACACGCCGCGCCACGGTGGCCAGCAGTACTCGCAGTCGTGGTTGGGCGGCTACCCCGCGCCCGTAGTCGGCGACGAGTACGCCTTGTGCCTCGACAAGGGCGTGCGCGACCTCTGGGGGCGGATCGCCCACCGGCACCGCCGGATCGGAGTCGTCGACCATGACCAGGGTCTGTCCGCGTGCCCGCATCCGGATCTTCACCGGGGTCGGCGCCTCGATGCCCAGATCGATCACCGACACCCCCGCCTCGGTGAGGTCGCTGAGAATCCGCAGGCCGGGCTCGTCGGCGCCGATCGCGGTCACCAGCGTGACCTCGCAGCCATCGTGGGCGGCAAGGATCGCGGCCAAGCCTGCCCCGCCTGGTCGCCACTGCCGTGACACCGCGCTGAGCACCGGCACTGGCGCTTCCGGCGATACCCGCGTGACCTCACCGCACCAGTCACAGTCGGCCAGCACGTCACCGACAATCACCAGGCGCCGAGCGTGCTCAACCGTCGGCGGCGGGACGGACTCGGCGGTCTCTGCTTCGGTCGGCTGCGACGTCGACGGGGCGGATGCCAAAGCCGCATCGACCGCCGCACACAGTTCGTGCGCGATCAGAAGGTGGCATTCTTGAATGGTTGAGGTCGCCGACGAATCGACTGACACCACCTCGTCGCATACTCGCGCCAATACGCTGTCAGCGGGACCGGTCAAGGCGAAGGTGAGCATCCCTAGCTCGTTCGCCTCTGTGGCGGCAGCGATCACGTTCGTGCTGCACCCGGAAGTGGAAATCGCGATCAACACATCGCCCTCCCGACCGTGTGCACGGACCTGCCGGGCATACAACTGGTCGAAGCCGTAGTCGTTGCCGATCGCAGTCACCACCGCGGAGTCAGTGGTGAGCGCGAGCGCAGCGAGTGGGTTGCGCTCCGTCTCGAACCGGCCCACCAACTCAGCAACCAGGTGCTGCGCCTGCGCGGCGCTTCCACCATTTCCGACGGCTAGCACTCGCCCGCCGCGCCGTAGTCGGCTGGCTACCATCTGGCCCCACGACCGGACCTTGTCCAGATCGGTGCGTTCCAGGGCTTCGGACAACTTCGCGACGCGATCCGCGCCGGATTCGTTCATCTGTCTCCCCGCCTCGATCATGGTTACGGATCTCCTTGTCCATCAGCACATTTGATGCTCATTTGGGTTGGCGTTCGCCGGGGCTCACCTCGTCATCGCAGTCGCCCGACGGCGGCGCGGCAACACAGGTCGTCGGCCTGCGGCGGCTCCCAGCCGAGGTTGCGGGCACGACGCTGGTCGACGTCGTGGGGTGACCACCAACGGTGTGGCGCAACCAGCCCAGGTTCGACGAGGTCATAGCCGGCCAGCAGTGCCGCGACCTCGTCGCGACTGCGAGAACGGAATTCGATGCCGAATCCGGTGTAGATATCGGCCGCGCGGTCGACGGGGCCGGGATCAGCGTCACGTGTGATATGGCTGAGTGCCAGGAACGAGCCGCTCGGCAGCATGGTCGTGACCGCGTCCACGACCATGCCCGGGTCGGGCAGGAATTCGGCGACGAACGACAGACACACCGCGATCGGCTCGCTCGGATCCATGGCAGCGGTGATCTCGGTGACGAGGGCGTCGGTGTCGCTCAGATCGGCGTGGACGAATTCAGTTTGTTCGTCGGCGAGAAATACTCGGCCGTGGGCGGCGACCACCGGGTCGTGATCGACGTAGACCATGCGTGCGGTCGGCGCGCAGTTGCGGGCTACCTCGTGCAGGTTCGGCGAGCATGGGTAGCCGCTGCCGAGTTCGACGAACTGCCGTACCAGCTGTTCACTTGCCAGGTACCGCACGGCCCGCAGCAGCCACAAACGTGTCGCGCGGGCCGCGACCAGAAAGGCGCGGGAGTGGGTGATCAGCTTGTGACCGGCCTCGAGGTCCACCAGATAGGCGTCTTTGCCCGCACCCAACAGGACGTCGTGAATGCGTCCGCTGTGTGCCTGAGACGGATCGAGCACGATCGCCTCATTGTCTGCGCGACGGGGACTAGTCATCTGAGCTCGCCTCTCCGATTTCACTGGCCGCAGTCCCGAGCTGTTCATCGATTCGGTTGCGGACACCGCAGCTCGGTGAGCAGTACTGGTGCAGCGTCTGGGCATGCAGGGCCTGGCCGTAGGTCAGTGCGCCGGGGTCGGCGAAGCAGTCGCCGATATTGGATTGGGTGTGTGTCAAGGTGGCCGGGTTCAGGTGCCCTCGCACCAGGCTGTCGGCCATTACCGGGTACCGATCGGCATGGCGTGCCCGGTGGCCACGGGTCGGGTGTTCCCCGGCTTATGCCCGATCAAGGCGGGGTCGTATCGCATCCCGACCTCGAGAGCATGCTGCACCACCGTGGTGACCCACGCCCGAAACGCCGCATAGTCCGCCGCCACCGACATGGACAGGGCCACACCGTCGGGGTTGTCGTACATGCGCGCGTCCGGCGCCACCGTCACGTGATGGGTGGCGAACTCGACGAAGCCCATCCCGGCCGCAGCGGTCACGGTCAGCGGGTCGGCCGCCATCGACGCGGAACGTTCCCCGGCGAACCATCGGTCGTAGCCCGCAGCGACGAGTTTCGCCCACTTCGGCGCGTTGGCCGCCGCGAGCAGCTGATACACCTCGCTGTCCGCGTCGATCGCGGTCTCGGGGGTGAAGGTGACATCGGAGGTCACCAAGGCTACGTCCAGATCGGGCGCGGTCAGCACCGTCCGGGCGCTTGCGGGGTCCATGCGCAGGTTGTGCGAGGCACGATCGGGCCGTCTGTACAGATGGGCGAAGCCGCCGCCCATCTGCATGATCGTCAGCCGCCGCGCCAACCCCGGTGCGTCGGCGTAGAGGTGGGCCAGGTTGCTCATCGGTCCCTGACCGATCCACGCCGCACGCCCGGTCTCGCCCAGCACCGCGCGCACGGCGTCGATTACCGACCCGGTCACCGGCGCCGAGACTGGCGGGAATCCGGCGGGCACCAGACCGTCGCACACCCATCGCGCTTGCGCGCCCTCGATTTCCGCGCCGGCGACCACCACGACCCCGGTTCGCCCGCACAAGTTCAGCAGGAACCGCGCCAGCCTTGCGCGTTGACCGCCGCCGAATTCGTCACTGGTCACCACCAGCCGCAGCGGCAGCGCCGCCGCAGCGAGGATGAGCGCCAGCAAATCGTCCGGGTCGTGCCCGACATCAGTGCAGATAATGGCGGGCATGCGGTCCATCGGCCGCATGCCAGGCCGCATCGGTGCTCGTATCGAGTCCATCAGTGTGGTCGTCCCTTCTGCTGGGTAGGAAAAGCCGCTGGTACGGAAGTTGTTTCATCTCGTCGGTCGCCAGATCGTCGACCGTCACACGCGCCAGTCCCTGTCGTGTTGCTTCGGCGGCGAATGCCTCTGCGGCACACCGCTCTGCTCGGTAGTGCTGTACCGGCACTCCCGGGATGTCGAAGTCAACGACCAGGCGGCGCTCCATGGCGGATCAATCGGCCGCAGGGTCGCCGGTCCATAGCGGTAATTGCTCAGCGACCCGTCGCATCGTCGCCTCGTCGCACGAGAACGACCGCGCTAGCGGGCCGCCGGACTCGTCTCGGGCGACGATGACCGTTGCCAGCGCCTCGCCCAGCCGCTCGAAATGCGTGGGCAACGTCGCTCCTGGATTACGCTGCGGCAGATCGTCGGTCATCACTGAACCCCTTGCGCATGTATCGAGCGGCCTGGCCGGGCACCGAACCCGGCCCTGCCCTCGGTGGTTTCCATGAACCTCAGAATCGGTGTGCGGGCGCTTGGCCGGAACTGTCGCTTCACGGCGTTGCACTGACGTTTCGCTGACGTTGAGCACCCAGCGCTGCTTCCAGGCAGGCCGGTCGATGACAGACTGGCCCCATGGAACTCAACGGGTCGCCGATCACCGAGTCCGATCTCGCTGCATTGGGTTTGGTCGGGTACGGGCACTTCACGTCCATGCGGGTCGAGAACCACGCTGTTCGCGGACTCAGCCAGCACATGGACCGACTCATCCGCGACTGCCGCACCGTGTTCGACACCGAGCTCGACCCCGACCGGGTACGCGAACTCATCCGTCACGCGCTGCCGGACACGGCGTCTCCGGTGGTTGTTCGCGTCACTGTGTTCGACCCGCACCTCGGGCTCGGCAAACCTGGAGCCGACGCCGACCCGCAGATCCTCGTCACCTCGCGGGAGGCTCCCGCCGTCCCGCAGGCCCCGCTGACTTTGCGGTCGGCCGTCTACACCCGCGACCTGCCCAAAACCAAGCATGTCGGGTTGTTCGGCAGTCTCTACCAGCGTCGCCTCGCGCAACGCGATGGCGCTGATGACGTCCTGTTCACCCTGGCCGATGGGACCATCACCGAGATCGCGACCTCCAATATCGGTGTGATCTCCGATGGCCAGCTGATCTGGCCGCAGGCCGAGGTACTTCCCGGCATCACGATGCGCCTGCTCAGCCAGACCCTCGATGAGGACGTCGTCGTCAAACCCATCACGCTGGCCGAACTGCCGCATGTCGACGGCGCGGTCGCGACCAACGCAGCGGTCGGCGTTCGCGCCATCGCCCGCATCGACAACGTCGACCTGCCCGTCGACCATGAGATGATCGCCAGGCTCCGGACAGAGTACGAATCCATTCCCCCGCAACGCATCTGACCTGCTTTGCGCCACTATTGTGACTAGGCTCGGAACCCACCGCTCGGGGAAGGGAGCACACAGGCGATGGGCATCGTGGTCCGCAGCTGGACCGGCGCCGAAGCGCGCGCACTGCGAGACGCACGGCGAATGAGTATCACCGAATTCGCCGCACACATCGGCGTCAATCCTCGGCTGATCTCCCGCTGGGAGGCCGGCGGCAAGAACATCCGCCCCCGCCCGGTCAACCAAGCAGCACTCGACACCATCCTGGCGCGGCTGGGCAGCGACGAACTGACCCGGTTCGTCGAAGCGATATCCCCGGCCGTCCTCAGCGACGCCCGCGATACCGACGTACCTGAGCAACGCACCGACACCCGCCATCCCGCTGACGGCAAGCTCATGACCTGGATTCCCGAAGGGATCTACCTCGCGGGGCCACAGGACCAACCCGTATGGGTGGCTGGGTACTGGATCGATGTCTTCCCGACCACCAACGCGGATTACGCGAGATTTGTGGCGGCCCAAGGGTATTCCGCACCCCACCACTGGGGCGGTCCGGCTCCGGCCCGTGAGATCGCCGATCACCCGGTGGTCTGGGTGAGCCGGGACGACGCCGCCACCTATGCCCGATGGGCCCAGAAGTCCCTGCCGACCAGCCAGCAGTGGGAGAAAGCTGCTCGAGGTACCCGCGGCAACGTCTGGCCCTGGGGAAACCAACCGACCCCAGCCAAATGCAATATTCGCGGTTCCGGCCCTGGCACGACAACCCCTGTCGCGACCTACGCCAGCGGTGTCAGTCCATTCGGTGTATACGACCTCGTCGACAACACCTGGGAATGGACCGCCACCGAAACCACCAGCGGCCGGTACGAACTCAAAGGCAGTGCCTTCACCAGCCCCTTCGACCGAGGCGAACCGTCGGCATTCAACGACGCCGCGCATTCGATGCTCGACGACGACACCGGATTCCGATGTGTCGCAACCGGCCTCGCGAACGAGGCGGACCAAGTCGACCGATAGCGGATACTCCGTGTGGCCCGCGAGAGATGTCATCGGATCTCCCGCAGGCGATCGGGGCGCGATATCAACCGCGTCCTGCCTTCACCCTGGGGCCAGCACACGCCCCGATCGACCGACCACACCTCAGCTGTGCGCCGGGCGGCGGGAATCCACGCGCCCAAGTGGGCTTCCGACGGAATCATCACCAAATCGACCGAGTCGGGCAGATTCGCGAGCAGCCGGACCAAGCCTTCGCTGGAGTCGCGAAACACGATCTCGTCCAGCTGGATGCGGTGCACGCGCGCCAGCGCCCTGATCCCCGCAGCCACCGTTTCGGCCGCCACCCCCGCGATATCGCGACGGACGATCCCCAATGCCCGCCTCATGATGCTCGCCCCGCCGCCAGCGGTGACTGACCAGGCTCGATCGGCAGCCGGATCCAAGAGATTCGGGCGCCCCCGCGTAGCGAGCGTCGGCCAGCCGCTGCCGGGCCAAGTACGTCGGGACCGATCGGTTCGAGAGAAAGCATCGGCGACCGAAGAACCTGCACCTCCAACGCCGGGCCCCGAAGCAACAGCCACACCGTCAGAACGATCGACTCGGTCAGATTCGGCAGCGTGGCTGTGAGATCGGCGAAGATCGGCGGATTGCCGCCGCTGTCTGCGGGTATGAAGTCGGACAGAGCAGATAGCACGAAGTGTTCGACGTCGTCGACCATGTGCCGCAGCCTGGCTCTCGACAGGGTATTGAGGATGTCCATGCGGGCCTCCTCCACTACAGTCACCGAACCGGTCCGCAGCAGGAGTCGAGCCAACGTGCGCTCACGCGGCAGGACGACGCTGCGGCGAAATCCGCTCAGCACAACCGACCGGTTGCTCAGGTCCAAACACCACACACGCAAGCCGTCGACGGCATCGAGATCGTGGAGGAACTTCGTCCGCTGCTGACTACGGCCCGCAGTCAAATGCGCTTCGGACGGAACGGCGACATCGCGGGCACCGGTCGATTCGATGGCCCGCATCAACTGCCACAACGCACCGGTCCCCGCGCCCGTCTCGCAGAAGAGGGCCGCGATATTGAACCCGTTCAGCCCAGCCAGATCCCGCAGTCGATGTTCGACATCGCTCTGGTGGTCACCGAGCAGTTCCTTGCGCAGGTACCCGTACATCAACGACGGTTCTCGGTCCGCGTTCGACAACACCCGCGCTCACCTCCGCTCGCCCGGTAGCCAGATCCGCGCACGACGCGGTGGGAGATCAGGAATGGTGCAGGTGACACCCAGTACAACCGCGAGTTCATGGACGGTCAGCCCCAGCGCGTCAGCACCGAAGCGGATATCTCTCCAGCGGGGATCGCCGGGTGGAGGCGCAGCCTGTAGTGCCTCACCCGCATGAACAGCCGCATTCGCGGCCAGGGTGTCCACCGTCCTGCCCTGCATCCACGGCAACGTCCACGACTGTTGCCCGACATACCACGCGGACAGCCGGTCAGTATCGGCTCCAGTTACAAGTTGCATGGCTGATCACTCCTGAGATCACTCGAACACTCGCTGAGTGCGCGGTATTGATGTGTTACTCATGCCACGACATTGAGAGTAATGTAGCTGGTATATATACCAGCCGCAAGGGATGGGGCGATCCACCCTGAGAGGCGGGATAGGGTGCTAACGCACGATCGATGAATGGAGGCCGCGATGACGACGCCAGGATGGGACCGGTCAGATCCGAATGCCCTGCGGTTCCTCATCGGCCGGGAGTTACGCGACGCTCGGGAACGAGCCCGCATGTCACAGCGCCAGGCCAGCGAACACCTCGGCTGCACCCAGACAAAGATCAACTACCTCGAATCGGGCCGTAATCAGCAACAACCTGACGAGGTAACTCACCTACTCAAGCTCTATGGCGCCGACGACGTCCACATCACACGCCTCGCCGCGCTCGCGTCCCAGGCCGACCAGACAATCTGGTGGGCGCCGTTCGGCGACGCCTTCCCGAACTGGTTCCGCACCTTCGTCGGACTCGAAGGGCTCGCGACCTCGGTATTCACCTACGAACAGACACTGCTCCCAGGACAGCTCCAGACACCCGAGTACGCAATGGCGCTTCTTCAGGGGAACCTGAGAGTTCCGCCGATCGATGCACCTCAGGTTGTGGAGGCGCGGATGGCACGACAACGCCTCACCGCAGCAAACAACCCGCTGCGGTATCGCGCCGTCCTGGAGGAAGTCGTACTCGATCGCCTGGTCGGCGGTTCTACGGTGATGCGGCCGCAACTCGAGCGCCTACTCGAACTGCAGGAACTCGACAACGTCGAGCTGCACATCATGCCGCTCAGCGTCACCGTCCACGACGGACTCGACGGCGACTTCATGCTGCTGAACTTCGACAATGCCCAATCGATCGGATATGTCGAATACCCGGCTGGCGCCCTGTACATGCAGGAACAGGACCAGGTGCAGTTGTATAAAATGGCAGCTGACCGGCTCTGTGAGGCAGCGCTGTCGGAGTCCGACTCCGCTGAAGTCATCAGAGCCCGAATCAGCACCCTGACAGACAAGGAGTGACGGTGAACACCGGCACCCGCCTCGAATGGCGGACATCCAGCTACAGCAGCAACGGCGAGAACTGCGTCGAGGTCGCCCCCTCCGCCGGCTGGCGGACATCCAGCCACAGCGGGGCCGGTGAGAACTGCGTGGACGTCGCCCCCCGCGATAGTCGCGTCTACCTGCGGCACAGCAAGCACCCCTCGCACGGCACGATCACCTTCGATCTCCACGCATGGACCGCGTTTATCGACGAATCGCGCAGCGGCTCGCGCAGCGCCAACGGCATCGTCAATGTCCGCAAGGACGGAGCGGACACCCTCGTCCAGACTGCGGATGGCGCGATCAGGCTCCGCTTCGACGATGGCGAATGGACCGCCTTCGTTGCCGGAGCCCGCGACGGCGAATTCGATTTCCTGCCGAACACGAATTGACGGCGGCGGCCCGCGCGGCGGCAGCGGTAACTCATGACGGAAGCTCTGACCGTCTGACAATGACGTCGCGATCCGCCATGGCTCCAGCCGCCTGCGCGGTGCCGGGTCGACGAGTGTCATCCATCCCGCTTCTGCAGCATTTGGTGGACTTCTCGCCAGTCGATTCCGGCTGGAGCTTTCGCCAGGATCGCGGCCAGTAGACCCAGCCGTGCGGTGCGGTCGGCGGGGTCGTCGGCCATGACCAGGACATCGTCGAAAAACGTGGTCAGTGGCTCGATCAGGGTGTGGCCGTGGGGGATCCATTCGGTCAACGGCTTGCCATCGGCAACAGGCACCGAACCCATCACGGTCAGGAGCTGCTGCTCGGCGGGGCCGATGAGCCTAGCGGGGTCGTAGGTGGTGGGCGCGGCGGGAGGCAGGATCCGCATGATCCGTTGCAGTCCTTCCACAAGGTCGGCGAATCGGTTGTCCTCGCTGGCTTCGCTGATCTGGTCGATCAACATGTCCGCGCGATGCGGGGCCTCGGCGGAGGGACGGACTGCGGCGATGAGTCCTGGACCGACTGCTTCGTCGCGGAGTCGCTGCTCGTAGCGGGTGGTGATCAGTTCCTCAGCAGTGGACAGGACCGCGGGGTCGATGGTGAGGCCCTGGCCGCGGAGTTGGTCGGCGGCGGTCCTGAGGCCGATTGGGATGGTGACGTCGGCGAGTTCGGGGTGGTCGCGCAGGATTGCCAGGATTCCGGCTGCCGCGCGGCGCAGGCCGTAGGGGTCGGCGTTGCCGGTGAGTTTGGCGCCGACGGCGAGCATCGCGACCAGGAGGTCGAAGCGGTCTGCCAATGCAAGGAGCGCGCCGGGTGTGGTGGTGGGGAGGTCGTCTCCGGACGAGCGGGGCAGCTCCATTTCCCACAGTGCCGTGGCCACTGGTTCGGATTCGCGGGACTTGGTCGCGTATTCGCGCGCCATAGTGCCGGCGAGGGAGGTCATTTCGATCACCATTTGGGTGGCGAGGTCGAACTTCGCGAGGGCACCAGCGCGGGTCAAGGTGGCCGCGTCAGCAGCAGGGAGGCCACTGCGGGTGCCAAGTATGGAGGCCGCTGTGGCAATGCGGTCGGCGCGGTCAGCCATGGTGCCGACCTTCTCGTGGAACATGAGTGCCCCGAGCCGGGCCCGGAACTGGTCAGGGGCGATGGTCAGGTCGACATTCCAGAAGAACGCGGCATCCTCGAAGCGGGCGCGGAGCACGTTTTCGTTGCCGCCGCGGACGACGTCGGCGTCGCAGTCGCCGTTGGCCATCGTCACGAAGACCGGCAGCAGGTCACCCGCGCCGGAGCGGACCGGGAGGTAACGCTGATGCTTGCGCATCACAGTGATGAGGATTTGTTCTGGCAGGTCGAGGTATTTCGGGTCGAAATGGCCCAGGATACCGGTCGGGGATTCGACGAGGTTGGTGATCTCATCGATCAGGTCGGCGTCGCCGTCGACGTCGATCCGGCCGTTCGCGGCCTCAGCCAGAGCGGCGGCCGAGGACACGACGCGTGCGCGGCGCTCGACCGGGTCGACGACGATTCCCGCGGCCTCGAGTACTGGGAGATAGTGGTCGGCGGCAGGGAGATCGAACGTCGGTGTAGCGGACTGGCGGTGGCCTCGGGTGCTGCGGCCCGCTACCAATGTGCCGGCGGTGATCGGGAGGATCTGGTCGCCGAGTAGCGCGGTGAGCCATCGGATAGGGCGGGAGAAACTCAATTCCGGATCACGCCAGCGCATGTTCTTGTCCGCCCGCAACGACAGGGTGAGCCGGGACAGGACATCGGTGAGTACCACTGCCGCCGAACGGCCGGCGCGAGTGCTCTCGACCGCGACGTGCTCGGCACCGCCGACTTCGATCCGTTGCAGATCATCGGCCGAAACACCCTGCGCACGAAGGAAACCGGCGAGAGCCGGAGTGGATTTACCGTCGGCATCGTAGGCTGCGGCGACCTTCGGGCCCCGGCGCACGTTCACGCTGTCGGGTTCCCTATCGGCGATGCCCTCGACTCGCACGCCGATCCGGCGTGGGGTCGCCTGCACGGTGATCTCACCATGCGGCAGGGCAGTGGAATCAAGGAGTTCGATGAGTGTGGCGCGCACGCTGGAAATGCTCGCGGTCACGACATGCGGCGGTAGTTCCTCGGTGCCGATCTCGAACAGCAGCACCGATCCGGGTGCTGAAGTGATCGTGGCGGGATCGACGGGAGAAGTGGCCAGCGGCGGCGGGGCGTGTACTCCGCGCGGATACCCGGCCTCCGCACGTAAGTCGGTCCACAGGGCGGCGATCTCGCGGGATTGCTTGCGCATCACCGCGAACCACTTCGCGCGCTCGGCTGTACTCACCGCACCGCGCGAATCCAGAATGTTGAATGCGTGGCTGGATTTCAGGACATGTACATGCGCAGGGACCGGCAGCCGGGTGGTGATCATCCGGTCGGCTTCGGCCGAGTACGCGGCGAGCAGGCCACGGGTGGTGTCGATGTCGGCGTCGTCGAGGTAGTAGCGCGACATCTCGTACTCAGACTGGCCGAACACTTCGCCGTAGCTGACGCCGGGCGCGTAGGCGATGTGCTCGAAGTGTGTGACGCCCTGGATCGCCATCAGGATCCGCTCGAGGCCGTAGGTGATCTCGACCGGGATCGGGTCGAGGTTCTGTCCCGCGACCTGTTGGAAGTAGGTGAACTGGGTGATCTCCATACCGTCGAGCCAGACTTCCCAGCCCAGACCCCACGCCCCGATCGCCGGCTGAGCCCAGTTGTCCTCCACGAACCGCACATCGTGGGCATCGAGGTCGATACCGAGCGCGGCCAGCGAACCCAGGTACAACTCCTGCGGATCACCCGGTTCAGGTTTGAGTATCACCTGGAACTGGGTGTGGGTCTGCAAGCGGTTCGGGTTCTTACCGTATCGAGAGTCGTCGGGACGTACGGATGGTTCGACGTAGGCGACGTTCCAGATTTCCGGACCCAGCACACTCAGCAGCGTGGCGGGGTTCATCGTGCCGGCACCGACCTCGGTGTTGAACGGCTGACCCAGCAGGCAACCTCGCTGCGACCAGTACGCCTGCAGACGAAGGATCGCTTCCTGCATCGATACGGGGACGGAGGGGTTGTCGTTGTGGGCAGTTGCCGTGGTCATCCGGAAATCCTATCGGTGGCGAGAGCGGGCATTCCGAGCGCTACTCCGGTCGCTGGAGCGAAGAAGCTGGGCAGGTGGCAGCCGCCGCGGCAGGCGTCGGCGACTGCGCAACCGGTGCAGGTTGGCCTGGTGGCGACCGCTGCGTGCACGGCGTCGGTCAAGGCGGGCCATGCTCCGGCGAGGGGTTCGGTGTGCAGGGAACCGAAGTAGACGTTGGAGTGCGGACAGTTCCGCAATCGGCCGTCGTAGGAGACGCTGCCCCACACCATTCCCGATTCGCAGTGCCCGGATATCTGCGACAGCCGCAATCCGAGGGTTGGGTCGTCGGACCGTAACGGGGTGTCGGTATCGGAGGTGCACACCTTCTGCGCGCAGGGCCACGCCACCGTCATCCCGGGGCATTCGGTGGCAAGGAGGTGGTCGATGCGGGTGATCAGCGGCATGGTGACCGACACCGGAATGCCGTAGCGGTCGTCGTGGCGGCCGGTCGGGACGTAGCGCATGACGCCGAACTCGCGCACCCCGAGCGCATGCACATCGCGGATGACGTCCAGCGCACCGTCGATGTTGCTTTTGACCAGTGTCATCTCCGCGACCACGGTGATGCCGGCGTCGATCAGCAGTCGCATCGCGTCGATCGCGCGGTCATAGGCGCGGGGATGGCCGGTCAGTTCGTTGTGGGTGTCGCGGTCGCCGTGGATCGAGACGAGGACACAGCGCACGTTCGCTGCTGCCAGCCGCTTCGCCCGTTCGGCGGTGAGGAAGTGGCCGTTGGTGAACACCACCTGGTACAGGCCGCGGCGTCCACCGTGTTCGAAGATCTCCATCGCATCGGGGTGCAGCAGTGTCTCACCGCCGCTGTAGCGGATGACGAAACAGCCCCGGTCTGCGCATTCGTCGAGGATCGAGCATGCCAGCTCGGTCGGAATATGCTTTTCCGGCAATGCTTTTACCGCGCGCCGGACCTCGGCGTCGCTCATGTCCGGGTCGATCTTCCACACGTTGTAGCAGAATCCGCACGCCCAGTTGCATACGGCGGTGAGCTCGATTTCCAGCCGCAGCGGGAAGTCCAGCTTCGTGTCGAACCGCTTGTCGACGCCCAGCAACGATCCGCGGCCGTCGTCCTGGACGGCTGCTGGCTGCGGGGAGGTCAGGGTGGCGACCAGGTCGGCGGCGTCGGCGGCGACGCGTGAGGGGGCGGCGTTGTAGCGCTGCGCGATATCGCCGATGACGGTGTCGTCATCGGCGCCGGAGAACATCAGGGACACCATCGATTCGGCGACCGCGTTGCGGAGTCGATGGAAGGTGCCGGTGTGTGGGTCGAACAGCAGGCCGAGGTCGGCACGGTATCTCAGCTGCTGGGTCAGGGCCCGGGACAGGGTGGCGGGCATAGCGATGCTCCTCGCGTCGAGCGGTCAGGCGGGTGATAGCCGCGCGAACAACGTGGTGACGTCGTCGGCAACGCGCTCCGGCGGCACCTCATAGGTTTGGGCGAGCGTCTGCGTGATCTGCTCGAGGTCGAGACCCTGATAGGCCAGCTGTACTGCCTCCGCGGCGGTGGTGTTGACCAGTTGTTCGCAGCGGTCGCGTTGCCAGTCGTGCAGCAATTGCTTGCCCGGGTGATAGCGGTAGTGGCGCAGGATCCACTGCGGCGACCCGGTCGGGGCTTCGTCGATGGCCCGGTAGATCGCGCGGGCCTGGTCGATGTGGTCAGCGACCGACGGTCGTTCCAGCAGTCGACCCGCGTAGTCGCGCACGGTGGGGTCGTCGATGCCGATATGCCAGCCGCGGAGCTGCTGGAAGTAGGTCGACACCATCACATCCGCGAGCCCGAAGTCTCCGACGAGGAACGGACCGCCCGAACGGCGCAACAATCCGGACACTACATCGCACAGCCACCGTGCCTGCTCCACCGCGCCGGGCCCAGGAATGCCGGGGGCGGTACGGAGCGAGCGTGCGTAGGACGCGCCCTCGCGCAGGTACGGCAGGTCGTGACTCGCCCAGGCGGAGATAGAGCGGACCAAGGCCCGTTGGCGTCGCGTGGTGCCCATGAGGCTGGGACCGGAGTCCGGTGCGATTTCATCGAGGTATTCGGCGATCGAGACCACATCTCCGGCAACGGCTCCGGTCTCGGTGTCGGCCAGAATCGGGACCCGAGGCAGCAGCGACATCGCGGAGTCCTCCAGAATGCCTTCGACATCGGCTTCCGCGAGTTCGTCGGCATCACACGCGCAGCCGATACCGGCCTCGCGTTCGTCGGTCCCGTCGCCGGCGAACAGCACCCCGTCCGGACTTTCCCGGATCGGCCAATCCAGCTCCACGATCCTTTCGGCCACTGGAAGGCCCTTCTCGGCCACCGCGACTCGACCGCGCATCGACCATCCCGAAAAGTGGAGATCACCCACGTACAAGGTCAGCATTCGACCACCCCTTGTTGTTGCCGCCGGTCCCTGGCCGACCACACCGCGGCCGACCAGGGTTGTCATCTCAGTCGCACTGGCGGCTGATCATCGATTTCGTCTCCACCTTGGGGGCTTCGTACTCCCCACGCTCGGCCGTGGTGGTGGCGTGCTCCGACATGACTTTTCCCTTCCGTCGGTCTCCTGGACGGTGGCTGGAGTGCACGAATCCTGCTACTTCCGAACAGATTTTCGATCAGCCACGATTCGAGTGTCTGTCCACTGCGCTGTATGTGCTATCCCTGCTGCATCCCGAGTTTCTGGACACCCTGGACTGGAGTGGACATTTTCTGGACACAGGTAGTACGGCCGCTCGGGAAACCCGATGTCGCATTCGCCTTCGCTGGACATAAGGTGGACAGATGCTGGCGCCGCCCTCTATCGACCAGGTGAAGGACAGCTTGAGACGGGTGCGCCGCGGACTCGGATTGGCGCGGCCCACAGCACTGCTCACCATCATCGACGAACCTGTGCAGGCATATCTGTGCCGCGACTCCGACACCGAGCCTGGCTCTGCCGAACACATCGAACATCTCGCCGCAATCCTGCGTCAGGCGATCGGTCAGCTCACCGAGAGCGAGCGGGTCTACGCCGAAGTGGATTTCAACGTTCGACCTGACCACAGTTACCCGACGCTCACCGACAGGCAAGAGTCCCTGGCCCAGCACCTCAAGTGCGCGGTCAAGACCGTGCGCCGCCGTTCCGACCAAGCCCTCGACACCCTGGCTTATCTCCTGGTAACGATCTCGTCGGCTCCTGACGGGGCACAGACGCAGGCCATCGACCGCAGCCCGAGCCACCACGGCCGGGCCAGCAAACAGGATCCCTACGATGCTGTGCGCCGGTTCTGGGGCCTGCGTCCTAGCGGTGGCGTCGACATTGTCTGCTCCGAAATCCCCGTGGACGAACGTCCAGAGTATGCGTCACCACAGGATCGGAACTACCTGCGGTATGCCAAGTTCGCTGACTTGGACACATTGATCTTCGTCCGCACCCAACTGGCGCAACTCGCTCCCACCGCGGTTGTGCGCGACTTCGCGCCCTCGGAGTACTTCGATACCCAGGTCGAGGTTCTCGTGGTGATCGGCGGCCCACCGTGGAACGCCAAATACCGGGAGTTCCTCCCTCAGTTACCCTTCTACTTTGATGCGAATCCGCTCGGTGAGGACGACCCGCTCGTCGTACCCGAACTGGACAACCTCTGTATGGCTCCACGGTGGACACCCGGTGGCGAGCTGATCGAAGACCTCGCCGTGCTCACCCGGCTCACCGTGCAGGGAACCACCGCGCTACTGCTGGGCGGGTGCCTCACCCTCGGGGTCCTCGGCGCGGCCCGCGCACTACTCGATCCACGACGAGGACCCACCAATGTCGAATACCTCTCCGACCACGTCGGTCAGGATGACTTCGTCGTGGTCACCGAAGCCCGTCGCGTCGGCGGCATCACCGACGTCGCCGACCTCACCGTCATGGAGCCCCTGCTGCTCATGTCCCGCCCCCACGGCGCGAACTGGGGAGTCGTGATCGACAACACCAAACGCTTCACCTGCCATCACCGCTGCTCCCCCGGGCAAACGGCGTGACGAATCTGGACGACATCGCCACCTATGTCGTGAATCTGCCACGGCGGAAAGACCGCCGAGCATGGATCAGCGCCCGGCTACCTTCGGCAATGACGGTCACCTACACCTCGGACCTCGACGTGGTCATCGACGGCCGGCAACTCGCCACCAGCGACCTCCAGGCGCTTGGAATCAAGCTGTTCGACTGGCAAATCGACTCCGACAACCCGTGGTGGAATCGACCGCTCAAATACGGCGAAATAGGCTGCACTCTCGCTCATCTCGCATGCTGGAACCACGCCGAGAAGCACAGCGCAGCCCCGTACACTCTGATCCTCGAAGACGACGCGACCCTCCCACCGGAATTCGCACCACGCCTTCTCCAGACCCTGAACCTGATCGACGAAGTCGATATCGCATTCGACATGCTGTACCTCGGGCGCGACCTGCTCCGGCCGGACACCCCTACGCCGGTTCCCGGGATCGTCCACCCCGGCTACAGCCACTGCAGCTACGCCTATCTGCTCACTCGCAGTGGCCTGCGTACCGCACTGTCCACCGAACTCACCGAGGCCATCGTGCCGGTCGACGAGTTCCTTCCCGCCCTCTACACACCACATCCACGACCCGATGTGCGGGCACGGTTCGCACCGCGACTCACCGCGCTAGCGTTCGATCCGCCGCTGGTCACACAACGACCGAAGGACGACGCCGGCAGCGACACCGAGAATTCCGACTTCATTCGGTGGTGATGCGCGGCTTCGATCACCGCATCGGTCGCGGTGCCGTCCAGTGTTCGATCAGCGCCGAAAGACGTTTACCGGGCCACTCGCCGATCGGCGTGTGAACATTGACGCCGGTGACGACGTGCTCACTCGGCACGTTCTTGGTCACGACCGCGCCGGCCGCGACGTAGCTGCGAGGCCCGATCCGGACGCCGCCGACCACTCGTGCACCAAACCCGACCACCGAATCCGCCTCGACCACGGGCGGTTCTTCATCCACTCCCCACCAACCCAGATGCGGACTCGTGTACTCGTGGACCAGCTCGCCCATCACGGTCGCGCGGTCACCGATCACCGTCGCATCGCAAACGAACCCAGCGACACACGCGTCCGCGCCGATCGTGACGCGATCACAGATGTAGGCGCCGTGGACGACCCGGGTCCGGTCGCCGATCACACACCCGTACCCGATCCGTGCCCGGTCTTCTACCACGCACTCCATGCCAAGAGCTGTGCCTTCCTGGATGATGACCTGGTTGAACAGCAGACTCCGATCTCCGATCACGACAGGAGTACCCGCCGACCATCGCCCACGTTGAGCTTCCCGCAGACGCGTTTCCTTCGGGCATCCCAGAACGCAGTGCTCGCCGATGATCACATCATCACCGAGCCGAATCGGCCCGTGCAGGTCCCTGGGAGTCACGAGGCGGGCGCGACCTGGCCGACCAGCCAGTCAACCGTCTCCGAGATCGCCTGATCTTCGCGCTCCCGCGAGTCGAAGCCGTGATCCGAACCAGCGATGGTACGCAGCGCCGTATTCGGCCTCGACATCGCGGCCCGAGCGGAAATCTCGTAGGAGACCGCGGTGTCACGGTCTCCATGGACGATCAGCGACGGCACGGTGCTGTCGAGGAATCGTGCCAGTGGGTCGTAGTGGGCGAACTCGCTGAACAACACGCGGCCGAGTTCGAATTCCCCGTCGACCACCAGGACTCCGGTGTCGTGCAATAGTTTGCGCTGCGACGCGCCGAAGTTCTCTTCACCCCACGCCAAATCCGGCTCCAGGAACGTATGCCGCAGGTCGAGGACAGGATTCCACAGCACCAACCGATCAAGCCCATCAGCAAGCCACGGCAGCGACAGCACCGTGGACACGGCCCCGAAACTAGCCGCCACAATCGAAAACCGGCCCGGAAACCGCCCCTGGAGGAACTGCACCGCAGCCTCCAGATCCAGGCACTCGCCAGCAATGGTCACTCCGCGTTGCGTCCCACCGCTGTTTCCATGCCCCCGGAACGAGAACCGCACGACATCAAATCCCACAGCGGTCAGTCGCTCGGCCAAGCGGACGAACATCCCACCGCCCTCGTCCATATCCACAGTGATCCCGTGCACCAGCAGCACGACCCCCTTGGCCGGAACGGATGCCATATGGACCGCTGCGTCGAGCCGCACACCGTCCACTGATCCCAATGTGACGCTCTCAACCGGCAAGGTTTCCTCCGCTCAATCCCCAGGCTCGGACCACAGTGCGTCCATCGTCTCGTGCGATACGGGCCGCGACAATTCATCCTCCGCCGCGAACGCCATGTTCACAATCGTGCGGCGGCCCCGCCGAATCGGGTGCACCCGATGCAGCGTCGTACTCGCCCGCATGAGATACACCTGTCCCGGACCGGCCTCCAGCCGGTGGATCGCGCGATCACGAAGTACCTGCTCGATGCCCGGCTGCTGCTTATCCCACACCGTGCCCGGGACACACTCGACGAATCCGCCGTCAACGGTGTCCGGGCATTCGGCCACCCACACCAGCGCGAAACTGTAATCGTCCCAATGCCATCCATGCGTGTCACCCACCCGGTCCAGCTGGGTAACCACGAACTGTTCGGGCTCATACGGGCATGAATACACAGCTTGACCGGCCACGGCAGCCACAACCTCGGCGACCTCGGGTGATGCATACGTCTCCCGGATCACAACTCCGCTCTCCGCGATCTGCGCCCGCCTCACGTTCCTCATCCGGCGAGGCGTGAAACCTGTCTCGGCGAAAGCCAAGTCCCGACGGACGCCCAACTGCTCCGCCAACCAGATGGCCTCAGCCGCAATCGCATACCGAACTGACGCGGGAAAGAGCCAGGACACCACCGCGGCACCGTGCCGCTCCAGGTCGTCATGCGCGGCGGCGATCCGCTGCGCATGTTCGACTTCGTACCTCGTGTTCACACCACCGGTCATAGCGGACCGCGCTGCGCTCACTTCCACCCGACCCGCCGCTGCAACCACGCAACCGTTGCGCGACCTGACTCGGCGCGGTGCCGACGCAGAGCCACCGACTGCGACCCTCCAGGCCGACGGCTCTCTCGGATCCAGTACCCCGCCAGCGCGCACACCAGCGCAGAGATCGCATCAGGATCGACGCCCCGGGTGAGGGCGTGCGAGCCCAGGATCGGTTCGGGATCGACCCCATGCAGGGCGAAGGCGGTCGCCAGGAACACCAGATCCACCCACGCCGCACCCACGGATGGCCAGGACCAGTCCACGATCATCACCGTGCCATCGGGGCGCACCAGCATGTTGTCGGCGCGAAGATCGGTATGCAGCAACGTCTGCCCGACCGTGGCACGCTCCCACCCGGATTCGAGAACAGCGAGCCGATCCACGTTCCGGGCCGACCACTCGTCCAAGTTACCGGCCAGCTCGCCGCCGGCCAGCTTCCGCCAACCTGATAAGTCCGATCCGAGATCATCGGCCAGGGTCGGTACGTCCGGTAGTGGGTTCGGTGTCAGCATCCGTGCCATGTCCTCGACCACGGCGAGCACCGCCGCCAATTCCGTAGGCTGGTCGAAACGGGGATGGCGACCGGTGACGTCGTCGAATACCAGGACTCGCCACCCGTCGATTTCCAGCATGAACCTCACCGCTGGTGCCGGGATCTCTGCTGGGAGCTGAGTCGCGGTGTCGCCTTCGATCCGGTACCGGTGGGCGAAACGGTCTCTGATGGGGATTGCTTTGGCAAACACCGTGCGACCGTCCACCATCGCTAGCCGGGATGCCATTCCGCGGCTGAATCCGCCCGGTTGGGTCGATCCCGAACGCACTCCCGCGCCCAAGCGACTCTCGATCTCGCCTCGCACCGAGATGGGCAGCTCGCTCCACGCGATCCGGGACACCGGGATTTCGATCTCGGTCATCGGACAATAGTGCCGCGCGAACAGCGGCCTTCACCAGCTAATTTCCCGCTCGGCAGCCCGTCCGGGATGATCGTCGTCCCGGGCGATAGCGGGTCATAGTAGCCCTGACCGAGTAGGAGGCCGTCATGGTCGTAAGCGACGGTACCGAATCTGGAGGTGCCCACCGAGGTCAGCCAACAGGCGGCCGATCAGGACAGATCAGAACCCAACATCGAATACATGATCATGTCCCGACGCTCCTCGCCGACCAGCTGCCAACTGCGGAGCAGGCCCTCACACTGGAAACCCACACGCTCAGCCGTCCGCTGGGATGCGGCATTCCAGGGCTCGACATATAGGTGAAGGCGGCGGATCTCCAGGTCAGTAAGGGCCCAGGCAGTGACCGCTCGAAGCGCTTCCGCAGCGACCCGCTGACCACGAGCGGACTTGACCACCCAGTAGCCCAGCATCGCACGCCCCTCGTCCAGGTCCCGCAACCACAGACCGACCGACCCGAGCGGCCGACCGTCCTCAACCCGCACGATGACGAACGGATACCCACTGCCGGTCGATACACGCTCCCACTGCCGACGCACGAAGGCTTCGCCTGCTTCTCGCGAGTACACCGCCGGAACGGTCGTGATCAACGGGATGTGATCGTCGCTCGACGCCTCTCGAACCAGAGGCAGGTCGCTGATCTCCCAGGAGCGGAGCACAAATCTGTCGTTTGCAGTCAAACGCGGGATATCCAACGGGGCAACCATGCTCGCATCCTGCCGAGATGCCCACGCAGGCGCACGCCCATTTCACACCCGAGATCTGCGGGTTCGGCCAACGGAATGGCTTCACCGCCAAGGTGCGGGACGGCGGTGGGACCACGATCGAGCAATGGCGCCTCTAGTCGATCCAGTACCGTCGCATCGTGCTGCCGTCGGCCCAAAGCTCGACCCCCTCCAAGACCCCGCCGCAAGCCTCGATGACGTATTGACTGAACTAACTTCGTAATCCTTGCAGGTCAGCTTAGGTTTCTGCTAGCTTTCCTCGCCATGTGCGAAGAGGGCGGCGAGCGATATCTGTCGAGACTCGTTGTGCCGGACGTCGGTCGGCTCCAAAGGACCGGTGACGTGTGGGAGCCATACCAGCTTCTCGACGCGAACGGCGCGGTCATCGAACCCGCGGCGAGGTACTTCGCCGAGCTACAGGCCACCGACAAGCAGCCGTCGACGATCCGGTCATATGGCAGCGATCTGCTTCGCTGGTGGCGGTTCCTCGCCGCGATCGGCATGTCGTGGGACAAAGTAACGCCAATGGAGGGGCGCGACTTCGGACGATGGAGGTTGTTGGCGGACAAGCCGATGAGAGTTCATTGGCGGCACCGGACCGACGGCCAGTTGCCCGGTTTGCCCCGCGGCCGCCCCAGCCAGGTCGTCAATGCCGTCACTGGCAGGCCGAGCCCGGGACCGAAGTACTCGCCAGCGTCGCGGGCGCACGCCGAGACCGTCTGGCGGGCGTTCTACGACTTCCAGCTGGAACTCGGCAAAGGCCCATTGATCAACCCATTCCCGCTGGACCGCTCACGACGCTCAAGGCGGGCTCACGCGCACCACAACCCGATGGATCCGCATCGGAAGGAGCGGGTCGGCCGCTATCGGCCGAAGGTTCCCAAGCGGATCCCGAAGAAGATCCCCGACGAGCAATTCAACACGGTGTTCGCGGCACTGAAGTCGAACCGGGACCGCGCCCTGCTGGCGCTCTGGGTGTCCACCGGCGCCCGCGCCGAAGAACTACTGTCCGCCTGCCAGGGCGATGAGGATCCCGGCCAGCAACTGATCACGGTTACACGAAAGGGTTCTCGCAAAGCTCAGCAGTTGCCGGCTTCGCCTGATGCGTTCGTCTGGCTGCGGCTCTACCAGGAATAACTCTGGCGCAAGGGCGCTTCCCGCGGTCACCGCCATCCACTCTGGTTCACGCTACGCCGACCTTGGCGGCCGCTGTCCTATCACGCGGCCCGAGCAATGTTCACCCGCGCCCAGGAAGCGCTCGGCTCCAACTATCCGCTCCACGCCCTTCGGCACACCGCGGCCTACCGCATGGCCGATGACCCGGACATGGACATCACCGACGTCCAGTGGATCCTTGACCACGCCGATCTGACGACCACGCAGCTCTACACCACCCCTACCCACGGTGAGGTGATCACGGCTGCGCTCGCCCACCACGCGCGCCAGAACGAGCGCGCGGCAGCCCCACCGGAGCCGCCAGCGTCGGGTTACGACCCACGTTCTCTCGACGTCATATTCGGCAGGACGCAGTGAAATCATCGACAACCACAGCGACGGCTGAGGTCGGTTCGACCAGCCGAAAGCAGGAACTGACGCGCGAAGCGCGTGGAGTGCTCGCCGAGACCATCCTGGATCAATTTCCCGCTCGACCAGTGCTTTCCGCTTCGCGTCAGGCCCTGACCGTCGAGAAAACCATTGAACGGCTCGAGGGGTTACGGCTTCCTCCGGTGTCGGACGATATGCGCTTTCGTCGCAGACTGTGTGTCAAGAGGCTGCTCGGCAGGCTGGAGATCTTCCCTGGCGAGACCTGGCAGCAGCGATGGCAGGCCAGCGGTGCCGAAACCGCTGAGCCGCACTGGACTGCGGCCGCCGCGGAATGGCACCGGGCACACGGCCGGGTAGGCGACAAGTCCCAGCTGCTGACCGCGCTGATGCTGCTGTCCATTGCAAGGATCATCTGTCCCAGCCCGACATTCCTGCTTACTATCAACCGAACCGGAACCTGGACGACTAGGATCGCCGAGTATCGCGATCCGTCGGGTTTCGGGCTACTCAAGACGGCGATGACGCCCGAAATCCGGTCGAGCACCTGCCTCCCCGTCATCCGATGGCAGCTCTGTGTCCTGCTGCTGACCAAGGGCGGCGGCGTTCGCGACATCACCGTCGGAGACTGTGTCGAGTTACGCAAGCAGGAGATAGCCATCGGTTTGCCCGGAAAGGGGCGCTATCTGTTCTACACCCTGCTCGAGGCTGCGGGATTCCTTCCGCAGGGTGCGCCGGTGACCCTGCGCGCAATCATGAACTATGGCGGACGATCCAGCATCGAGCGACTCGTGGATCGGTATCACGTCGCTGATCCCGAGGTCCGCAACCTGCTGGTCAGCTACCTGGCGGAACGGCAAGTCGCCCTGGACTACACCACACTCGACTCGTTGTCGCGGGTGCTGGTTATGAATTTCTGGACGGATCTGGAAGCACACCATCCAGGCATCGACTCGCTCGACCTCGACCCGAAAGTGGCGCATGCGTGGAAAGAACGCCTCCGCGTCAAGATCCAGAATAAGCGCCTGCCGGACGGGACCACCGTCGAGGTCACCGTCCCACGGGTGAACTACCTCCAACTCCTGACCACAGTCCGGGCGTTCTACCTGGACATCGCGCAATGGGCTACCGAGGATTCTGCGCGATGGCCGCGATGGGCCGTTCCGTGCCCCATCCGCGCGTCGGAAACCGCGCACTCGACCAGGAAGGTCAATTCGCGCCGAAAGGCGCGCATGGACCAGCGGACCCGCGAACGCCTGCCCTTGCTGCCAGTTCTGGTGCGGACCGCCGAACGCCGCACCGAGGAGGCCCGCCTCCGACTGGACGCAGCGTTGAATTCTGAACCCGGCAAGCCGTTCACCGTCTTCGGCGAGACCTTCACCAGAGTCTCCGCACGCAGAAACGAAAATCAGCGGCTCAGTATGGTTACGGGCGTCTTCGACTCGACCGGCCGCCGCCGCCACCTTCGTGCCGAGGACCATCGTGCCTTCTGGGGTTGGGCAGCAGTCGAGTTTCTTCGGCACACCGGCGTCAGGGTCGAGGAGATGCTCGAAACGAGCCATCACAGCATCATCCAGTATCGACACCCCCAAGCAGGGCAGATCATCCCGCTGCTGCACGTCGCGCCGTCCAAGACCGACGAGGAACGCCTCCTCGTCGTCAGTCCGGAGCTGGCCGATGTCATATCCGCGATCATCGCCCGAGTTCGGCAGAAGGACGGAGCCATTCCATTGGTCCCCTTCTATGACCTCTCCGAACGATGCTGGGCCACGCCGGCTCCGCTGCTGTTCCAGTGGAACAACGGCAGCCATACGCGAGCCATAGCGGCGTCGACGATCCGCAAATGCATCAGGGAAATACTCGAGTCGACGGACATAAAAGACGCCGGCGGCCAACCGCTCTACTTCGTGCCCCACGACCTGCGCAGAATATTTGCCACGGACGCAATTCTGAACGGGATGCCCCCGCACATTGCGCATGCTGCTGGGTCACAACGACATATCCACCACCATGGGTTACAAGGCCGTCTACCCACAAGAAGCAATCAACGGCCACCGCGCGTTCATCACGCGGCGCCGAGGAACGCGGCCGAGCGAGGAATACCGCACCCCTACCGATGCCGAGTGGGAGGAATTCCTGGGCCATTTCGAGCGCCGCAAGGTTGCGCTCGGCGAATGCGGGCGCGCATACGGAACTACCTGCCAGCATGAGCACTACCTGTCGCTCGTCGATGGCCGCTGCGGCGGAGGTGGCGGCGGCGAGTGCGTTGTCCAGGCCGGCCCGGTTCTTGCGGGTGGTCCCGGAGAACCCTTTGTCGATGAAGATCCGCTCGCGCGGCGCTCCGAGCGCCAGTAGTTGTTCGGTTTGGATCTCGACGTCTTGTTCGTCGGTGGAGCAGCGGCAGTATCCGATGCGGAACGGCTCACCCATGCCGAAAGTGTTCCAGATGGCGGGGGTTGACCGGCACAGTTTGCGGAACACCTCTACGGAACACCGGTGTGCTGGGCCGATGTTCGTTCTGCGTGGTGTTCCGGTGGACGATCGGGTTACGGAACAGGTCAGGGGGTGTTATCGGTGTGTGGGGGTTTGTTGTGGGGTGAGGAAGTGGTTGACGTCGACGATGAGGAACAGTGCGGTGGCGGTGGTGACCACGTGGGCGTGGTCGTTTTCGATGGTGGCTTTCAGGTGGAGTTTGCGGCCGTCGCGGGAGTGGATGTGGGCGCGGAGGGTGTAGGGGGTGTCGAGCAGGATCGGGGCGAGGTAGTCGATGGCGAGGTGGCGGGTGACGGCGGGTTCCCCGACGGTGTAGAGCAGGAGTCCGAACAGTTCGTCGAGGACGGTGGCGACCGCGCCGCCGTGGGCGATCGCTGGGGCGCCGACGTGGCGGGAGTCGAAGCGGTGGTGGGCGTAGACGCCGTGTGTGTCGCGTCGGGCGCGTAGCTGGTGGCCGTGGGGGTTGGCCGGTCCGCAGCCGAGGCAGTGGTCGTGGTGGGGCGGCAGGTCGGCGGAGTCGGGTGCGTGTACGGGGAAGGCGGGGATCCAGTCCGGGACCTGGCGGGGCTCGGGTGTGTGGGTGCTGGGTGTGTTCTCGGTCATGGGTGCTTTCTGTGAGTGTGTTTAGGCGGTGATGAGGATGTCGCAGTGGGTTTTGCGGGCGAGCTCGATCGGTGGGGTGGACAGCAGCTGGGCCAGCAGTGGTGACCGGTGGGGGTTGGCGGTGACGATGAGGTCGGCGGCGGTGGCCGCGGCCAGGTGCAGCAGCGCGGGTAGGGCGGGTTCGTCCAGGATGTGGGTGTCGACGTCGGTGGCGCCGTGGGCGAGGGCGTGCTGGTGGGCGATGCGCAGGACGGTGTCGGCGGGGGTGCTGCCGTGCAGCGGGGAGGTCTCGGGTCCGGGCCGGTCGAGGTGGGCCTTGGGTGTGTGTTCGTCGATGCGGTGGCGAGCGCAGACGATCAGTAGCCGGGCGTGGGTGGCGTGGGCGAGTTCTGCGGCGTGCTCGACCACACGGTAGGAGCGGTCGGATCCGTCGGTGTCGACGATGATCGTGTGGTAGGCCGTCATGACGGGCGTCTTTCACGAGGAGAGGCGTGTGAGGAGGGGGGAGAGGTTCTCATGTGCGGGCGTGGCGTGCGGCCGGGGGCCAGGACGGCCAGCACGATCGCTGTGGCGGTGGTGAGGGCGGCCAGTGCGAGCGCGGCCTGGCCGCTGCCGTGCACGAACGCGGCTTGGGCGAACTCGGCCAGCGGCGCGGCTACCGGTCCTGCCTGGTCGGCGACTTGCAGGGCGGCGGCCAGGGAATCGGCGACCGGGCCGCGGGCGGGCTCGGGTAGCCGGGCCAAGGCGGGCTGGATGCGGTGGGTGTAGCCGGCGGCGAGGACGCTGCCGGCCACGGCGATCCCGATCGCGGCGCCGATCTCGCGGGCGGCGTCGTTGACCGCGGCGGCGACCCCGTGTTTGGCCTCTGGGGTGTCGGCGACGATGGCATAGGTCGCCGGGGCGGTGCACAATCCCAGGCCCGCGCTCATGATCAGCAGCGGCCACAGCAGGTCGGGATAGTTTGCGGCCAGGGTCAACCGGCTCACCAGCACCAGCCCGGCGGCGATGGTGAGCAGGCCGGTCACGGTCATCACCCGTAATCCGACCAGGCTCGACAGCCACGGCGCGATCACCGAGATCGCGACCAGCGGCACCACCATCGGTGCCAGTGCCAGCGCCGAGGCCAGCGGCCCGTAACCGAAGATCAGCTGCAGGTACTGCACCAGCAGCAGGAACACTCCGAAGGTGACCAGGAACTGGATGGTCACCGACAGCGACCCGGCACCGAAACCGCGGCGGGTGAACAACCGCACGTCCAGCAGCGGCGCCGCGCTGCGCAGTTCGACGACCACGAACGCCACCGCCGCGGCCACACCGATCCCGGCCGCGGCGGCGACGAGCGGGTCGGCCCAGCCGCGTGCGGGGACCTCGATCGCGGCGAACACGATCGCGGCGACCGCGACCGCCACCGTGCCCGCGCCGACCCAGTCCACCGGCGGATGCTCACGGTGGCGGGATTCGGCGATGGTGCACGCCAGCACCGCCAGCACCGTCCCGGCCACGGTCAACCCGACGAACACCGAGGGCCACGACCATCGTTCGAGCAGCACCCCGGCACCGAGGATCCCCAGCACCGCCCCGGATCCGGCGACCCCGGCCCATATCCCGACCGCCCGGCCGCGATGAACAGGGGCGAACCCCGCGGTCAGGATCGACAGCGTCGAGGGCATCACCAGCGCCGCGCCCGCCCCGGCCAGGGCGCGCGTCGCGATCAGCCACACCGGCTCGTCCAGCAGCAGCGGCAGCGCCGAGGCGGCGGCGAACACCACCAATCCCGCCACCAGCACCACACGTCGCCCGTAACGGTCACCGACGGCGCCGGCGGGCAGCACCAGACACGCCAGCACCAGTGTGTAGCCGTCGACGATCCAGGTCAGCTGAGCTTGGGTGGCCCCGGTCGCGACCGCGATCTGCGGCAACGCCGAATACAACGCCGCCATCGCCGCGACCACCAGCGCCACCGCCAGGCACGACACCGTCAGCATCCACCACTCGGCCCGGGTCCACCGGGCGATCTCGACAGTGTCCGTCCCAGGCGTGTCCACCGGCACCTCCCGACTTTAGAGACCGATAGTCTCTGTGCGAGACCATTCGTATCATAGGGGTCGGGGTGTGGGATAGAGTCCACTCACACCCACAGCCGCACGGCACGAATCCGGAGGAACACGCGTCCATGACCGACCCGCACCCCGCGGACGACGAGCAGGCCGATCCGCGGCTGGCACGCTCACGCAACCGGTTGCTCGACGCGGCCACCCATCTGCTGTCCACCGGCGGTGTCGAGGCGGTCACCGTCGAAGCGGTCACCCGCGTATCGAAAGTCGCGCGCGCCACCCTCTACCGGCACTTCGGCAGCACCACCCATCTGCTCGCGGCGACCTTCGAACGGCTGCTCCCCCACGTCGACGCCCTCACCGGCACCACCCCGGTACGCGAGCAGCTCCTCACGCTGCTCACCACCCAAGCCGACCTCATCGAACAGGCCCCGGTACAGATGACCACCCTGGCCTGGCTGGCCATGGGATCCATCGACGACAACCACACCGACCCGGCCGCGCTCACCTCACTACGCGCCCGCGTCATCGAGCAATACCGCCGACCGTTCGACCAGATCCTCACCAGCCCCGACGCCCGCGCCACACTCGGCGAACTCGACACCACCTTCGCCATCATCGAACTCCTCGGCCCGATCGTGTTCGCCCGCCTCACCGGACTACGCACCATCGACCACGACGACTGCGCCCGGCTCGTCGACAACTTCCTCACCGCTCACTCAACAGCCACCGCATCAACCAGCCCGACCGGCACCGGCAGGCCGTAACCACAGATCGGCCGCGCAGTCAGAACAAGGTGTCACGCACCCGCAGCGGCCGGTACCCGGTCGGGCCCAGCTGGGCCAGCTCGGCGTCGATGTCGACCTCGATCGCGCCGAAGAAATTGATGTTGGCACTGTGGGCCGGGCTGATGTGGGCCAGGACCTCGTCATCGATACGCTGCCCGGCCCGACGCATCTGATCGACAGCGAGCCCGTAATACTCCGTGGTCCAAGCGATCACAGCGTTGGTCGCCAAGGTCAGGCACCAGGCTTGCTCGGTCTGGTCCTCGAGATGGCGTGCCCGAATCATCCCCTTATGGGCATAGAGCAGGTCGCGCCGCAGCGCGTGCAGCGACTCGCCCTTGTTGAGCTGCCGCGAGATCTTGCGCCGATAGTCCGGATCGGAGAGGTACCTCGCGGCGTAGATGGTGCGCCGCAGCGCCCCGTACTCCTTGAGCGCCGCGGCCAGAGTGTTCTGCCGCCCCGACGCCGAGAGCTTGCCGACCAGCAGCGACGCGGTGGCGTGCCCGAACTTCAACGATCCGGCCAACCTGAGCAGATCGTCCCAGTGCTCGGCGATCAAACCCGAGATTCGCTTTGCGGGTCATCAGCGGGCCCGCGTGCGGGAACCGGGCCTCGGCCTGCGCGCGCGGGCCCGGCCGGTACAGGGTGATCCGGCCCAGATCCCGGATCCGCGGCGAGAGCTGCATCCCGAGCAGGTCGAACAACCCGAAGTTGACCAGGGTGACCCCGTGGGTGTCGGTGGCGTGCTCGGTGATCGGCAGATCCGCTGCATTGCCCAGGATCTCATCGAGCACGTAATGGGCTTCACGTTTGGTCGCCACGATCACCTTGGTGCCGTAGGTGGCATGCTGATCGGTGACATGGGTGTAGGTCGACAGGCCCTCGCTGGCGAAATACCGGCTCAACGGCCTGGCCGTGGTTGATTTCCCACGCGTCGGGAACCGCTGCCCATCGCTCGACGACAGCGTTCCGGCACCGAACACCGCGGTCAGCGGCAGCCGCTGATGGTAGCCGATCAACACGAGGTTGGCCGCGCGCAGGGTCTCCTCGCGCACATACCACTCATCGGTCCAGGCCAGGATGTCGTAGGTGATCCCGCACGCCTGCGCCATCCGGGTCAACCCCAGGTTCGTCGAGTGCGCCAGCAGTACCGCGATCAGATTGCGTTTGAGCTCCGGCGTCCGGGTGGCCTGGCCGCCGGCGTGGGTGAAGCAGTCCAGGTAGCCGGTGCGCTTGTCCAACTCGATCAACAAGGAAACGATCGGCGCGAACGGCAGCATCTCGGTCAGCTCGGCCTTGAGCGCGATCGCCTCGGCGGGAACATCTTCCGCGCTCAGCGGCGAGATCACCAGATCCCCGCCCTCGTCCACCCTGACCGGGCCGTCCCCGCCGGCCAGCACCGCCTCCAGCTCACCGACCGCATCGTGCAGTTCGGCGACCACGGCCGCCAGCGCGACGCCCGGATCGGCGGATCGCCCGACCAGGCGGCAGAACTCGCCGCGTTGCGGTTCCCACTGCCCAGTGGTGATCAGGTAGGCGGCCGGGTCGGCGTAGCGGCGCGAGCCGGGCACGAACACATCCCCGCTGCGCAGCCCGTCGCGCAGTCCGAGCAGTACGCACAATTCCCAGTAGTGCCGGTACGCGGTGGCGCTACCGGTCTTTCGGGCCTCGTCGAGGTAGCCGCGCCATTTCGTCGGCACGAACCCGGTCGGGGCGTCGTCGAAGACCTTGCGCCGCCCGGTCGCGTTCAGCTCGCGCAGCATGTTCACCGCGATCAGCAGCTCGGTAGCGGCGGTGCCGCCGGCGAAGCGCACCGCTTCAAGCACTGCGGGGGTGAACTGGCGCAGGTAGTTGTAGGAGGAATCCAGCGCTGCCAGATGCCCGTGATCACGCGGCAACCTGGGTTTGGCCTGGGCGATCGCCGCGCGCAGGCGCTCCCACCCGATCTTCTCGCCGCGGATCAGCGCGCCGATCTCCTCATCAGCCACCGTCGGGTCGGTGACGATTTCCAAGAGATCGTCCAGCAGCGCCTGGCGGTCCTCGCCGGTCTTGCCGCGCTCGGCCAGCTGCTGCTGCATCTTCCGTTCGGCGGCACCGAACTTCGCCGAGATCGCCTGATCGAACAACACCACGACCTCATCGAGCACATCGGTGCCCGACTGGGCCAGCACCGTGAGCAGGATCGGATACCGGCGCTGCGGATCCCGACGCTCCAGGGCTTGCGGACTCAGACGCCGGCCCATCGTGGCCAAGAACCGGCGCCGCTCGGCGGGCAGCACCGACAGATCCAGCCGATCAGCACCCAAACCCCGCAGAAACCCCAGCTTGTCGACCTCGGCGCGGACCGCAGCCGCCGACGCCTCCACCGGCCCGGTCGACAGCCACCGCAACCGCGAGATCCCCAGCGACGCGTCCGTGACCAGCAAGCCGTCCAACTCCGCACACCGCGCCGCAGTGAACTCGTGAGCGAGCCGGTCATAGGTTTCGGTCTGGGCCTGGTGCCGGGCGTGGGCGACCCGCTCCACCACGGTGACAGGGCCCGGCCGGATCACCTTCGCCGAGATCAGATACTCACACGCCAGCCGGAACAACAGAGTCGGGGAATCGTGCTCCATCGCCCGCGCGAGCAGGAACTCGTCGAGCTCCTTGAACTCCAGCGCACCGGCCGCACGCCATCCCAGGTACCGCGCGGCCAGGCGCACATGCTCGGTGCGGGTCTTGGCTCGCCTGCCATAGGCACCGATCACCACCGGGTCGACCCGCAGCTGCTCGGCGAGGCGGGCCACCGCCCCCGGTGGGGCCGTGACCAGCCGATCCGGCACGAATCCCAGCCACGGCAGCGTACACAACGCGATCGCCAAGCCCAGCCGTTCGGCCGGTCCCCTGCCGCGGCCCGGATCCACGAACGCCAGATCCGCCGACGTGAGCGTGAAGTATCGAAACAGCTCCTCGCGGCTGATCTCCGGGAATCCCCGCAGACGTTCCAACTCCTCGTCCGCGAACATCCGCGTCGCCACGAACCCCAGCCTCCACCAGCGCCGACCAACACCAACACCGGCAGCCAAGCACCAACCAGCCGACAGCGCATGCCGAACCCGAAACCCGATGCCTACCAGGCGGCTACGCCATATCCGCCTGATTTTCGGCGGATGCTACGGCTACCCCTTTAGGGGATCGATAGGTGGTAGCGCCGCCGACTCCGGTGGCCAGGGTGTCCGCATCGTGCTCCTAGGCCGCGTTTCATAAGCCTTGGCCGGATAACCACAGGTTGATTGCGGCGACGCGGACCGTGGCCAGGTAACGGACAGCGAGTTTGTCGTAGCGGGTGGCGACAGCGCGGTGCTGTTTGAGGCGGCTGATCGTGCATTCCACGGCGTGCCGGAGTTTGTAGAGACCAGGGTCGAACGCCGGCGGCCGGCCACCGGCGTTGCCCTTGGCCACACGATGCGCTGCCTGGTCCGCCTTGATCGGGATGGTTGCCTTGATCCCGCGTTTCCGCAGGTAAGCACGGTTGGCCGCCGAAGAATAGGCTTTGTCGGCCAGGACCCGATCCGGCCGCGACCGGGTACCACCGACCGAGAGCCGCGGCACCCGTATATCGCCGAGCACCGTCGTGAACTGTGGGCAATCAGCCCACTGACCAGGCGTGACCACCAGCGCCAGCGGCCGCTGCCCCTGGTCGGCGGCCAGGTGCAGCTTCGTGGTGAACCCGCCCCGCGACCGTCCCAGCCCGTGGTCAGCGGGTTCGTCGTCGAAACCACCCGCCGCCTCGACCTGGCCGGCGAAGTCGCGGCGCGCACCCGCCGCATGCTGGTGCGCGCGGGCGATCGTGGAGTCCACGCTCACCGTCCACTCGATCTCACCGCCCGCATCGGCGTGGGCTTGCAGTGCGGTCAGCACCGATTCCCACGTGCCGTCACGCTGCCAGCGGCGGAACAACCCATACACCGTCTGCCACGGCCCATACACGCTCGGAATATCACGCCACGGACTGCCGGTCCGGATCCGCCACCGGATCCCGTCGATCAACTGTCGTTTCGACCACCGCGGTGGCCGGCCCGGCTTCATACCAGCAGGTAGTAGCGGTTCCAGTTTCGCCCACTGAGCATCGGTCAGATCCGCACGGCACGTTGCCGTTACGCTGTTCACGAGGTCTCCGGTTGGTTTCCGGTTGTGCTTGGTCGTTCAACCAACTACCGGAGACCTCGCCATATCACCAACTTCTCAACCCGGACAACGGGTTCCGTCCCCACACCATCGGGCTTATGAAACGCGGCCTAGTCAGTGGTCCATCGAGATAAGGGCCACTGCGGCGAATGGGGCGCGTCGGTCCATCGGGTCGGCAGGAGAACGGCGCGAGCGAACTCCGGAGCGGAGGTGATGCTACTTGACCAGTCCTGCTTCTCTGGGTAGTTGGGGATCTGAATCTGCGATGCGATCGAGGTTCCGCTTTTTTCGAAAACCAGCCGATTGCAGTTGTAGCAGAATTCGCGATTTAGAAACTTTGCCTCAGTCGAAGATAGTTCGAACGGGGGCTTGATCTTCACATTCTTCCGGCTCAGAATTAGGAGTCGATTAGGACTGATCGGAAATACAATTATTTCAGAATTTCTTATCGAGACCGGAAACTGGCGAGTGTTTCGCTTCGTTGGAATTCCGAGTACGGGTTCATCGCAGGTCAATAGATCGCCTGTGGAGCTTGCCAGCCAGTAGTCTCGATCGTTTTCAATCAGCGGGGCGAGAACGTTCTTCCAGGCGCCGATGGCTGCATCGATTGCCTTGGGCTTGGTTTCGCTGCTGACGGCCCGCTTGGCGAGTATCTGATTCACGATAGCCTGGTGTCTCGCTTCTGAGTACTCAATGCCGTACTCGCGACATAAGATCGGAAGCAGGCCGGTAATGTTCAGAATATGGCTGGCTCCGTAACGGTTCACTGCTGCGTCGATGCCCACGTCGGTCTGTCGCCCACGCTGGGTGCGCTGGCTTTGTAGGCTGATGTATACGGCTAGGTTGGAGATTAGGTTTTTATCCTTGATCCTCCCATCGGGCTGACCGTCGAGCGCGCGAAGCCAGTTCGCGGCCCGGCCCTCTATGCGTCCCATGTGGGTCTCGAACCACATGTCTGGATTTGCGTCGGCATCGATGTCGGGTGCCGATATTTGATAGAAGTTATCCTCGACGGCTGTCGATTCTATGGGTACGCAATTTGATTCTTTGGTGTCAACGTTTGTGACCTGAATTTCCCCGCTACCGTCGGTAGTCCACCGCTTGAGATACATTCTTGGCACGTAGTGGTGTCGGAATGTGGTTTGGGCGTTTTTACGAGTCTCTTCCTTGGATTTTTCGATCTCGACGTCGGTTAGCCAACGATTGACGGTAGTCACAGTCTGCATTGTAGGTCGCGCAGCCGCGAGCGACTCAATTCGGCAGTGCGACGAACTCTGGCAGTCAATGAAGCCCAGACAGTTCAGAGAAGATCCGTCGCGATCCGAGATTCGAATCGTCGCAGGTGAGCAGTATCCGGTCGATACCGATCGACCGGGCAACGACGATACTGCGGCGGAGAATGGCGCCACCGTACCCACGCCGCCTGTACTGGGGCAGCACGGCATACCCGATGTGCCCGCCTCGTCGACGTAGGCCCTCGTTGAGGGTGTGTCTGATCGAGGTTCGACCGACTACTTGGCCGTCAACAGTTGCGAGCAGATATGTGGAGGCCACGATGCCATCCGGCAGATTGGCACCCTGCCGCTGTTCCTCCCGGGCGCGGAGATAGTCCGCCCAGCTCATATCGGGTTCAAGACCCAATGCAAACGGAAAGCTATCGCCCTCGGCCAATTCGAGATGCGCGGCGCGGACAACTTTTTCGTCCGTTTCCTGCAACGCGCACGGCGGCGGATCCGAGCACTGTGTCGTGCTCCTCAGCGACGAACATCGCCCGAGTCCGGGTCCAGCGCTTCCACTGGTCGACGCTCCAAGCCAGTGCCTGCTCGTAGGTGGTGGAGAAGGTGCCTGCGGGGCTACCAGCGAGTGCGTCGAGGCGCACTGTTCGGGCTGTCTGCCAGCCGTCGGCGGTCAGGCGGCGCACGATCATGTACAGAACGATCAGGACTCACTGCGCCAGCAGGCAATCCAATATTGCCTGCCGCGCCTCATTTGACCGTCAGCGGAGTCGGTCGGTGGCGAGGATGTCGGTGTGAATCCGCTCGATAATGGAGTCGCGGCTCCAGCTGGAGTCGATGCGGACCTCCTCAACGTAGGACAGGGGTTGCCAACCGTGATACCACTCGGCCATCTGGTCAGGAGGAATCGTTGCGGCCTGCGGCCGGCCGGCATGGCGAGCGAGAGTTTCGTCGAAGGTGAGGTCGAAGCCGTAGTGGAGTGCACAGCCGGCGGTGTCGGCGAGACGGTGCAGCATCGCCCCGTAGCGATCGGCGTCGAGGATGCCTTCCACGATCGTCACCATCCCACGGGCCAGGCACAGTGTCGCGATATGTTCGATCAGCTCGATATTCCACCCGCCGGGCTCGTCGCGCTCACGGACAATCTGCCGTCGCACTACATCCTGACCGATGACCGCGCAGTGGCCGTGCTCGAAGCGACGTTGGAGGCCGGCGGCGACGGTCGATTTGCCCGACGCGGAATTACCGCGGATGACGACCAGCGTAGTCATCGAGCGGCAGCGGGTTGGAGGACGGTGTCGAGCTTGCGGATGAAGCGTGGGAGGTGGGGATCGGTGCTCGGCAGGCCGTGGGGTCGAGGTCCCACCAGCGGCCCCCGTCGAACTCGGCGGGATCGAGGTCGTAGTGCTGGGCCCGGTCACCCCGAGCGACATGCCACAGAGAGATATCAACATGGCCAGCGGTGGGGCCGACGGTGGGAGTCACTGTCAGGAACAGGGGCTTATCCCCAACGACATCGAATCTCGGGTCGAACCCGAGTTCCTCGCGTGCTTCCCGCCGCGCCGTAGTGCATGGGTCTTCGCCGGGAGCCAGGTGCCCGCCCATCGGGAGTTCGAGACCGGATTTGCGGTGTCTACCGAGGTAGATGCCGCGCTCGGTGGGGTCGACCAAGACCACGTACGCGACCAAGTGCTGCGGTGGAGTCGCTGGTGGAACTCGGCGGAAGATGTCATTGGTTTGGGCGAGCCAGGCCAGTGTCTGCTCGATGTGTTGCTGTTCAACCTCGTCGATAGGCGTGATCGCGGCAACAAGATCAGCGATGGCTGCGGTGGCGGGCTCCATGTCGCGCGAGCATAATCACGCCCTGCGACACCTCGGAATGCCCTGCCCTTTCGGTGCTCCCCGCCTCCGGTTCACCAACCCGGGCCTGCCGGTACACCAGCCTGGACAGATGGCCGGTTGACGCGGCAGGGTGGTCATGCGCCGGGTGCGCCGGGCGCTCGCCGTTCCCTCCGGCGGGCTTCCTTTCTGGGGCGTTCGAACCCTGCCGTAGCGCTGATGTCGACGAGGCCGACGGTGTCCGGCACGGCGATTCGTGTCGTGCCGTACCAGCGCCCCCAGAGTGCGATGTTGCCGGTGTCGGCCTCGGCGAGCAGCTTCTCCACCGACCATCGCTTGTTCGAGCGGTCGATCTCGATGGCGATGCACGGCAAATGGTCGTCGCGCCAGCAGAAGACGTCCAAATGGCCGTGGTACATCCGCCGTCCGGTACGCCTGGCGATCAATGCCTCTCGCTCGAGGTCGACCGTCCAACCGTTGGCGTGCCCCCACCGGACCGTGTGTTGGGTGATCAACGCTGTCGCTTCCCGCGCGGACAGGCCGGTGACCCGGACTTCGGAGAGCCATCTTGTCAATGACGAGGCCAGCTCAGCGGTTTCTACAACGTTCCCCACTGGCTTGATCCTAGAACGCGGCGGCGATGTCCATTCCGGCACGGCCACGGCCTCGCGAGACCTGCTTCCGGAGGCAGGGAGAACCGGGTTCCGGCGAACCCGGTTCTCCCGCGTGGCTATTCTCGTAGTTCATGCCGCCCATTTGCGGTCGACCCAGGCAGCCGTCGACACCAAACTCCGGTTTGGATGAGTTTGCTTGAGCTGCAACGAATCTGGCACGTCCCTGCGCTCGAGCACAATGACGTCCTCGTGTGCGATCAGGTGAACGGGAAGCCCTCCGCGGCGGTTCTTGACGATGAAGTCGCGCTGGAAGAAGCTGCTTCGGGCGATGATGTCGTCGTCGGCGAGGCGGCCGAGGAGTGCGACGCAGCGTTCGACGGGGGTGAGTCCGGCAAGGGTGCCGCAGGTGGTGATGTGGGTGGGTAGGTCGATGAGTTCGGCGTGCTGTCGCCAGGGGCGAGCGGTGATGACGACGTGTCCGCCGGGTTTGAGGTAGTCGGCGACGCCGGTGAGGATTCTGGTGAATCCGGTCAGGAGCCGGCCGATGCCGACGTTGGCGAGGTTGCCGCGGTCGAGGACGGCTCCGTAGCGGTGGTCGTACTTGCGGACGCCTTCGCCGGGCTTGACTCGGACGTGACCGTGGGTGGAGTCGCCGTATGGGGGTGAGGTGATGACGAGGTCGACCTGGCCGCGCAGGTCGGCAGGAAGCAGAGTTGGAAGTTTTCGGGCGTCGCCTTGGTAGACGGCAGCGTCGAGGTCGATGCCGGCACCGTAGGCGAGGTCGATGTTGGTGCGGGCGAGGTCGGCCCATCGGGTTTCGTATTCGACGCCGATGGCGCGGCGGCCTCGGTGCAGGGCCTCGACGAGGGTGGTGCCGATGCCGCACATCGGGTCCAGGACCAGGTCCCCGGGGTGGGTGTATGCCTCGATGGCGTGGGCGGCGATGGCGGGCAGCATTTTCGCGGGGTGTTTGACGCTGTCGGGGTGGTAGCGGCCGGTGCGTTGAGTAGCGGGCGCGGCCTGCGCGGTCGGCCATACCGATACCGCGGCGATGTTGTTCTCCGTTTTGTGGGTTGCGGTCATCGAAAGGTGCCTCGATTCGAGATTCGGTGGTCAGGAGCTACATGCCGCCATCGTGTGCCCAGCGTCGTACGGCGGGGCCCAGTACGGCAGGGCCACTGCGGCGATCAGGGGCGCAAAAGAACGGTGATATCGGTATGCACGATGCTGTGCGTGCGGGCGTGCCCGGTGTTGTCGAGTCCGGGTGCCGCGACGGTGTCGCCCGCGATCGGGACGGCGACGATGTGCTGAAGGAACAGCAGGTCGGCGGCCTGACCGGCGGCTACTGTCCAGCCGGTCGGATCGAGCAGGACACCGTCGCGGGTGTGCGTGCAGCGGGTGAACACGACAAGCACGCCGCCGGGGTTCAACCGGGTTGCGGCGAGCGCGACGATCTCGTCGACTGCCGAAGGTGATGTGGCCTCGGGAGCGAGCAGGCTGGCCAGGACGAGGGCAACAGCTCCTTCGTGCGGTGGCCGATGTTGGTGAGCATCGGGGCGTTCGATCAGGCTGTCGCGGCCGAGGCTGTCGATCACGGCGAGCACGTCGGCAGTGTCCGGCGTCGGGAAGGGTGTGTCGGGGGCGGTTGAGGCCGGGGGCGCCAGCAGCACTTGGTCTCCGGGGCGGGAGAACTCGGTGACGGCGCGGGAGACGATCGGCGTCGGCCATTGGTCGGTGGGGTCGATCGGGTCGGTTCCGGAGGCCCAGATGGTTGAGGGAACCTCGGCCGCCGGAGCGCGGCGCGAGCCGGACGAGCCGGTGTGGCGACGGCGGCGGACTGGGGTGTGTTCGGTCATCGGCGCGGTCCTTGTCGATTCCAGTGCATGGGATGTGTGCACTGGTCAACTCCTCACGAATTCGCCGTTTTTGGACATCGAACCGTCCCGAAAACTATGCAAATCGACTGATCGATCTTCGATATCCACAGTTGTAGAGCGCCACATCTGACGCCAATTTTTCGACGGTCCACCCGAAAGCTTCTCGCGCGGTGTACAGCGCCACCGGAACGCCACCAAACGTACACAACCCCTGGTAGATAGCAGTTTCCCGGCACCGCGCTCAAGCTCCCGTACCGGTTCCGTGTGGTCGAATCCGGCTGATCGGTGATCGGCCGGAGGTCATCTCGAGGTCGTTTGGAGGTTATTCGGAGGCTTTTTGGTGGCGGCCGTTCTGTGTCCTTGCCGAGTCGGATTTATCAACGCTTCGAGCAAGGGGAATGGCAATGAATGCGAATTACAGTATTTCTGCGGAGAGGCCGGATCATGCGGAAGCTTCGCCGCTGGCGGTCGTGCGGTCGGCGCTCGACCGGATAGCCGATCACCCGCTACCTGTCGTGAGGAATCAGGTATCGGGACTCGGCAGGCAGGTCGATACCTGGGGCCAGTTGCGGCAGGTGCTGTCGGACCCGGCGCTGCCGATCGAGACCGTGGATGCGGTCTGGGTGTGGCTGATCGGCCGGTCTCGAACCCACGGTTCGGATGCAGCCTTGGCGTGTGCCGGGATGGCGGCACCGATGTTGGCGGGGATGGCCAGCGTGTTCGGACCTCGCCGGCGCGAGGACCGCGCTGACATCGAGGCCGATCTGTTGGCCGAGTTCTTCGCCGAATTGCCGCGCATAGATGTCGAGCGCCCGTTTCTGTGGTTCCGACTGCGGTGGGCGCTGTTCCGTGGTGGCCGGGCTTGGGTGCGGCGGGAGGCCGCTGCCCCCGTGCCCGGTGCGGATGTCGGCACTGGAGCCGACATCGACACCAGAGCGGACGAACCGGTGCAGGTGATGTGGGCCCCGGCGGGGCATCCCGAACAGATTCTCGCCGAGGCGGTCGCGGAGAACGTGATTACCGCCGAGGTCGCCGAGTTGATCGCCGCCACCCGGCTGGAGGGGCGGTCGGTGACCTCTCTGGCAAGCGATTCGACGGGGTTGTCGCACTGGGCGTTGCGCAAGACCCGCCAGCGAGGCGAACACGATCTCCTCGACTGGCTGGTCGCGCGCACGGCAGCCACCGATCCGGCACGCACCAGCACCGTCGAGCACCGCGCCCTGCAACTCCTGTCCTGTTCGGCCGACGACCAGGGCTCAGAAGTGGCCGCGCAGCGACAGCGACTCACCGAGCGGGACCTGGAAGTGCTGCGGCTGCTCGATGCTGAGCAGGGTCTGAGTGCCGACCAGGTCGCCGACCTGTTGTTCCCCAGCGTCGACACCGCACGGAAAAGGCTGACGGCGCTGACCCGTCGCGGGGTGCTCACCCGTTGCCGTCGTACCCGCCCCGGTGTGGGGCGTCGTGGTGTGCCGCCGTGGCAGTACGCCCTCAGCCCGCTCGGCTCGGCGATCCTCGCTGTCGGCCTGCACAACACCACACGGCACGGCGAGATCACTGGCGAGCACGCACCGCGGCGGTCGGGTTCAACAGGTACTCCCGCGGCGGAGACCGCCTTCACCACCTCGCAGCCGACTACCCGCGCTGGCCGATCTGGCGATTTTCCGGACACTCCCAGGTCCAAATGTGGCTCGCAAACGCGGAGTAGCCAGTGCGGGCGGACATCGGCTGCCCCCGCACAACCGGCAACCCAGGTGGAGGTGAATCGCCGATGCGCATGATCGGTTTCCCTGAAGTTCGTTCTGCGACCTCGTCACACCGGACGGCCCAGCCCGGCACCATCCGGCGGGCCCTTGCCCCGATCGCGGTATTCGCGGCGGTGGCGCTGACCGCCATAGCGACCGCGGGTACCGCTGCGGCAGAACCCGTTTCGGTACTCGCCATCGCTGAGTCGTTCGACCAGGTACTCGACAATATCCGGAACTGGCTGGTCGGCATCCTTGCCGGGCTGGCGACGGTGTTCCTGACCATCGGCGGCGCCCGCTATGTGCTGGCCTCCGGCGACCCCAGCGAGGTCGAGAAGTCCAAGACCGCGCTGCGCGCTGCATGCCTGGGTTACGGCCTGGCGATGCTCGCGCCGGTGATCGTCGCCGTTCTCAAGTCGATCGTGGGTGCCTGACCATGACCGCGGCCTTCCCAATCGGCACCTCACCACCGAACCCCCGAACAGGCTGGCCGTTGCGGGTGGTGGCGGCCGTGGTCGCGATGCTGGTGGTCGGGGTTGGCATCGGTGCGACTGCCGCCGCCGAGCCCACCGCCCCACCGCCACCGCCGCCGGTGGCGACGACACCCCAGCAACCGGCACCGACCGCGCCGACGCCCACGCCTCCGCCCACATCGCAAGGTCCGAGCACACCCGCGACTCCGTCGCCTACTCCGCGCGGCTCCTGGCCGGGCGACTCCAGTCAAGTACCGGTTGAGCCGTCGGATACAGGTGATTCCGACTGCGGAATTCGCAATATCTCCGGTTGTGTCGCGAATGCTATCGACGGTTTCTTTGCCCGCCTGGTGGATTCGGCGCTCAATCCGCTGCTCGAGCTACTGTCGCAAACACTGTTGACCACCCCGGAGCCCGGTGACTTGCCGCGGGTCGGTGAGTTGTGGGACTCGTCGTGGCATCTGATGCTGGCCATGTACGGGCTGCTGGTGGTGGCCGCTGGCATCCTGCTGATGGTCCGCGAAACATTGCAGACCCGCTGGTCACTGCAAGAACTGCTGCCACGGATCGTGGTCGGGTTCATTGCCGGTGCCATGAGCATGCTGCTGGCGACCCAGGCGATCGTGTTCGCGAACGCGCTGGCCGAGGCATTCGCCGGTAGCGGGGTCGAGTCCGACTCTGCCACCACCGCGCTGAAGGAACTGACCGGGTCGGTCACCGGGAACGGAATCTTCCTGGTTCTGCTGCGAACTGCGCTTGTCGTGATGCTGGTGGTACTGCTCATCACCTACGTCGTGCGCGTCGCGATCACCATCATCCTGATCGTAGCGGCACCACTGGCTTTGATGTGTCATGCGCTGCCTGGTCTGGACTCGATCGCTCGCTGGTGGTGGCGCTCCTTCGCCGCGTGTCTGGCGATTCAGGTGGTCCAGTCGCTGGTGTTGGTCACCACCCTGCGGGTTTTCCTCACCCCGGGAGGATGGGGATTCTTCGGGCCCAACATGGACGGCGTCGTGAGCCTGATCATCGGGCTCGCCCTGATGGGCGTGTTGATCAAGATCCCGTTCTGGCTGATGTCGACCATGCGAATCGGCCACGGCCGCAGCATGGTCGGATCCCTGGTCCGCGGATACGTCGCCTACAAGACCTTCGGCCTACTCAAGAGCGGCGAGAAGGCTGCCGCCACGGCGATTCGACGCCCCACCCCACAGGGCAACGCAGCCACTGCCAACAGGGTGGGCAACGGCCGCCGAGGTGCCGCCGCTGCAGTGGGCAGCGCCGACCCGTATGCGCGGACACGGTCGACGCGGGACGGCCAGCTGATGTTGCCCCTCGAAGGAGTCCACCGGGTCCGGCGAACGCAGGGTCCTGCAACACCACCGTCGCAGTCGGCCACCACCACATCGGCTCCGGCCTCACCCGGCACCGCCCCTGGGCCGACGACCCGCCCGAGATCGCGAGGCCGCCAGCTCGCGTTCGATTTCACCCCGCCAGACCCCTACAGCGGGATTCGCGCCAATCACCGCGGCCAGTACCCGCTGCCGATCCCTGTTGCCCGGGTCCGACGGACACCCGCCCCTGCCGGGCCTCCCGCAGCGCCGGCACCGGCGTCGGCGTCGCCGCCGCCGCGTCCTCGGCAGGGCACGCAGTTGGCGTTCGAGTTCGATCCGCCCGATCCGTATGAGGGCAACCGGGCGCAGCGCCCCGGCCCGAACCCCCGGCCCGTGCCCCGGGCCCCGCGGCGGCCCCCCCCCCCCGCCCGCCACCGCCGCCCCCCCCCCGGCCCCCGCGCCCACCACCCCGCAACACGCCTCGCTGGCCGAACCGCCGCCGGTCTACCGGCCGGAACCCGAGGCGCCGCCGCCGTCGGTCACTCCCGGACCGAATAC
>NZ_JARWPM010000199.1 GCF_029869215.1 Nocardia carnea
GTCGCCCGACATCCGCCCGTACACGATCAGCAGCAGCACGTTCACCAGGGCGATTGCGATCGAGGCCAGCCACTGCCGCGGCCCGTCGCGGCGCATCACCAGCACCGACGCGGTGACGCCCGCGGCCCCACCACCCCCCCCCCCCCCCCCCCCCCTCGTTGTCCTTATTACATATACCCCTTTCACCCCCCCCCGCCCCCCCCCCCCCCCCCCCCCCCCCCCCCCCCCGCCGATCCATCGGGCGTACCGCGGTCAGCCGGCGGCCGTGGCCTGTTCGCCTACCAATTGAGCGCCGACAGCACGCAGCGCCGACAGATCGGTGACATCGAACGGCAGGGCGGTGACCGAAACCATCGGCACTCGCGGATGGGCGCCGGTGAACCGGTGCAACAGATGCTGCTCCCGCCGCGAGATCGCGACCCGGTGGGCGTGCACCCGCAACACACCGGCCGTCAGCGGGTCGGATTCGGCGACCCGGTCGGCGGCGGTGAGGGCGTGATCGGCCGGTAGCGAGCACAGCACCGGATGGGTCCGGTTGAGGACCAGCCCGGCCAGCGGCATCTTCTCGGTGGACAGCCGGTCCACGAAGAACGACGCCTCCCGCAGCGCGTCGGGTTCCGGCGCGGCGATCACGAGGAAATGCGTGCCGGGCCGGGCGAGCATCGCGAAGGTGCGGTTGGCCCGCTCCTGGAACCCGCCGAACAGCGATTCCAGCGATTGCAGGAAGTTCGACGCGTCCTTGAGCATCTGGCCGCCGACAACGGTCGACACACCCCGTACCGCCAGGCTCATCGCGCCGGTGACGAACCGCCCGACACCCCGGCCGGGCGCCATGATCACGCGGATCATCCGTCCCTCGAGGAAAGTACCGAGCCGTTTGGGGGCATCCAGGAAATCCAGCGCGTTACGCGACGGCGGGGTGTCCACGACGATCAGATCCCATTCGCGGCGGCCCGCGAGCTGACCCAGCTTCTCCATGGCCATGTATTCCTGGGTGCCGCCGAACGAGGAGGCCACCGCCTGATAGAAGGGGTTGGCGAAGATCTGCTCGGCCTTCTCCGGGGTGGTGTGTTCGAGCACCATCTCGTCGAATGTGCGCCGCATGTTCAGCATCATCGCGTGCAGTTCGCCCTTGGCCTCGGGGCCCAGCGCGACCCGCTGCGGGCTGTTGTCCAGATCCGCGACCCCCAGCGACTGGGCCAGTCGCCGCGCCGGGTCGATCGTGAGCACCACGACCTTGCGCCCCTGTTCGGCCGCGCGCAGCGCGATCGCGGCGGCGGTGGTGGTTTTGCCCACGCCGCCGGAGCCGCAGCACACCACGACCCGGGCGGTGGGGTCGGCGAGGATGCCGGAGAGGTCGAGGGGGGCCGGGCCGGCGGGTCGGGTGCTCATCGGACTCCCTGTTCGGTCAGATAGGCGGCCAGTTCGTACAGGCCCCCGAGATCCATCCCCTCGGCGAGGGTGGGCAGCTGTAGCCGGGCGATATCCAGGTCCAGCAGGTCCGCGGCGCTGCGATCCTGGGCGGTCAGCGTGGCCGAATGCTCGACCGTCTCAGTGAGCAGGCCGGCGAAATCGGCTGCGGACAGGTCGATTCCGGCGCTTGCCAAACCGGCGCGCAGTGCTTCGGTATCGAGTTCACCGGCGGCCGCGCTCGCCCGGGCTTCCACGCTCAGCGGGCTCTGCGCGGCCCGGTTGACGATCACGCTGCCGATCCGCAGATCGTTGGCGCTCAGCTCGGCGACGGCGTCGAGGGTCTCCTGTACGGGCAACGCCTCGAGCAGGGTGACCAGGTGGATCATGGTCTGGTCCGAGTGCAGCAGCCGTGAGACGCTTTCGGCCTGCCCGGCGATCGGCCCGCCCTTGGCGAGTTCGGCCATCGCCTTGGTGACATCCAGGAAACTGGCGATCCGCCCGGTCGGCGGGGCATCGACCACCACTTCGTCGTAGACCGGCGAGCCTTGTCTGTCGGTCCGGACCACGCATTCCTTGATCTTGCCGGTGAGAATGACATCCCGTAGGCCCGGCGCGATCGTGGTGACGAAATCGATCGCGCCCATCCGGCGCATCGCCCGGCCGGCGAAGCCGAGGTTGTAGAACATTTCGAGGTATTCGAGGAAGGCGTGTTCGATATCGAGCGCCAGGGCGACCACCTCGCCACCACCGTCGGCGGTGGCGATCTTCGTTTCGGTGGGCGGCAGCGGCGGCAGATCGAACAACTGCGCGATCGATTGCCGATTCTCCACCTCGACCAGCAGGACGCGGCGTCCGCCCGCGGCCAGCGCCAATGCCAGAGCCCCGGCCACCGTGGACTTACCGGTGCCGCCCTTACCGGAGACATAGTGCAGCCGGGCGTTCGCCGCACGCTCGGGCCACCCGGTTTTCAGGTCGGGCTCGGCCGATTCCGGCATCGTCGTTGGTTCTGCCACGGTCGCGAGCCTATAACCCGGACCGGACGGATGCCCGCATACTCCGGTTTGTCCTGCTGTGGTGTACCAGACACCGGGAGCCCGACACCTGTACGGCCACAGTGGTCCTGCGCCCGGCGCCGGGCCCGGCACCCAGTACGCTCGGTGCGCATGAGCGATATCACCCAGTGGGAATACGCGACCGTGCCGCTGCTGACGCATGCGACCAAACAGATCCTGGACCAGTGGGGCGCCGATGGCTGGGAACTGGTGACCGTGCTGCCCGGGCCCACCGGAGAGCAGCATGTCGCGTATCTGAAGCGGCCGAAGCAGTAAGCGCCGTGGGGGAATCCGAGATGAGCGCACCCGCGACCGAATGGCGGGCCAACCTCGACCGGCTGGGCCTGACGGTGCCCGAGGTGGTGGCCCCGGTCGCCGCCTACCTGCCGGCGGTCCGGACCGGCTCGTATGTGTACACCTCCGGGCAATTGCCCTTCGTCGCCGGGGAGCTGACGGCGGTCGGCAAGGTCGGCGCCGAGGTAACGCTCGAGGAGGCGGCGCTCGCGGCCCGCTGGTGCGCACTCAACGCCCTGGCCGCGGTGCACGATCTGGTGGGTCTCGACGCGGTGGTGCGGATCGTGAAGGTGGTCGGTTTCGTGGCGTCCGCCCCGGGCTTCACCGATCAGCCGCTGGTGATCAACGGCGCCTCGGAATTCCTGGGCGAGGTGTTCGGCCCGGCCGGAGCGCACGCCCGTTCGGCGGTCGGCGTTTCCGAACTACCCAAGAACACTCCGGTGGAGGTCGAACTGATCGCCGAGGTCCGTTAGGAGCACCACTGCGGCCCCGATCGGCACAGGCCCGGGACGGCCCGTAGATTCGATTGTGCTGCTTTCTGATCGGAGGTGTCGCCGATGACACTCACTCATCCGGCCTACGGGCAATTGCGCGCGGTCACGCCGTCCGCGGCGGTACTGCTCGCGGACAATCCGGGGCCGATGACGCTGGACGGGACCAACACCTGGATCCTGCGGGCACCCGGGCACACCGACTGTGTGGTGGTCGATCCAGGACCCGACGAGCCGGACCATATCGCCGCGATCGTCGAGGTCACCGGGGGCGCTGTGGCGCTCACGCTGATCACGCACCGCCACCCCGACCACACCGGCGGGATCGACGAATTGGTCCGGCGCACGGGGACCCCGGTGCGGGCCATGGACCCGCAATTCCTGCGCGGCGATGTGGAACCGCTGACCGATGGCGAGGTGATCGAGGCCGCCGGTCTGCGGATCACCGTGCTGCACACCCCCGGGCATACGGCTGATTCGGTGAGCTTCCTGCTTTCCGACGCGGTGCTCAGCGGCGACACAATCCTGGGACGCGGGACCACCGTTCTCGACCGCGACGGCACCCTGCGCGATTACCTGCGCTCGATGGACCGGCTGCTGGAAGCGGGCGCCGGACGGGCACTCCTGCCCGCGCACGGCCCCGACCATCCCGACCTGGAACCGGTAGCGCGGTACTACATCGCGCACCGGCACGAACGGCTCGCGCAGGTGCGTTCCGCGCTGGACGAACTCGGTGCGGACGCCGATGCCATGGACGTGGTCCGCAAGGTGTACGCCGACGTGGACGAGAGCCTGTGGCCGGCGGCCCGCAGCTCGGTCGAATCGCAGCTCACCTACCTGCGCTCCGAAGCGGACGCGTAATTGTGCGTGCCGCACCCGGCCCACCCCCGACCGGGGTTGGGCCGGTTCCGCGGGAACTCAGCGGGCCCGGCGGGCCAGCCGCTCGGAATCGGAGATCAGCACGCTCTTGCCCTCGAGCCGCAGCCAGCCGCGATGCGCGAAATCGGCGAGCGCCTTGTTGACCGTTTCCCGGGAAGCGCCCACCAGCTGGGCGATCTCCTCCTGGGTCAGATCGTGGGTGACCCGCAGCGCGCCGGCCTCCTGGGTGCCGAAACGCTGGGCGAGCTGCAGCAGCGCCTTGGCGACCCGGCCGGGGACATCGGTGAAGATCAGGTCCGCGAGGTTGTTGTTGGTGCGGCGCAATCGCCGGGCCAGCACCCGCAGCAGCTGCTCGGCGATCTCCGGGCGCTGATCGATCCAGGACTTGAGCGCGTCCCGATCCATGGTGACGGCACGGACCTCGGTGACCGTGGTAGCGGTGGAGGTGCGCGGGCCCGGATCGAAGATGGACAGTTCGCCGAACATATCCGACGGGCCCATGATGGTCAGCAGGTTCTCCCGGCCGTCCGGGGAACGCCTGCCCAGCTTCACTTTGCCGGCCGTAATGATGTACAGCCGATCGCCGGGTTCACCTTCGTTGAAGATGACGTGGCCGCGGGGGAAATCCACGGGCTGCAGCTGTTTGGCGAGCGCAGCCACCGCGGTGGGCTCAACGCCTTGGAAGATGCCTGCTCTGGCGAGGGCCTCGTCCACGAATGTGCTCCTTATCGGGAATGGCTGTAGTCGTCGGGCCGATGCGAGTCGGCCGACAGTGCAGTCTACGCGGCCCTATCGGCGCGCAGTGACAGACACCACGTAAGGAAGGTTAACCGGAACGCGGCCCGCGCGCGGTAGTGGGCGCGCGGATCAGCTCGCCCGGGCGATATCGAGGGAGTCCTCGGCCTCCTCGGTGCGGTTGCGGCGTCGGCGCATACGCGCGACCGCCGCCGGTAGGCCGAGCTTGGTGAGCTCGTTGACCTCGGCGTTGCTGGCCTTGTCCAGGTAGGCCTGGACTTCCTCGTCGGGCTCGACAAGTTTGCGCAGACGGTTCTCCACTCGTTCCATACCGAGGGCGAACAGCATCAACACCACTGGGAAGAGCGCCACAGCGAGTCCTTGCATGCCGGGTAGTAAACACGGTCGAGGTCTCAGATGGAATACGGGACCAGAACTGGCAGGACAACGTTGTCGGCGGGTTCCGTATGGTGGACGGGTGCGAATCACCCCCTCCGATACCGCCGGAAGCCCCCTTTCCGGAACCGCCGCCACAGCCGCGGGGCGCTCGGTGTCCGGTGGGGCCGGAAATCGGAAAACCCGCTCGCGACCGGCGGAGACACAATTGGGTCTGGTGCGCCGGGCGCGCCGGATGAACCGGATGCTGGCACGGGCATTTCCGGACGCGCACTGCGAATTGGATTTCGGTACTCCGCTGGAATTGGCGGTCGCCACGATCCTGTCCGCGCAGTGCACGGATGTGCGAGTGAATATGACCACTCCCGCACTTTTCGCGGCCTATCCGGATGCCCGGGCCTACGCCGAGGCGAACCGTACGGAGCTGGAAGAACTCATCCGGCCGACGGGTTTCTACCGCAACAAAGCCAATTCGCTGATCGGGCTCGGACAGGCTCTGCTCGAACGTCACGACGGTGAGTTACCTCACACCATGGCGGAGCTGGTCCGGTTACCCGGGATCGGCCGTAAAACTGCCAATGTCATTCTCGGTAACGCGTTCGGAATTCCGGGTATCACGGTCGACACCCATTTCGGCCGGCTGGTGCGTCGCTGGGGCTGGACCACGGAGGAAGACCCGGTCAAGGTCGAGCACGTCGTGGGTGCGCTCATCGAACGCAAGGAATGGACGATGCTGTCCCATCGGGTGATCTTCCACGGGCGCCGTGTCTGCCACGCGCGTAAACCCGCGTGCGGCGTCTGCGTGCTGGCCAAGGACTGCCCTTCGTTCGGGGCCGGCCCGACGGATCCGGAAAGTGCCGCCGCATTGGTGAAGGGGCCGGAGAAAGCGCATCTGCTCGAACTGGTGGGCCGGTGAGCCGAGTACCGGTTTTCTGGAAATGGGCATTGACGGTGGTAATCGTGGCTGTCGCGGCAGCGGCGGCATTGTGGCCGCGCGGCGATTCGGATTCCCCGGGAACCCAGGCGTCGCCGGAACCCACCCGGATCGAGCCGGCCCTGCGGCAGGAATCGGGGGCGGCGGATTGTCCGCCGGAATCCGCCGCCGCGGCGGGCCCGCTGGCCGATATCGTCGCGAGCTGCCTGGCCGACGGGGCGCCCGCGGCGCCCGGCCGGATGATCGGTGAGCCGATGGTGCTGAACCTGTGGGCCTACTGGTGTGAGCCCTGCCGTACCGAGCTACCCCTGTTCCAGGAGTACGCGGACCGGGCCGGCCCCGCGGTGCGGGTGCTCACCGTGCACAGCGACCCGGACGAGGCCAAGGCACTGTCCCTGCTGGCCGCGCTCAACCGCGACCTGCGCGCACAACACCGTCCGGAACTGCGGCTACCCGGCCTGCAGGATCCCGATGCCCGGATCCGTGCCGCGGCGAACGCGCCGAACGCGCTGCCGATCACCGTGCTGGTCCGGCCGGACGGCTCGATCGCCGACTATGTCGCCCGCCCGTTCCGCGATGTCACCGATATCGCCGAGACTGTGGCCGGTGCCCTGGGAGTTGCCGCGTGACGAGCTGTTCCCGTCCTCCCCACGGTCGCCGACGACCGCAGGTATTCGTTTCGAGGGAGGCTTCTTGACCGACGAGCAGGTGCCGTCCTGGCTCAGCCGGGCGGCCGGTCCCGGGCTGCCCGATTTCGCCGATACCCTCGGCCGGACGCGGGTTCTCCGGCGCACGATGGCGGGCAAGGTGCGGCAGGCCGCGGTGCTGGTGTTGTTCGCCGGCGACCCGGCCGGTGATCCCGGCGCGCCGGGCGGGCTCCCGGCCGACGCCGAGGTGCTGCTGACCCAGCGCGCGTCCACCATGCGCAACCACCGCGGGCAGGTCGCCTTCCCCGGCGGCGCGGTGGACCCGGGCGACGACGGGCCGATCGATACCGCCCTCCGGGAAGCGTGGGAGGAGACCGGACTCGACCGGTCGGGCGTCGAGCCGATCACAACCCTGCCGAAGTTGTTCGTTCCGCCCTCGCGATTCGATGTGACGCCGGTGGTCGCCTATTGGCGCACCCCGAGCGAGGTGCGGGTGATGGATCGCGGGGAAACCGATCGGGTGGTCCGCGTACCGATGTCCGAGCTGCTGGATCCGGCGAACCGGTTCCTGGTGCGCAGCGCCCTCGGGTACCGGAGTCCGGCGTTCCAGGTGGACGGAATGTTGGTCTGGGGGCTCACCGGCGGCATACTGGCCGGACTTGTGACTTCGCTGGGCTGGGAAGCGGAATGGGACCGAACCGACGTGCGTGATCTGGAACAGGCGCTGGCCGCGGTGGGGATGGTGTTGTGAGCTCGTCTGCGTGGCTCGATATCGCAGTGGTGATCTTGGCGTTGCTGGCTGCCTCCTCCGGGTGGCGGCAGGGGGCGGTGGGGTCGGCGCTGGCTTTTCTCGGGGTGGTGCTCGGTGCGGTCGCCGGCATCCTGATCGCGCCGCATATCCTCGTGCACATCGACGAGGGCCGTAGCCGGGTGCTGGCCGGGGTGCTGCTCATCGTGCTGCTGGTGATCGTCGGGGAGATCGCCGGGATGGTGCTCGGCCGGGCGGCGCGCAGCGGGATGCGCCATCCTTTCGCACGCAGCGCCGACAGTACGGTCGGCGCGGTGCTCATGGCCGGTGCGGTACTGGTGACGGCCTGGCTGCTGGCGTTGCCGCTGGCGACCTCCTCCCAACCGGCCATCGCCGCGGCCATCAACAGCTCGCGGGTGCTCGCCGATGTGAACCGGGTCGCGCCGGACTGGTTGCGCACCCTGCCCAACGAGTTCTCGAAACTGCTGAACACCTCGGGTCTTCCGGATGTGATCGGGCCGTTCGGGCGCGCGCCCATCGCCGCGGTGGAACCGCCGGATCCGAGTGTGCTGGCCAGCCCGGTGGCCGGTTCGCTCCAGCAGAGTGTGCTGCGGATCCGCGGGGTCGCGCCGAGCTGTCAGCGGGCGCTCGAAGGGTCCGGGTTCGTGGTCGCTCCCGAACGGGTGATGACCAACGCGCACGTGGTGGCCGGAACCACCAGCGTGACGGTGGATTCCGCTGCGGGGCCGCTGGAAGCGACGGTGGTGGAATTCGATCCGTCCATGGATATCGCGGTGCTGTCGGTGCCCGGTCTCACGGCGCCGGTGATCCCGCAGGCGCCGGAGGCGGCGGTTTCCGGGGAAAGCGCGATCGTGCTCGGTTACCCCGGCGGCGGCCGGTACACGGCCAGTGCCGCCCGGGTCCGGGAAACCCTGGATCTCACCGGGCCCACCATCTACCGCGACGGCACCGTCGAGCGTGAGGTGTACACGGTGCGCGGTCAGGTGCGGGCGGGTAATTCCGGTGGCCCGCTGGTCGATACCGAGGGCAATGTGCTCGGCGTGGTGTTCGGCGCCGCCGTCACCGACGACGACACCGGCTATGTGCTGACCCTGGACGAGGTCCGGGAACGGATCACCGCGGCGCCCGCATCGACGCTGCCGGTCGCTACGGGACCTTGTGTGCTGAGCTGACCGCGCGGCCCGGCAGCACGCTACCGGGCCGGGCAGGAGGCAGGTGGTGGGCCGCGCTCGGTCTCCGGGAACGGCGACGTCCCGCGCCGTGCTGCGGGCCCGTATCGGCCCGGGTAAATCGAGGACTCGTTGCCGGCAGAGGCAACCGGTACGCCCGGACGGTGCCCACCGACGAGATGGGCGACAAAACCGATCCAGGCGAGCGGCCTGCGGCGGTTCGGTGCCGAACGCGTTGCGCGGTGGTGCCGAGCACTTGTGTCGGTGTGGCGCCGAGCTACTACGACGACGCGGTGCCGAGCGTGACCGGAGGTGTTTCAGGCGTAGCGGTCGGGTCTTCGCTCGTCGTATTCGCCGAGGAGTTTGGCGATTTCGGCGGTGACCGCGTCGGGGTTCTCCTGGTGTGCGAAATGCCCGGCGTCGGGCACGGTCACCACCCGCCGGCGGGGTGACAGGTGCGAGCCGCGGCGCACGGTGTCCGGCAGGATGTACGGGTCGAGCTCGCCCCGCAGGGAAACCACCGGGATACCCACGGGTTTGCGCATCACGGCGATGAAGCGGCGGCCGTCGGCGCGCCACTGGCTGCGGAAGGCCCACCGCTGGTATTCCAGCGCGCAATGGGCCGCGCCGGGGATCCGGATGGCCGAACTCATCCGTCGCGCCGTCTCGGCGCATTCCGCGGTGTCGGCCCAGGCCGGCGAACTGCGGCCGGTGAGCAGATCGGCGGCGCCGCGACCGTGGTCGCGGGTGAGCCGGTATTCGGGATATCGCGGGAGCTGCGCGTTCAGGAAGCCCGGAAGGAAGGCGCGGCGCTGTGCGTTGTCGCGCCATACCGCGCTCTTCAGGGCCGCCGGGTGTGGTGAGGACACCACCGCGATCGCCCGCACCAGCCGCGGATGCAGGACCGCGGTCGCCCAGCAGACCAGCCCGCCGTCGGCATGCCCGACGAGGGTCGCGCTGCCGTAGCCGAGCGCGCGGATCAGGCCGGCGATATCACCGGCCAGGGTCCAGCCGTCGTAGCCGCGCGGGGGTTTGTCGCTGTCGCCGTAGCCGCGCAGATCCACCGCGACCGCGTGATAGCCGAGGGCGGCCAGCGCGGTGAGCTGATGCCGCCAGGTCCACCAGAAATCGGCGAACCCGTGCAACAGCACCACCAATGGTGCCTCGGGGTCGCCCGGTCCGGCGGAGGCCACGTGCAGCCGTATCCCGTTGGCGTGCACATCACGGTGCGTCCAGGCGCCGTCGTAGCGGACGCTCGACGGGTCGGGTGGAAAGTTCGACGCCACGGCGTCCGAGCGTAGTGAACGCCCGGCCGCCTCCGGTGCCTGACCCGCTCAGCGGGTGGTTTTCGCCAGCGCGCTCGGGTCGTCGTGACTACCGAATCCGGAAGGCAGCACCGTGCGGGTCTGCTTGAGCGAATCGATCGTCTTCTCCGGTGCCCGCAGTTTCTTGACCTTCCGGTAACCGAGGAACGCCAGCAGCGCCGTCACCAGGATCATGAACGCGAAGACGATCCAGAACGCCGCCCAGCGGGTGAGCCAGATATCCAGCGTCTCGGCGACCGCGAAGAAGAAGAAGAAACTGCTGAACAGCAGCACGGTCAGCGCGCCGATGAAGAAGACGCTGCCCTGCAGGCCCTTCTTGATCTCACCGGTGACCTCGGCCTTGGCAAGAGCCACCTCGGCGCGGACCAGGGTCGAGACCTGTTCGGAGGCATCGCGGACCAGACTGCCGAAACTGGCCGAAGCGTGCGGGTCGATCTCGGACAGCGGAATCGAGGTGACTGTGCCGCCTCGCGCGCCGTCGCCGTTACCGCCCTGTGTGACACTCACGTGGTCGACCCTCTCCCTGTCCCGATCCTGCTCGGTCTTACTGTTCTGGTTCTAGCGCATCCGCGTCGCGCTGTGCTTCGTGGACACGCCCACGCCGCAACAGTAGCGCCGAACCGATCAACGATGCGGCCATGGAGGTCACCAGGACCGCGGCCTTGGCCAATTCGGCGGATTCGGGATAGTCCTCCAGCGCCAGTTCCGCCACCAGCAGGCTAACGGTGAACCCGATCGCGCCCAGCACCGACAGGGCGAACATATCGCGATAACCCAGCCGCGCGGGGCGTTTGGCGATCCCGAAGCGTATCGCGATCCAGCTGATACCGAAGATGCCGATGATCTTGCCGAACAGCAGGCCGAGAATGATCGCCAGGGAAAGGCGTTCGGTGAACAGGTCGCCGAGGACCTCGATATTGAACGGCACGCCGGAGGCGAACAGGGCGAACAGCGGCACACACAGTCCGGCGGAGATCGGCTGGACCCGGTGTTCCCAGCGGGTTGCGGGAGCTTCGTCCTCGCCCTCGTCGGGGCGCACCCGGGTGAGCAGGCCGCAGGCCACTCCAGCCAGCGTGGGATGGATATGGGCCTCGTGCAGGGCGTACCAGCACACGAGCCCGATCACGAGGTAGATCAGCGGCGATGTCCAGCGCCGGTGCTGGGCGAACCACCAGGCCGCGCAGCAGGCCAGCGCCGCCAGCAGCCAGGTGAAGGCCAGCCCGGTGGTGAACAGCACCGCGATGAGCACGATCGCCATCAAATCGTCGACGACCGCGAGGCTGAGCAGGAAAACCCGCGCGCTGGCCGGGATCCGCGACCCCGTCATGGCGAGTACAGCGAGTGCGAAGGCGATATCGGTGGCGACCGGGATGGCCCAGGCCTGATCCATCCCGTCGACGCCGAAACCCACGGAGTAGGCGATGATCGCCGGGGTCACCACGCCACCGACGGCGGCGATGATCGGCAGCGCCGCGCGTTTCGGGTCGGCCAGTTCACCGACGACCAGCTCACGTTTCAGTTCCAGGCCGGCGACGAAGAAGAAGATCGCGAGCAAGCCGTCCTTTGCCCATTCGGCGACGGTCAGGTCCAGATGCAGGGGCGGAATGGGCAGATGCGTATCGGACAGTGCCAGGTAGGTCTCGCTCCACGGTGAATTGGCCCAGAGCAGGGCCACTGCCGCGGCGATCAGCAACAATGATCCGCCGACAGTCTCGGTCCGCAGGTATCTGGCAAGTTCGGACCGTGGACTGCTCAGCACGGGAAACCTCTCGGTCGTACGGACATCTCCACGCCCGCCCGTCCGGAGTCATCTCTCGAGGGCGCGCGAATCTCTCGCCGACCAGACTTCCCGGCACACCGTAAGTAATCTTAACGGTCGCCCGATTCGCGTCGGTAAGGCATGGTCCGCATGGTGGTGACCGCGTGTTCCGCGCGCACCGCGGCACGGGTCTGCCCGCATGGGTCCATCCGAGCCGAGAACGGGCCGGGGCGATCGGTCCGCCGCCCCGGCCTGCCTCGGGCCTACTCCGAACGACCCGCGCGAATGTTCTCGAATACCTGCGGGTCGACCAGGGTGGAGGTGTCGCCGAGTTCGCGGCCCTCGGCCACATCGCGCAGCAGCCGGCGCATGATCTTGCCGCTGCGGGTCTTGGGCAGCTCGGGCACCACATGGATCTCCCGCGGCCGGGCGATCGGGCTGATCTCGCGGGCGACCTCGGCCTTGAGCTCGTCGACCATCGCCGCGCCGTTGTCGGTGGCGCCGGCCGCCAGGATCACGAAGGCCACGATCCCCTGGCCGGTGGTCTCGTCGGTGGCGCCGACCACCGCCGCCTCCGCGACCCCGGCATGGCCGACCAGCGCGGATTCGACCTCGGCGGTGGAGATGCGATGCCCGGATACATTCATCACGTCGTCGACCCGGCCGAGCACCCACAGATCGCCGTTGACGTCGAGCTTCGCGCCGTCGCCGGCGAAGTACCAGCCCTGTTCGGCGAAACGCTCCCAATAGGTGGCGCGGTAGCGGTCCATATCGCCCCAGATGCCGCGCAGCATCGACGGCCACGGCTGGTCGAGGACGAGGTAGCCGTTGGCCTCGGTCTCGCCGCGGCGCACGGTATTGCCTTCCTCGTCCACCACCCGCGCGGAGATACCGGGCAGCGGGGTCATCGCGGCACCCGGTTTGGTGGCGGTGATACCGGGCAGCGGGGAGATCATGATGGCGCCGGTTTCGGTCTGCCACCAGGTATCGACGATCGGCGCCTTGCCGCCGCCGATCACATCGCGGTACCAGCGCCAGGCCTCCGGGTTGATCGGTTCGCCGACCGAGCCGAGCAGCCGGATCGAGGACAGATCGTGTGCGTCCGGAATCTGGCGGCCCCACTTCATGAAGGTGCGCACCAGCGTGGGCGCCGTGTAGTAGATCGTGACCCCGTACTTCTCGACGATCTGCCAGTGCCGGTGCTCGTCGGGGAAATTCGGGGTGCCCTCGTAGAGCACCTGGGTGGCGCCGTTGGCCAGCGGGCCGTAGACGATATAGCTGTGCCCGGTGACCCAGCCGACATCGGCGGTGCACCAGTAGATGTCGGTTTCCGGCTTGTGGTCGAACACCACGCGGTGGGTGTAGCTGGTCTGGGTGAGGTATCCGCCGCTGGTGTGCAGGATGCCCTTGGGCTTACCGGTGGTGCCCGAGGTGTACAGGATGAACAGTGGATGCTCGGAATCGAACGCCTCGGCCTCGTGGGCCGGCTCGGCCGCGGCGACGGTCTCGTGCCACCACAGGTCGCGTCCCTCGGTCCAGGCCACCTCGATCCCGACCCGGCGCACCACCAGCACATGTTCCACGCTGGACGGCACATCGCCGTGCGCGAACAGCGCCTCGTCGACCGCCTCTTTCAGCGGCGCCGGGTTACCGCGGCGCCATTGCCCGTCGGTGGTGATCACCAGGCGCGCTTCGGCGTCGTCGATGCGCTGCCGGAGGGCGGTGGGGGAGAACCCGGCGAAAACCAGCGAATGCGTCAGCCCGAGGCGCGCACAGGCCAGCATCGCCACGATGGTTTCCGGGATCATCGGCATGTAGATGGCGACCCGGTCGCCCGCCATCAAACCGAGCGAGGTCAGGTAGTTGGCCGCCCGGCCGACCTCGGCGAGCAGGTCGGCGTAGGTGATCGTGCGCGAATCGCCGGGTTCGCCCTCCCAGTGCAGCGCGACCTTGTCGCCGCGGCCCTCGAGGACATGCCGGTCCACACAGTTGTAGGCGACGTTCAGGCGTCCGCCGACGAACCATTTCGCCACCGGCGCCGCACTCCAGTCCAGCACCTGGTTCCAGCGCTGATGCCAGTGCAGGTGTTCGGCCTGCTCCGCCCAGAACCCTTCGCGATCCTGCGCGGCACGCTCGTAGATACCCGCATCCACATTCGCCGCGGCAGCGAACTCCGCGCTCGGCGGGTAGGCGTCCGGGTGATCGGCGGTTTCGGTCATCTGAGTCACTTCCTTCGCGTTACCTGCACCATGAGGGGCCACCTGTGACCCTAAACTCTTCGCGGGCCGGTCGAGGAGATCCCCGGCGAATGGCCGCGCCTGCCGGGTGAACGGCAGCCGGGAGGGGACGAACGGTCGGTCGCGGGGGAAGACCCGGATCCGGCGCGAGGTCCACGAAGCTCTGCGTGAACCGGCGGGGGCCGATATCATCGGGCAACTCTGCGAGGTGTGGGCCGGGACCGGTGCCGTGTCCGGCCCGTGTGTAAATGGGCTGCGAGGTCGAGGGCGAATTGCTTCGGCGTCGCGACGCAGGCCGAGCTTTCGTGGGGAACGACTAGCCGGGGAGTGTATGTGCGGGGAGCGTCGTGGACTCGATGGGCCGTCGGCCTGCTGGTGGTACTGGCCGCCGTCGTGGCGCTGCCCGCCTGCACGGTGACTCCCGCGCTCGGTGATTCCATCGCCGTCAACGGTTCGGAACCACAGAATCCGCTGGTGCCGTCGAATACGAACGAGAACGGTGGCGGGCGGATCGTCGATCGATTGTTCGCGGGCCTGCGCCGGATCGCCGCCGACGGCAGCCTGTACGACGAGGTCGCCGAAGCCATCGAGACCACCGATCAGCAGCACTACCGGATCCGGCTGGAACCCGGCTGGACCTTCAGCGACGGAACTCCGGTCACCGCACACTCGTTCGTGGACGCCTGGAACTACGGCGCCCTGGTCACCAATGCGCAGCTGCAGAGTTATACCTACGAGCCGATCGTCGGCTTCGAGGATGTGCAGGCCGATCCGCCCCGTGCAAAAACGATGTCGGGCCTGCGGGTGCTCGACGATCTCACCTTCACGGTCGACCTGAAGGCGCCCACGATCGACTTCCGGACCCGGCTGGCCTACGCCCCCTACTACCCCCTGCCCGAGGTCGCATTCGCGGATATGGAGGCGTTCGGGCAGCGTCCGATCGGCAACGGGCCGTACCGCTTCGCGGGTCCCGACGCCTGGCAGCACGATGTGAAACTGGATCTGGTGCCGAACGAGACCTACCGGGGCGGGCGGCCCGCCCGGAACAAGGGCCTGACCTTCGTCTTCTATTCCGATATGGATGCCGCCTACGCCGATCTGCTGGCCGGCAACCTGGATGTCCTCGACACCGTCCCCACCAGCGCGCTGACCGTGGTGGATGCCGACCTGGGCGAGCGCGCCGTCGCGGCGGCCACCGCGAAGAATCAATGGATCGGCACCCAGCCCGGCCTACCGCATTTCGGCGGTGAGGAAGGCCGGCTGCGGCGGCACGCCCTCTCGCGTGCCATCGACCGGAAGGCCATCGGCGACAAGATTTTCCGCGGTACCCGCGCACCGGCCCGTGATTACACGTCGAGCGTGCTTCCGGGTTTCGACGGTGATCTTCCCGGTGCCGAGGTCCTCGAATTCGATCCCGGCGAGGCCCGCCGGTTGTGGGCGCAAGCGAACGAGATCGCACCGTGGAGCGGTCGTTTCGAGATTGCCTACAACGCCGACGGAGATCATCAGCCCTGGGTCGACGCGGTGGCGAACAGTATCAAGAACACCCTCGGGATCGAAGCGGTCGGAGCCGCCTATCCGACGTTCAAACAGCTCCGCGACCAGATCACCTCCCGAACCGTCGGCAAGGCCTTCCGCTCGGGCTGGCAGGGCGATTACCCGACCATGTTGCAGTTCCTGGAGCCGTCGTTCCTGGGCAATTCCGAAACCAACGATTTCGACTATCACAACCCCGAATTCGACGCCCTCATCGCGGCCGCCGAAGCCGCACCGACCGAACCTGAATCCTGGGCGCTGGTGGCGCGCGCTCAGACGGTGTTGTTGCACGATATGCCCACCATTCCCATCTTCGACTACGTGAACTCCTCCGGATACTCCGAGCGGGTCCGCGGGGTCACCTTCGGCTGGAACGGTATGGCCGATTTCGAGAACCTCGAGCTGATATGACCCCGGATGCCCGGCGGCGGGAGGAGAGCGCGTGGCCTGGTACGTAGTGCGGCGCCTGCTGCAAATGGTTCCGGTGTTCTTCGGCGCGACCCTGCTCATCTACTTCCTGATCTACAAGGTCTCCGGCGGCTCGGTCGCCGCGCTGGCCGGGGACCGTACTCTCACCCCCGCTCTGGAAGAGCAACTACGCGCCCGCTACCACCTGGACCGCTCCTTCTTCGTGCAGTACTTCTACTACCTGAAGGGCATTTTCACCTTCGATCTCGGCACCTCCTTCTCCGGCCGCTCGGTGAAAGACGAACTCGCCCGCGCTTTTCCGATCACCTTCCGCCTGGCGCTGCTGGCCCTGCTGTTCGAAGCGGTGTTCGGGATCCTTTTCGGCGCGCTGGCCGGGCTGCGCAAAGGTAAATGGTTCGATTCGGCCATGCTGGTACTGAGCCTGGTGGTGATCGCCGTCCCGGTTTTCGTGCTCGGTTTCCTCGCCCAGTTCCTGCTCGGTGTGAAATGGGGTATCGCGCCCGTCACGGTCGGTGCCGACGCGAGTTGGTCCCGGCTGGTGGTGCCGGCGCTCGTGCTCGGTGCGCTGTCGTTCGCCTACGTGCTCCGGCTGACCCGCAACGCGGTCGCGGAGAACCGCGACGCCGACTATGTGCGCACCGCCACGGCCAAGGGGTTGCCCCGGCGGCGGGTCGTCACCGTGCATATCCTGCGGAACTCGCTGATCCCGGTGGTCACCTTCCTCGGCGCGGATCTGGGCGCGCTGATGGGCGGGGCGATCGTCACGGAGGGCATCTTCAACATCCCCGGCGTCGGCGGCACCCTCTATCAGGCGGTGGTCCGTGGCGAAGCGCCGACGGTCGTCTCCTTCGTCACGGTGCTGATCGTGGTGTTCTTGCTGGCCAACCTCGTGGTGGATCTGCTGTACGCGGTACTCGACCCCCGGATCCGTTATGCCTGAACAGGAGTGCGGTCATGTCCGATGAGTTGCCCCGGCGGCGCGACCGGCAGCGCTGGGCCGCCGAACCGGACGCGGTGCCGGTGGAGGCCACCGACCGGGTGCGGGTCGCGGGCGCGCCGCGCGGTTTCTGGGGCCAGGCCTGGCGGCACCTGCGGCGTAACCCGCTGTTCTGGATTTCCGCGGCACTGATCCTGCTGGTACTGGTGGTCGCGGCGTTCCCCGGTGTGTTCACCGGCCAGGACCCGCGCTACTGCACGGTCGACAACAGTCTGCTGCCACCGAGTTCGGCGCACTGGTTCGGGTTCGATCTGCAGGGTTGCGATATCTACGCGCGCACCGTCTACGGGGCTCGGGCGTCGATCCTGACCGGGATCGGCGCGGCCGCCCTGTTCGTTCTGATCGGGGCCACCTTGGGCGCGCTGGCCGGGTACTACGGCGGGCTGCTCGATTCGGTGATCTCCCGCGTCTCGGAGATCGTCTACGCCATTCCGCTGATGCTCGCCGCCATCGTCCTCATGCAGCTGTCCACCGAGCGCACGATCTGGCTGGTGATCGTCACGCTGGCGGGATTCACCTGGCCGCAGGCCGCGCGGATCGCCCGCGGGTCGGTGATCGCGGCGAAGAACAGTGAATACGTACTGGCCGCCCGGGCTCTCGGCGTTTCTCGCCTGGGCATCCTCGTCCGCCACGTCCTGCCGAATTCGGTGGGTCCGATCATCGTGGTGACCGCCATCTGGCTCGGGGTTTTCATCGTGACCGAGGCGACCCTGTCGTTCCTCGGGGTCGGCCTGCCACCCACCGTGGTCTCCTGGGGCGCCGATATCGCGACCGGCCAGCAGCAGCTACGGGGTGGCTCGCTGATCCTGTTCTATCCGGCCACCGCGTTGGCGGTGACGGTACTCAGTTTCATCATGCTCGGTGACGCCCTCGGTGACGCCATCGATCCGAAAGCGCGGGGTGCGCGATGAGCGGCCGGCCGAGCGTCCACGCCGAGGTTGCGCCCGCGCCCGGTACCCGCACACTGGGCGAGCGGTGCTCGCGGCCGCTGGAGGGGACACGATCATGACCACCGCCGAAGAGCGCCCGCTCCTGGAAATTCGGGATCTGCGTATCGCTTTCGGGTCCGGCGCCGGACGGGTGGAGGCGGTGCGCGGCGTTGATCTCACCGTCTACCCCGGCGAGACGGTCGCGATCGTCGGCGAGAGCGGATCCGGTAAATCGACCACCGCGCACGCGGTACTCGGGCTGCTGCCGCCGGGCGGCCGGATCACCGGGGGAAGTATCCGCTTCGCGGGCACGGAATTGACCGATGCGCCCGAATCGCGGCTCGTCGCCCTGCGCGGTAACGAGATCGGTTTCGTACCCCAGGATCCGATGTCGAACCTCGATCCGGTCTACCGGATCGGTTTCCAGATCCGGGAGACCCTGGCCGCGAGCGGCGTCGCCCGGGGCCGGGCGGGCCGGGAGCGGACGGTCGAATTACTGCGCGCCGCCGGGATCCCCGACCCGGAGCACCGCGCCGGTCAGTACCCGCACGAATTGTCCGGCGGGTTGCGGCAGCGCGCCCTTATCGCCATGGCACTGTCCGCGCGGCCGGCGCTGCTGATCGCCGACGAACCCACCTCGGCGCTGGACGTCACGGTCCAGCGGCGCATTCTCGACCATATCGACGATCTCACCGGCGAATTCGGCACCGCCATGCTGCTCATCACCCATGATCTCGGGCTCGCCGCCGAACGCGCCGAGCACCTCGTGGTGCTGTATCAGGGCCGCGTCGTGGAATCGGGCCCGGCGCCGGAACTCCTCCGCGACCCGCGCCACGACTACACCCGCAAGCTGATCGAATCGGCGCCATCGCTGGCCGCCGGTCGGCGCGCCGGCCGCCCCCGCGACCACCGCGGCGACGAAAACGGCCGGGAGCCGATCCTGGTGGCCGACAAGCTCGCCAAACGGTACCGGGTCCGCGGTTCGGCTCCGTGGCGGTCGCGGGAGGTCACGGCCGCCGAGAACATCTCGTTCCGCCTGGACCGGGGCACCACCACCGCTCTGGTCGGCGAATCGGGTTCCGGAAAGTCCACGGTGGCTCAGCTCGTCCTGGGACTGCTCGAGCCCAGCTCTGGTTCGGTGCGCTTCGACGGTGCCGATATCAACCGGCTGAGCCGCCGGGAGCAGATCCGGTTCCGGCGCCGGGTGCAGCCGATCTTCCAGAACCCCTACGCGTCGCTCGACCCGAAGTACTCGATCCATCGGTGTATCGCCGAACCGCTCTACACCCACAAGCTGGGTTCTCGCGCCGAACGTGACGCCAAGGTCCGGGAGCTGCTGGATCAGGTCGCGCTGCCTGCTGCGATAGCCGACCGCTATCCAAACGAACTGTCCGGCGGGCAGCGCCAGCGCGTGGCCATCGCCCGGGCACTGGCTCTCGAACCCGAGTTGCTGGTCTGCGACGAGGCGGTATCGGCCCTCGACGTACTGGTTCAGGCCAATATCCTCGACCTGCTCGAGCGCCTGCAGCGCGACCTGGGTCTCACCTATCTGTTCATCACCCATGATCTGGCGGCGGTGCGCCAAATCGCGGACGACGTTCTGGTGATGCACGAGGGCCGCATCGTCGAGGCGGCGCCGACGGAGCACATCTTCGAAAACCCGCGCGAGGAGTACACCCGCGCCCTGCTCGCGGCCATTCCCGGCCGTGGCCTGGCTGTCGGCCGACCCTGACAGCGGGGTCGCGCGGGACTCACGTCCGCTTCGGGGGCCGAGCCGCGTAGCCTGCTACCCCGTGACCGATCCGCTCGCGCCCCTCACCGAACTGCCCGGCGTCCGCGCCGCGGCCGATAAGGCCCGCGACGCGCTGGCCGAGGTACACCGGCACAAAACGAATCGCCGCGGCTGGCCGGCCACCGCGGCCGAGGCCGCCGTCCGGGCGGCGCGTTCCTCCGCGGCACTCGACGGCGGCAGTACCGAACTACCTGCCGACGGGGCGGTGGCCGACCCGATCCTGGCCGGCGCGCTCCGCGTGGGCCAGGCGCTGGAAGGTGACGCGCTGCGCAACCTCGTGGGAATCTGGGAGCGGGCGCCGCTGCAGGCCTTGGCCCGGCTGCATCTACTCGCCGCCGCGGACCTGGTGGACGACGAAAGCGCGCTGGGCCGGCCACGCGCCGATGGTGGGGTAGCCGAGCGCCTGGACGTGCTGGCCCAGACCTTGCTGGCCAGTTCGGCCCCCGCGCCGGTCACCGCGGCAGTGGTGCACGGCGAGCTGCTGACCCTGAAACCGTTCGGGTCGGCGGACGGTCTGGTCGCACGGGCGGCGTCGCGGCTGGTCACCGTGTCGAGCGGGCTGGATCCGCACGCCCTCGGTGTGCCGGAGGTCTTCCTGCTGCGCCGCCGGCAGGCATACCTGGACGCAGCGGCGGGCTTCGGCGCCGGAACCGCCACCGGGGTCGGGAGCTGGGTGGTGTTCTGCTGCGGTGCCCTCGAAGACGGTGCCCGGGAAGCGATGTCGATAGCGGAGGCGGCGGCCGGCTGACCACCGTCGCGGTGAGCCGCCGATCCGTGTCGGCTCCCGCACACATCAAAGCGGGCGGCGTGGTCGTTGGACCTCACCGCCCGCGAGCACGGACTACCCGGTTACCATGCGTGCTGAAATGGGTTGTGTTCTCCGGCCTCGGCGTTCCTCCGGGCTCCGCAGCAGCTCATCCCCGCAGCTATGCGAGGCCATCGCCGGCAACGAACCGGATTTCGCAGGCCCACAACACTCCTGCCCTTGTCGCGGCGAGCTCCGCGTGGGTACCTGGTGTCCGTGCTGGGAAGGGTGGGTCGGGAGGCTGAGCCTTCTCTTCCGGCTGCGCCTTGGCCTTCCGTCCTTCCGTGCCTCCATTTTTACACTGTGAGTGCGCTCACATCAAGGCTTCGGGCAACATAACCGAACATTGGAAAACGGTCGCCAGGGATCGGAGTCATATGCTATAAGGCCAGGTGGGAGCTGTCTTCAGCGGCGGCGCAGCAGCCGGTAGGTGAGCGCGCCAGCGGCCAGCGCGCTGAGCCCGACCGCGATCCCGGTGGCCGTTGTTTTCGATGGTGCGCGAAACCGTGACCACAGCGAAACCGGGTTGGAGAAGATCAGGATCGGCCACCCCCGTGCTGTTGCCTCCCGCCGTAGATTCCGGTCCGGATTGACGGCCGTCGGGTGGCCGACCGCGGCCAGCATGGGCAGATCGGTGACCGAATCGGAATAGGCATAGCACCGCGACAGGTCGTAACCCTCTGTGGCGGCGAGCTTTTCGATGGCCGTTACCTTGCCTTCGCCGTAACAGTAGAAGTCGACCGCGCCGGTGTATTTCCCGTCCACGACCTCCATACGGGTCGCGGCGGTATGGGTCGCGCCGAGCGCCTCCGCGATCGGGGCCACCACCTCCTCCCCGGACGCCGAGACGATCACCACATCGTGCCCGCGGATCTTGTGATCGGCGATCAGATCCACTGCCTCCGCGTAGATCAGCGGATCCACCAGTTCGTGCAGCGTCTCGGCCACGATCGACTGGATCTGGGCGACATCCCAGCCGGCGACCATATTCGTCAGATTGGCGCGCATGCGCTCCATCTGATCGTGGTCGGCGCCCGCGAGCAGGAACATGAAATGGGCGTAGCTGCTCTCCAGTACCGCCCGCCGGTTGATCAGCCCCTGGGCGAAGAACGGTTTGCTGAACACGTAGGTGCTCGAACGGGCTATCACCGTCTTGTCCAGATCGAAGAACGCGGCGATGCGGCCGTGTGCGGGATGGCGATCGCCGGAAAGCGGTGTCGAATCAGCGGTGTCCGTCACCGGTTCAGGATAGGCAAACGTGTCAGGCGTGTCGGCGGCGCAGGGTGGTTGAGGCCGTTCTGACCTGTGGTTTTCCGCCGCCCGTGGCAGGTGGCGTGAGCTGCGGAACTTCTTTGTTTGGGGGGTTTCGGTGTAGTCGGGGGGTTGGGGTGTAGTTTGGCTGCCACCTGCACTTGTCCCCGGCGGTTCCCCCCCGCCCCCCGGGGGCCCACCCCGACGGCCCCAGCCTCCTCCCCCCCCGGCTGGGGCCGTCCTCTATTTCGGGGACGGCGGTCCGCTCCGGAAGTTGTCGGAAGTTGTCCACAGCCCGCGAGTTGTCCACAATCTCCGCTGCCGCCCGTCGCGGGCCCCTTTTCCCGGCCACGCTGGGTCCATGGACCACGAGGCGACCACCGCGGCGGAAACCGCGGAACCCGGTGTGCTGGTACTCATCCGGGATCATCGGCTGCGCGAGGAAGTGCTCCGCGTCGCGGCGGCCGCGGGCCGGCGCATCGAGGAAGCCGCTCCGCCGGCGGGGCGGCATGCATGGTCCGCCGCCCCACTCGTCGTGCTGGATACCCCTGCGGCGGTGGAATGTGCTGCCGTGGCGCCACCGCGGCGCAGCGGTGTGGTGACTGTCACCGATGGGGAGCCGGAACTCGCGGATTGGCAGGCGGCGGCGGTGATCGGCGCCGAGCGAGTGGTCGCGCTGCCCGCCGGGGCGGTCGGGCTCATCGAGAAATTCGCCGAATACGCCGAAAAACGGGCAGACGGGGGAGTCGTCATCGCGCTCGCGGGCGCGGGCGGCGGGGCGGGCGCCTCCACCCTCGCCGCGGCGATCGCGCTGCGTTCGGCCACGACCGGTTTCCGGCCGCATACGGTGCTGGTCGACGGCGTACCGCACGGCGGCGGGCTGGATCTCCTGCTCGGGATCGAGAGCACGCCGGGTCTGCGCTGGCCGGATCTCGTCATCGACGACGGCCGGGTGGCTGCCGCCGAACTTCACAACGCCCTGCCGGGTGCCGGAGCCGGGCTGTCGGTACTGTCGTGCGGCCGCGGCTCCGGTCGCACCAGCCCGATCGGCGCCGCCGCAGTGCACGCGGTGGTCGAAGCCACCCGTGGCGCCGGGGATCTCGTCGTCTGCGACATCTCCGGCGAACGAGGTCCCCATATCGACGGCATGCTCGACGCGGCCGATCTGGTCGTGCTGGTCGTACCCGCACGGTTGCGCGCGGTGGCCGCGGCCGAGGCGGTGGCGCACTGGATCGCGAACCGGAACCCGAACCAGGGCCTGGTGGTGCGCGGTCCCGCACCCGGTAACCTGCGCGGCCAGGAGATCGCTTCGGTCCTGCGGTTGCCGCTACTGGCTTCCGTGCGCGCCCAGCCCGGTCTCGCGGCCCGCCTCGAGCGCGGTGGCCTGCGGTTACGCCGCGGCCCACTGCGCACCGCCTGTGATGCGGTGCTTGCGGTGCTCACTCCGCCCGATGAACGGAGAGCCGGGTGACCGCCGAGGCGGGAGTCGTCACCGCCGAACTATTGGACCGGGTCCGCCGGCGGTTGGCCGGCGAATCCGCCGAACCTGAGCCGGCGCGGGTCGCGGCGGCCATCCGGGCCGAGGCGGGCGGAATGCTGGGAGATACCGATCTCCTGCGCGCCCTGCGCCTGCTGCAGACCGAACTCACCGGCGCCGGCCTTCTCGAACCGCTGCTGCACGATCCCGCGGTCGCCGATGTGCTGGTCACCGCGCCGGATGCGGTATGGGTCGATCGTGGCCGCGGGGTCGAGAAGACCTCGATAACGTTCCCCGACGAGGCCGCTGTGCGGCGGCTGGCCCAGCGTCTCGCGCTATCGGCCGGGCGCCGCCTCGACGACGCCCAGCCCTGGGTCGACGGCCGGCTCGCCGGGCGGGAGATGTTGCTGGGTAACAGCTTCGGAGTTCGCCTGCATGCCGTGCTCGCTCCGGTGTCGCTCGGCGGTACCTGCCTGTCGTTGCGGGTCCTGCGGCCGGCAACTCAGGGGCTGGATGCGCTGTGCCGGGCGGGAACCGTACCACCGGAAGCCGAAGCCCTGCTGCGCCGGATGATTCGGGCGCGGCTGGCTTTTCTGGTGGTCGGTGGTACCGGCGCGGGGAAGACCACGTTGCTCTCGGCGCTGCTCGCCGAGGTGGATCCGGCCGAGCGCATCGTCTGTGTGGAGGACGCCGCCGAACTCGCGCCGCCGCATCCCCATGTGGTCCGGCTGGTGGCTCGGCCGGCCAATATCGAAGGGGTCGGCGAGATCACCCTGCGCGATCTGGTGCGCCAGGCCCTGCGGATGCGCCCGGATCGCCTCGTGGTGGGTGAGGTGCGCGGCGCCGAGGTCATCGACCTGCTGACGGCGCTCAACACTGGCCACGACGGTGGCGCGGGAACCGTGCACGCCAATTCGCCCCGTGAGGTGCCGGCCCGGCTGGAAGCCCTCGCCGGTTCGGGTGGTATGGATCGTGCGGCTCTGCACAGTCAGCTCGCCGCGGCGGTGCAGGTGGTCCTCCATGTGCAGCGGCGTCCCGACGGCTCGCGTGAACTCCGGGAAATCGGCCTGGTGCGGCGGGGCAGCGACGGCTGGGTGGAGATCTGCCCGGCCTGGCGGGCCGGGGTGCCCGGGCCGGGCGCGCAGCAGCTGGCCGCCCTGTTCGAGGAACGGCTGGGCCGATGACTCTCTCCGGTCCGGTATCGCCGGTGGTCGTGGGGCTCGGCTGGGCGGCCCTGGGCCTGCTCCTGCTGCCTGCGCCCGGCGATCGGCGGCGGTTCACCCGGGTGTTCGGTGCGCGAGTGCCGCGCCGCGTGCCCGGGCGGTGGCTCGTTCGCGTCGCCGTGGGGCTCGCCTGTGTGGTGGCGCTGAGTCTGGGTAGCGGCGGCCTCATCGGCGCGGTGCTCGTCGCGGCGACCGCGACGGTACGACTACGCCGGTCGCGCCGGGCGCGGCGGCACAACACCGAATGCGGCTACTTGCTCGACGGGTTATCGGCCGTGATCGCGGAATTACGGGTGGGTGCGCATCCCAGTGCCGCCGCTGCCGTTGCCGCCCGCGAGACCTGCGGTATCGCGGCGCAGGCATTCGCGGTCGGTGCGGCGCGCAGCAGGCTGGGCGGCTCCGGCGCCGACGGACTGTTACGCCCCCACACGGTGATTGCCACCGAGCTCGCCCGGCTGGCGGACGCCTGGCGGGTCGCCGAACGGCACGGCCTCGCCTTGGCCGAACTACTCGCGGCGGCCCGGGCCGATCTGGCCGCCCGGATCAAATTCCGCAACCGCACCGAGGCGGCCCTGGCCGGAGCCCGCGCTACGGCCACGATCTTGGCGGTACTGCCGGTGCTCGGCATCGGTCTAGGACAGCTGATGGGTGCGCAACCATTGCGTGTACTTCTGTTCTCGTCGATCGGCACCTTTCTTCTTCCGCTCGGCGCCGGCCTGGCCTGTGCCGGGTTGCTATGGGCCGACGAGATAACTCGCCGGGTGGTACCGCGATGAGCGCCCCGCGCCGCGTCGCACCCGGCCGTGCCGGACGGACGGAGTCTGGTGCGTCTGTCCCGCGGCAACCGCGGGAGGGCCGATCGCCGATGTGTCCGGCACGTCCGCAAAGGCGGCGCTGATGACGACCGGCGCTGTTGGGCCCTATCTCCTGCTGGCCGTGGCGTTCCTGTTGTTCCCGGTGGGGGCGCCGGTGCTCGCACGATTGCGGACCGGGCCCCCATCCGAACGCGCGGCACGCGCAACGAAGGGCCCGCCCGACCCCGTGGCAATTGCGACGCTGTTCGACCTCCTGGCAGCCTGTTTGCGCGCGGGACTGCCGGCCGACGCCGCCGTGCGTGCCGTATTACCCACCTGTCCAGCGCCTTTGGCCGCGCTGTTGCGGCGAGCGGCCGATCTGCTCGCGATGGGCGCGGACCCGGCGACAGCCTGGGCGGTGACGCCGCCCGGTGCGGATACCGCGCCGGAGTTCGAGGCGCTGGCGCGTCTGGCGCGCCGGTCGGCTCGTTCCGGGTCTTCGCTGGCGGCCGCGGTCGGGGAACTGGCCGATGAGCACCGGGCGCTGGTGGAGGAAGCGGCCACCGCACGAGCCGAACGCGCCGGTGTACTGATCGGCGGCCCGCTGGGACTGTGTTTTCTCCCCGCGTTCGTTTGCCTGGGAATCGTGCCGGTGATCGTCGGCTTGGCGGGTCGGGTGCTGGGCGGCATCCTGCTGTGACCGCCGCGGTGGGGGAGGAAACCGAGATGTACCACGTACGGAACGGCCGAACGTGGTGAAGGAAAGGGGATACACCATGTCCGAAGTGATCGGGTGGGCACCGGTGCGGCGGGTCCGCGCGTTGGGCGGGGAACTGAACGCCCGGCTACTGCGCGCAGCAACCGGGGAGGACGGGATGAGCACGGTCGAATACTCAGTTATGAGATAGTCATCCCTATGGGTACGTCACCACTCCGGGCGCTAATCGTTATCCGGCTCAGCCGCGTCACGGACGCTACAACCTCACCAGAGCGGCAGTTGAACGACTGCCTTGCCCTCTGCAACCAGCGCGGATACGACGTTGTAGGTGTCGCAGAGGATCTAGACATCTCCGGCTCAACCAACCCGATGGACCGGCCGAATCTGGGCCGATGGCTACGCGGTGAGTATGTCGAGACGGCCGAACCCGGGCTTGAGAACCACCAGCCGACACCGTTTGACGTCATCGTGGTGTGGAGGGTTGACCGACTGGTGCGGTCGGTGCGGTACCTGCAAGAGGTGGTGAACCATGCACGGGACAACCGCCGGGTGATCGTGTCGGCCACAGAAGCGCACTTCGATATGACCTCAGCGTTCGCCGACCTCATGATTGCCATGGTCGGCATGGCAGCGCAGCTAGAGCTAGACGCAATCCGGGAACGCAACTCCGGCGCATTCCAGCACAATTACTCAGCCGGTAAGTGGAGGGGCGGGCAGCCGCCCTGGGGGTACCTACCCCGCAAGGACGACACTGGGGTGTGGAAGCTGTTCCCCGACCCCGTGCAAGTCGCTGTCATCCATGAGGTAGTAGAGCGGGTACTTGCCGGCGAACCTCTCAGAGCGGTAGCGGTTGACCTGACCAACAGGGCAGTGCCCACATCGCGGGACAGGTTCGCCGAGTATCAGGGGCGGCCCATCAAGGGCTATGCATGGGCACCGAGCCCGATGAAACGGGCTCTCGCATCACAAGCCATGCTCGGCTACGCGGTAGGACGCGAATACGAGGTGGACGACCTCACTGGGAAGCCCAAACGCAACGCCAGGGGACAGAAAATCTACGGCGCCGAACGGCCGGTGCGGAACTCGGACGGTTCCCCGGTGGTCCGGGCTACCCCGATTTTGTCCCGTGACGAGTACGAACAGGTCTGCAAGGCTCTTGAGGGCCGGGAACTCAAGGGCAAACCATCTGAGCGGGCGGAAAACCTACTTCTCGGCGTGATCAACTGCGGGGTGTGCGGTAAGCCCGCGTGGCGGCTAAAGGGTGGGCCGGGACGCAAGCCTAAGTACCGGTGTGCCTCGGCGCAGCACACCACCGGCCGGTGCGCCAACCGGTCGATTGATCTCGCTGCCGCTGATCGGTTGATTGAGTCACAGATCCTCGGCCTCCTCGGAGAGTCCGAACGGCTGGAACGCCGCTGGAACCCTGGCAGCGACAACCAAGCCGAACTGGACGAGTTGAACGCCCAGCTTGTAGACCTCACCGGCTTGTTGTCCTCCCCGGCGTATCGGTCGGGCACACCTCAGCGCCAAGCGCTGGACTCAAATATTCAGGCGTTGGCCGATCGGCAGGCTGAGCTTGAATCGGAGCCGCGTATACCGGCCGGATGGACCTACGTAGGCACCGGAGAGAGCTTCCGCTCCTGGTGGGAAGCTCAGGACACCACTACACGGAACAGTTGGCTACGCCGGATGAACGTGCGACTGTCGTTCACCATGTCGGCTATGACAAACGGCCGAAACCATCTCGACAGCGCCGAGGTGGATCTAGGCAACGTGCATGATCTGTTGGGACACCTCCGGCCGGTTGGCCTGGTCGAGACCATCCGGGAGACGATGGCCAGCGCTGAGGCCGCCGGGGTCCAGGGTATCGAAGTGCGCGGTTCTCAGATCACTTTGACCGGGCCAGACGGGCACACCTATGACCTAGACGAACTGCTCAGCAAGCTCGGAGGATAAAGCGGTACTCGACTCCAAGCGTGGACCGGCCCCTACTGGGAGCCGGTCTTTTGCTATTAGGCTGGTGAGCGCTGGTTGATCGCGTGACGGATCAAGCGCCGGGCAGCGTCACCGTAGGCGGCTTGCCTGGTAAGGGTGTCGAACATTTTGCGGTACAACCCGATTTCCCGGGGCTGTGTGATGGTCAGCTCTGCACTGACTGTCTCCACCAGGACAAGCCGGGTGTCGTACATGACGAATCCGTTTATCGCGGGAGCTTCGTATGTGGCCTGGTCCGGCAGGATACCGAGCACTACCCGGGGTAGAGACATCACGGTCAGCAGCCGGTCAAGTTGTCCCAGCATCACGGAGTCATCCCCGGCGGTCGTGCGTAGGGCTTGCTCACCGATCACGAACGAGAACCGGCGTTTACCCCGGTACAACACGTTTTGACGCTCGATTCGAGCCTCAACGCCTTCGTCTAAGTCGTCAGGGATGCCGTAGAACCCGATTACCTTCCGCAAGATCCACTCTATGTACCCCGGGGTCTGGAGTAGCCCCGGAACGATCAATGGTTCGAACCATGACGTCAGGGTGGTCTCATCCTCTGTATGCGCCAGCATCCGTTGGCGCCGTCGCGTACCGGTGCCGAGAACCCGCCGGAACTCCATGTAAGCCGCCTCGATGTTCCGAAGCGTGGCAATCAAGTCGGGTAGCTGGTTCTGGCTGTTGGTGTGGGTGC